>NZ_CP151080.1:345000-655625 GCF_050821495.1 Ottowia caeni | reverse complement strand
TGTTCCCTACGCCTATACCGCCAACCTCGGTCAACCTGACGAAGAAGACTATGACGCCATCCCGCGCAAGGCGATGGAATATGGCGCAGAAAAGGCACGCCTGATCGACTGCCGCACCCAACTGGCCAATGAAGGCATCGCCGCGCTCCAGTGCGGAGCCTTCCATGTGCGCAGCGCGGGCGCGACCTACTTCAACACCACACCGCTAGGCCGCGCGGTCACCGGCACCATGCTGGTAAACGCCATGAAGGAAGATGACGTCAATATCTGGGGCGATGGCAGCACGTTCAAGGGCAATGACATTGAACGCTTCTATCGTTACGGCCTGCTCGCGAACCCATCCCTGAGAATCTACAAGCCCTGGCTGGACCAGAGCTTCATTGATGAACTGGGCGGCCGCAAGGAAATGTCGGAATTCATGCAGAAGGCCGGTTTTGGCTACAAGATGTCGACAGAAAAGGCATATTCGACCGACTCGAACATGCTGGGCGCCACCCATGAGGCCAAAGATCTGGAAGAGCTTTCCAGCGGCATCCGCATTGTCAACCCGATCATGGGCGTGGCCTTCTGGAAGCCAGAGGTGGAAGTCAAGGCCGAGGAAGTGCGCGTGCGCTTTGAAGACGGGCTGCCGGTCGCCCTCAACGGCAAGGAAATCTCTGACCCGGTAGAAATGTTCCTGGAGGCCAACCGCATTGGCGGCCGCCATGGCCTGGGCATGTGCGACCAGATCGAGAACCGCATCATCGAAGCCAAGAGTCGGGGCATTTACGAAGCACCGGGCATGGCTTTGCTGCACATTGCGTATGAGAGACTGGTCACGGGTATTCACAATGAAGACACCATTGAGCAGTACCGCATGAACGGCCTCAAGCTGGGCCGCCTGCTTTACCAAGGCCGCTGGTTTGATCCGCAAGCCATCATGCTGCGAGAAACCGCACAACGCTGGGTGGCGCGAGCAATCACCGGCGAAGTGACGCTGGAACTGCGCCGCGGGAACGACTACAGCCTACTCAACACCGAGTCGCCCAACCTCACTTACGCACCCGAACGCCTGTCCATGGAAAAAGTGGAAAACGCGCCCTTTACCCCGCAAGACCGCATCGGCCAGCTGACAATGCGCAATCTGGACATCATCGATACGCGGAGCAAGCTCGCGGTGTACGCCAAGAGTGGCCTGCTGCAATTGGGCGAGGGCTCGATGCTTCCGCAACTGGAAAACCAGTCACAGTCAAAATAACTCCAAAAGTTGTCAATTCGAGAACAAAAATAGCCGAATTAGTGCATTTCAGTTGATTCGGGTTCGGGGAAAGTCCCAATATGGTGCGGGACAAGAGGCTGTTAGAGTCGCAGCATTCAGGCGCTGCAGCAAGTATCGCGGTGCCAGAGGGCCGAGGAGACAGCCAGACCAACAAGAATCACAGAATACAAAATCCATTTCAAATGGCTCATAAAGGGCGCCTTTCGAGGCGTCCTTTTTTTGCCTGCTGACCACCCCTACACTTCCGCCATGGAACTGCTCTTTGTCTCTCTGGCTTCGCTTCTAGCCGGACTAGTCGACTCGATCGTGGGAGGCGGTGGCCTGATATTGGTGCCTGCGCTCTTTGCCACCTTCCCCAATGCAGCGCCGGCCACCCTGTTCGGCACCAACAAGAGTGCATCGGTATGGGGAACAGCCATTGCCACCGCGCAATACAGCCGGCGCGTCCAGATGCGCTGGCGCGCCCTGCTACCCGCAGCCGGCGCAGCACTGGTGGGCGCCTTCTTCGGCGCCTGGCACGTGACCCTGATCAACCCGGACTTCCTGCGCCGCCTGCTACCCCTCATCTTGCTAGCGGTATTGGTCTATACGCTGGCCAAGAAAGATCTGGGCCATACACACGCCCCGCGCCACACCCCTCGGCGCGAAACCGTGATCGCCTGCATCATCGGGCTGGTGATTGGCTGGTACGACGGCTTCTTCGGCCCTGGCACCGGCAGCTTTTTCATCTTTCTCTTTGTGCGGCTTCTAGGCTATGACTTTCTCAATGCCTCGGCCTCTGCCAAGCTGCTGAATGTGGCCACCAACATATCAGCCCTGTCGCTCTTTGCGGCCAAGGGGCACATTTGGTGGCATATCGGGCTGGTCATGGCGGTTGCCAACGTGGTGGGCAGCCTCATCGGCACGCGACTGGCCTTGAAACACGGCACCGGCTTCGTGCGCGGGGTGTTTATTGTGGTCGTCGGCGCGCTGATCTTGAAGACCGGGTACGACGGATTCCTGAAGTAGATGCTGAAAGAGTCTCCCGCCCTATGACTTCAAGGGGCACGCATGCTCAGCCAACATCCGCGTCTTCATCAACGGACACGCCCACGCGGGGTGCCAAAGCGCACATCAGCTCATAACCCACGGTGCCAGCGGCCTGGGCGACCTCGTCGATCGGCAAAATCGCACCGTTAGGGCCGCAGCCCCACAAAGTGACTTCGCTCCCACAACGCGCCTGAGGAACGGGCGTGAGATCCACGACGATCATGTCCATGCTTACGCGGCCCAGGGTACGGGTACGCACGCCCTCGACCAGCACAGGGGTGCCTGTGGGCGCATGACGTGGGTAGGCGTCAGCGTAACCGCAGGCCACCACGCCTGTGCGCATGGGCACATCGGCCGTGAAAAGCGACCCATACCCTACGGTGCCCCCTGCCTCCAGCTGATTAACCGCTATTATTTTTGAAGACAACGTCATGCTGGGCCGCAAGCCCCAGTCCTTGATGTCATGCGTTGGGAAATCAGGTGACGAGCCATACGAGGCAATGCCGGGGCGCACCCAGTCGCCGCGAATGTCCGGCTGCATGCCATGGCGCAAGGTGGCCGCACTGTTGCACAGGCTGCGCTCGCCAGGCAGCCCCTCGGTCGCACGCTGGAACTGGCTCCACTGGGCAGCAATGCCCTTGTCCCCGTCAGCATCGCTGAAATGGGTCATGTGCGAAATCTCATCGACCTGAGACAACGCCGCCAGGCGTGCATAAGCGGCGCGGTAACGTTCAGGTGTGAAACCAAGTCGATTCATGCCCGAGTTGAGCTTCAGAAAAACACGCTGTGGCGCATGGGTCTTGTGCATAGCCAGCCAGTCGATCTGGTCGTCGTGGTGCACTACGTGCCACAGCTGCAGGCGAGAGCACAGCTCCAGATCGCGCGGCTCAAACGCGCCTTCGAGCAGCAGGATCGGACCGCGCCAGCCGAGGTCACGCACGCGACGTGCTTCGTCCAGATCAAGCATGGCGAAGCCATCGGCTCCGCGCAGCCCCTCGAAGGCACGCTCAATGCCATGGCCGTAGGCATTGGCTTTGACAATCGCCCACACCCGAGCCCCAGGTGCGGCCAGGCGAAGACGCTGAATGTTATGACGAAGAGCGGATGTGTGGATGGTGGCCTGGATCGGACGCGGCATGGGATGATCTTGAGAAGCTCGGCGCTCACTTTGGACAAGGCATCATTTTGGCACTCCGAGAGCGTGTTTACGATTTCCGAGCCTGCCTGATCCGTGATGACTCGTAACAGCGTGCTATAACTCCGCATTCGTTTGAAAAACACATTGTTCATGTCTCCTGCCGGGTTGGCTAGCCGCTTCAGGCTCATCCCCGTGATCCATCAAGCGCTGGCCGGGCTTCCGCCGGCTTACTTGTGCTGCCGGTGTCTCGCATGAAGCGCGGCTTCTACGTCATCATGTCGGCGCAGTTTTTCAGCTCGCTGGCTGACAACGCTATTTTTATCGCTGCGATCGCCCTGCTCAGGCACGCCGGTGCCGCGGATTGGCAAACGGCAGCCCTGGTGCCCATTTTTGCGTTTTTCTATGTCGTGCTCGCTCCTCTGGTGGGCGCCTTCGCAGACGCGCAACCCAAGGGGCGCGTCATGTTCTTCAGCAACGCCATCAAGGCCGTCGGCTGCGCGGCCATGCTTTTTGGCTCACACCCGTTGCTGTCATATGCCATCGTGGGGCTGGGAGCAGCTGCCTATTCGCCCGCCAAGTACGGCATCCTGACTGAACTGCTGCCACCTTCTCAACTGGTCAAGGCCAATGGCTGGATCGAAGGCCTGACCATCGCATCGATCATTCTGGGCGTCCTGCTCGGTGGGCAGTTGGTCAGCACGGGTGTGTCGGATTATTTGCTGAGCTTTGATTTCCCATGGTTTAGCACTGGGGTGGACACTCCAGCCGAAGCGGCCATCACGGTCATCATGGGCATTTATGTTTTGGCGGCGACCATCAACACAGGTATTCCCCGCACCAATGTTCCACTAAGGCCTCTTCCGCGCAACCTGTTCGTCCTGTTGCCAGATTTCTGGCGCTGCAACTCGCGCCTGTGGAATGACCGTCTGGGTCAGATCTCGCTGGCTACCACCACACTTTTCTGGGGTGTCAGCGGGAATTTGCGCTACCTCGTCCTGGCCTGGGCCGCCGCCGCTCTGGGCTATAGTGTGTCGCAGGCTTCCAGCCTGGTCGGCGTGGTGGCCATTGGCACCGCAGTAGGCGCCGTATGGGCCTCCATGCGCATGCGGCTCGACCGGGCCACGACCGTGATGCCCCTGGGCATGCTCATGGGTTTGCTGGTAGTGGCGTTGATCTTCATTGACAGACTATGGATAGCAATCCCCTTTCTCATACTTCTGGGCGGGCTGGGGGGCTTCCTGGTGGTCCCCATGAACGCGCTACTACAGCACCGTGGCCACAACCTGATGGGCGCCGGCCGTTCGATCGCAGTGCAGAACTTCAATGAGCAGGCCTGCATTCTGGCCTTGGGGTTTATCTACAGCGCATCTACCAAGGCCGGCTTGTCGGCGTTCGCGGCTGTAGCCTGGTTTGGCTTGCTGGTGACTGCCATCATGGTCGTGATCCAGATCTGGCACCTTTACAACCTGCGTCGCCACCCGATAGAAGTCAAGCGCCTGATGGCCATTGCCCGCAGCGATCGTGGACACAGGTAAACCGGCCGTGACCCCCATGACCAACACGCACACACCCGACTCCGCCGGCCTCGGCCTCTTTACGGTGACAACGCTGGATGGCCAGCCATTCGCCCTGTCTGATCTGGCGGGCCGGGTTGTGCTGATCGTCAACACCGCCAGCGCCTGCGGCTTCACGCCGCAGTTTGCCGGGCTTCAGGCATTGCATGAGAAGTACGCCGCCCGGGGTCTTTCGGTCATTGGGTTCCCGTGCAATCAATTCGGCGGCCAAGACCCGGGCAGCAACTCCGAGATCGGCGCATTCTGCCAGCGTAACTACGGTGTGGATTTTCCGATGATGGCCAAGATAGAAGTCAATGGCGCAGGGGCCGACCCTCTGTTTCAATGGCTTAAGTCAGAGGCACGCGGCCTGCTGGGCAGCCAGGCCATCAAGTGGAATTTCACCAAGTTCCTGATCGGCCGGGATGGTCACGTCATTCGGCGTTATGCACCGCAGGACAAGCCTCAATCCCTTGAGAAAGACATTGAAGCCGCTCTGGCGGCAGCGCCCGCTTCACCCACCTGATTGTCAGGCGCGCGGCAGGCTCTCGTCCAACAACTCAACCCAGTGCCGAACAGGCACCTCGGTGCCCGATTGCAGGTGTGTGATGCAACCGATGTTGGCTGAGGCGATCACGGCGGGCTGATCAGCCACCCGCTCGCCCAGCACGTGGCCGAGCTTGCGGTCGCGCAACCTGGTCGCCAGTTCTGGCTGCAATACCGAATAGGTGCCCGCTGAACCGCAGCACAGGTGCGACTCGACAGGCGCCAGTCTTACCTCGAAACCCAGCTTCCGGAGATGCTGCTCCACTCCACCACTCAGTTGCTGCCAGTGCTGCAAGGTGCAAGGCGGGTGAAACACCACGGCACCTGCGGGCGGCGCAAGCTTGCCCGCGAGCGCCGCCGCTATATCCGGTAGCAGTTCACTCAGATCACGTGTCAAGGCGCTCACGCGCTCAGCCTTGCTCGCGTAGCGCGGATCGTCCTTCAGCGCATGGGCGTAATCTTTGACCGCCGCTCCACAGCCGGAGGCGTTCATCACGATGGACTCTACGCGGCCCGATTCGATGTGGGGCCACCATGCATCGATGTTGCGACGCATCTGGCGCCGCGCGCCGTCCTGATCGTTCAGATGAAAGCGCACCGCACCACAGCAGCCCTGACTGCGCGGCAAAACCACCTGAATGCCCGCGGCATCCAGCACCCGCGCCGTGGCGCGATTGATGTTGGGCGCCATGGACGGTTGCACACACCCTTCCAGCATGAGCACCTTGCGCGCATGCTTACGCTTCGGCCATGTGCCAGCATCCTGACGGGGTGGCACCTTGGCACGCAACGCTACAGGCAGCAAGCCCCGCACCGACTGCCCCAGACGCATCGCCGGCCCAAAAAGCGGTGATGAAAGCCCAGTGCGCAAGACCCCACGCAAGCGTTGCTCAGATGGTGGGCGCGGCACCTTGGCGTCGACGATCTTGCGGCCAATATCCACCAGATGCCCATACTGAACGCCACTGGGACAGGTCGTTTCACAATTGCGACAGGTGAGGCACCGGTCAAGATGCAGCTGAGTCTCGCGCGTGGGCGTTTCCCCCTCCAGCACCTGCTTGATCAGGTAGATGCGACCGCGCGGGCCATCCAGCTCGTCGCCCAGGAGCTGATAGGTGGGACAAGTGGCCGTGCAAAAGCCGCAATGCACGCACTTGCGCAGGATCGATTCAGCCTCACGGCCATCGGGCGTGTTCTGGAATTCAGGTGCGAGATGGGTATGCATTCTTCAGAAATCCAGAAACATGCGGCCGGCTCCGAAAATGCCTGCAGAATCAAACTCGTGCTTCAGGGCTCGGCTGATACGCGCCAATGGCTCGGTCAGCGGCGTGAACACAGGGGTTCGCCCGTCGCCACCGCGAAACAGCGTGGCATGTCCGCCCGCCCGGGAAGCGGCCTCGCGCACGCGTGCGCTGTGTTGTGGAGGCAGTTTGACCCAGCGCTGCGCACCGTGCCACTCGATGAGCGTAGGACCCAGGTTCAGGGGGTGGCCGTGTCGGGCATGCTCACACGCCACAACGCGTCACCGTAATCCAGCCGAAAAAAGGGCAGTGTCTGGTCACGCAACGAAGCCCAGTGGCGAGCCGCATCCCGCTCAACCAACTGACCTCCCATGATCTTGCGCGCCGCGGCCACTGCAGCCTGCGCGCCCCGCAAGCGCACCAGCAGCACTCCGTCTGCCCAGCAACTGGCGTTCAGTGGCAAAGCTTGCCCGCCCCAGCGATTGAGCTGCTGGCGCGCGCTGGTTTCACTCAACTCAAATGCCAGCGTGCCTTCGGCGGGGGGATGGGCAACACCTTCAGACTGACCTGCACGATCACGCCCAGCGTTCCCATGGAGCCGGCCATCAACCGGCTGACATCGTAGCCGGCGACATTCTTCATGACCTGCCCGCCGAAAGTGAGCAGCTCGCCGTTGCCGTTGATGATTTGCACGCCCAGAACATAGTCGCGCAGGCTCCCCACGCTGGCTCGGGCAGGACCGGACAAACCAGCTGCCACCATGCCGCCAACGGTGCTGGTTACCCCGAACCGTGGAGGTTCAAAGGGCAGGCACTGACCCTTTTCAGCCAGGAGATCTTCCAGATCCCTCACACGCGTGCCCGCCCGAACTGTCACGACCAACTCGCTCGGTTCGTAGCTGACAATGCCCGCCAGCGGACGCGTGTCGAGCAACTCGCCGTGCAGAATTTGCCCGTAGAAGTCCTTTGTTCCCCCGCCTCGGATGCGCAGCGGGCGAGAACGCTCGGCGGCTTTTTGAACCTTGCCGATCACCGAAGCTAATTCTGCATCCATCCTGCAATCATAAGCGGCCTTCGAGCCGCCTCCAGTGTAAAAAAGCCCGCACGTGGCGGGCTGAAAATTTTCCCCTTGGAGAACCCCACTCGGCGCCGGAACAAGCGCCGAGCGTTTGACAGATCAACGGTTGTAAGCCGTCTCGCCGTGGCTGCTGATGTCCAGCCCTTGGCGCTCTTGCTCTTCGCTTACACGCAGACCAAGCAGCAGGTCAACGATCTTGTAGGCCAAGTAAGAGACCACGCCCGACCAGACCACCGTCAGCAGCACGCTCTTGACCTGGATCCAGACCTGCGGGCCCATGGCGAAGGTATCAGGTGTCAAGCCGCCAGTGCCACCCAGGCCTTGCGATGCAAACACTCCGGTCAGGATGGCGCCGATGATCCCACCCACGCCGTGTACGCCAAAGACGTCGAAGGCATCGTCAGCACCCAGCATGCGCTTCAGGCCGCTCACGCCCCACAGACACACGAAGCCTGCCAAGGCACCGATGACAATGGAACCCATGGGTCCGACGAAGCCAGCCGCCGGCGTGACTGCCACCAACCCGGCCACGGCGCCAGATGCAGCGCCCAGCATGGAGGCCTTGCCTTTATGCAGAGCTTCTCCGGCGCACCAGGCCAGCGTAGCCCCTGCGGTGGCCAGCACGGTGTTGACAAAGGCCAGACCTGCGTTGGCGTTGGCAGCACCGGCCGAACCAGCGTTGAAGCCAAACCAGCCCACCCACAGCAGGGAAGCACCCACCATGGTCAGCGTGAGCGAGTGTGGCGTGAACGCCTCACGGCCAAACCCAAGGCGTTTGCCCAGCATGTAGGCACCCACCAGACCAGCGATACCCGCGTTGATGTGCACCACGGTGCCGCCGGCAAAATCCAGCGCGCCGTCCTTGCCCAGCAGACCACCGCCCCACACCATGTGTGCAATGGGCAGGTAGCTGAAAGTGAACCACAGTGCTGAGAACAGCACCACCGCGCTGAACTTGATCCGCTCGGCAAAGGAACCCACGATCAGGGCCACGGTAATGGCCGCGAACGTACCCTGGAACGCAACGAACACGTACTCAGGAATGGTGGGCAGCGCGCCAAAGGTCTCTTGCGTCACGCCCTTGAGAAAGAGCTTGTCGAAGCCGCCGATGAAGTTGCCGTCGCCGCTGAAGGTCAGGCTGTAGCCATAGAAGGCCCACAGCAAGCTGATCAGCGAGAAGATGACAAACACCTGCATCAGCACGCTGAGCATGTTCTTGCTGCGCGCCAGGCCACCGTAGAAAAGCGCCAGGCCCGGAATGATCATCAAAATCACCAGCAAGGTGGAGGTGAGCATCCAGGCGGTGTCGCCAGAATCCACCTTCGGTGCATCGGCAGCCATGGCGGCTGCCCCCCGAGCAAGCCCAGCCCGAAAATGAGAGAAGAAAAGAGGCGTTTCATGATGCTACTTTCTGAGTTCACAGAGCGTCTGTGCCGGTTTCACCAGTACGAATGCGCACCACCTGTTCAAGACTGGTCACGAAGATCTTTCCGTCACCAATTTTTCCGGTGCGCGCCGAGGTCTCGATGGCCTCAATGACCTGATCGACGATGGCCGCATCCACCGCCGCCTCGATCTTGACCTTGGGCAGAAAGTCAATCACGTACTCAGCGCCGCGATACAACTCCGTATGCCCTTTTTGGCGACCGAATCCCTTGACCTCGGTCACCGTGATGCCCTGCACGCCCAAGGCGGAAAGCGCCTCGCGCACTTCCTCAAGCTTGAACGGCTTGATGATGGCTGTGATCATTTTCATGATGTTTGCTCCTGGATCAAAAGCTGTGCTTAGAAGCTGTACTTGACGCCAACCACGACGCCCGTGCGCCCCGTGAAACGACCGGACGGCGTCGCGTAGAGCGCCTTGCTGGCATCCGTGCCCACAATGGCGGCGCTGGCGGAGAACCCGTTACCGAAATCCTTGCCCAACGTGATCGCGTAGTCGGTGTACGCGGCATCGTTGTTGTTCTTGATCCACTGGTGACCCACATGCGGCGTCAGCGACCAGCCGTTGCCCAGATCGAAGTTGGCCGACAAATCAAGGTAGCCGCTGTTCTTGCTGTCGCTGAAGCCAAACAAGTTAGTCACCGAGTGCGAATATTTCACCGTGAGCATTTCCCAGGTCACCGCGCCATAAAGTTCGGTGGTGTTGGCGCTCACCGCCAGTGCGTTGCTGGGATATTGATAGCGCAGCACACCCACGTCGTACCCGATCGGGCCGGCGGTCCCTTTGTAGCCGCCGTACACATCCCACTCGACAGACCCATCGCCGCCGGCATCCTTGATCCACTGAATCGAGCTCAGCCAAGTGCCCACGTACAAGCCGCTGGCATGCGAATAGTCCGCGCCGCCAGAGATGGCAGGCTTGAGTCTGCTTTGCGAAATGCCGCGGTACCGATAGTCGCTCACCAGGCCCACGTTGAAAGACAGCGAGCTGACCGGCTCGGCCGCAGCAGCCGGAGCCTCAGCCTGAGGCGCAGCAGTTTGCGCCGAAGCCCCGATGGAGGCGGCCAGCAGGACCATGCCCGCGCAGAGTTTGTGAGGTGTGATGTAAGTGGTGGTCATGCTTGCTCCAGAATGTTTCAGTACTCCCGGCAGGACATACGCACAGAGCATGCCAACTTGAAACTGACGGCATCTTTTCGTTGGAGAGGGTGCACTGGATCTCGCCTCCGCGGTGGCCGGCGAACAGGGAATGACGAGTCGAAGATCAAGCCAGCATGCGCACCACGGCACGCATTAGGGGCATGGAAAAAGCTCACCCCCGGTTTTTTGCACCACCTTGGTGCAAAAACCACTCAATCGCTCGGTAAGACAGTCGGTCAGGAGGCACAAACAGCCTAAGCGCACATGAGAAACAAAACTTTGGAAGCCCAAAACGGCCTCCATCGCCCCTGTCTTTGGAGCGGCTTCTGTGGTGCCGCAGTGGCGATGGGCTCCCTCTCCTTTCGGGAGAGGGTGGGGGTGAGGGAGCGCGCTCGCGCGCTGTCCATCGTTTAAAAGCGCGGATCGCTTCCATTCACCGTGCAGGCCACAAAAAAATGCCCGCCGCAGATCACACGCCGCCGCCCTCACCCTGGCCCTCCCCCCGAAGGGAGAGGGAAGAAGAACGAGGCTCTTGTTTCTCGTGAGGCCTTTCTGCCACCGACCGAAGGGAGTTATTGATCCGGGGCCTGTGATGTTTGAATTCCAGATTTACTGGGCGGATTTTCAGCCTTCAAGCGCTTGTCACTCTGACGCCACATATCGGCTGGATGATTCCAGGGAATTCACTCCTACTGAGGATCACGTGGAAAAAGAGTACGCACTGCTGGTCCGTCAGGACGCCCAGACCAGCGACATCGCCGCGCTAGACTCTGCCGCCGGGCTGCTGACACAGCGTGGCGCGAGAACTTCTCACGCCGCCGTGGTGGCGCGCCAGATGAACAAGGTCTGCCTGGTCGCCTGCGACGAGCTGCACATCGACGAGGCACACCGAAGCGTGCAGATCGGACAGCAGGAGTTGTCTGAGGGCGACGTGATCACGCTGGACGGGAACGAAGGGTTGGTCTATGCCGGCATGGTCGCCACCGAGAGCGTGATCGACGAGGACTTGCTCGCCCGCCTGCGCACTCTGCGCAACACTGAAATGAAACTTTTGTAATGAGCAATGTCAACGACTTTGTCGAGAACCACACCTTTGAAGAACTGGAGATCGGCCAAAGTGCCCGCCTGCTGCGAACCCTGACCCTGAAGGACATCCAGGCTTTCGCGGCGGTCTCCGGCGATACCAACCCGGCCCATCTGAACGAGGAATACGCCAACGGAACCATGTTCCAGGGCGTGATCGGCCACGGCATGTGGAGCGGCGCGCTGATTTCTGCGTTGCTGGGCACCGAGTTTCCGGGTACCGGCACCATCTACCTTGACCAAGCCCTGCATTTCTCGCGCCCGGTTCGCATCGGTGACACACTCACGGTCAGCGCCACCGTCACCTCCAAGGACGAGCGCAAGAAGATCGTCGAGTTATCTTGCGAAGCGTTCAACCAGAAGGGAGAGCGCGTTGTCAACGGCGTCGCTCGGGTGCTTGCGCCACCGCACAAAATCCGCATGCCGAGAGGCAGCGTGCCGCTGATTGAAGTCTTCGACCCCGAGGCCCGGTTCAAGAACCTCCTCGCCCTCGTCAAAAACATCCCGGCGGTGCGCTGCGCTGTGGCGCATCCCTGTGACGAGGGCACTCTTTCGGGCGTGGTGGTCGCCGCCAGCCACGGACTGCTGGAGCCGGTGCTGATCGGGCCCGAGGCGCGCATACGCGCGATCGCCGAGGAATTCAGTCTCGATCTGAATGGCATGAAGATCGTCAACATGCCGCATAGCCACGCGGCCGCCGACCATGCCGCCGGGATGGCCGCGACTGGCGAGGTGGATAGCCTGATGAAAGGCAGCCTGAGCGCCGACGAACTGATCCAGGCCGTTCTTGCGCGAAAGGAACTGCAGACCGGGCGACGCCTGTCACATGTGTTCCGTTTTGATGTGCCGCTTTACAGCAAGCCTCTGCTCCTCACCGACGCTGCGTACAACATCCGACCGAGCCTGGAAGAAAAAGCAGATATCGTGCAGAACGCCATCGATCTGGCCCGCATACTGGGGGTCGAGTTGCCGCGAGTTGCTTTGCTCTCAGCGGGGGAGAACGTCAGCTCCAGCATGCCTTCCACTCTGGACGCAGCTGCCCTCTGCAAAATGGCCGATCGGGGGCAAATCCGCGATGGTCTGCTGGATGGCCCCTTGGCCTTTGACAACGCCATTTCCGCAGAAGCGGCCATGATCAGGAAAATAGAGTCGCCTGTGGCCGGGCAAGCCGACATTTTGGCCGTACCGGACCTGGAAAGCGGCAGCATGCTGGCCAAGCAGCTTGAATACTTGGCGGGCGCCATGGGTTCGGGCATTGTGCTGGGAGCGCGCGTGCCGATTGCATTCACGAGCCGAACCAGCGGCCCGAGGGCTACCGCGTCTTCCGCCGTGCTGGCTCAGCTGGTGTCTCATCACAGGCATACAAAAGAATTAAACCCTGCCATCTGAGCGCTGGTGCCAATGCTACTCAATGAGCTCCTAGGGATGCCCTAAAGTTTATAGTAAACTTAAATACTCATTGCTGCGACGGAAAAAATGCAATGCGACGCGCCCTCCGCAGTTGCAACTCCACCACGCTCCGCTCGCAGGCGACTTCACCACGGCCTTGGTGCCGAAAAGCCCAAGTCGCCAAGGCTCACGGCGCGGCATCTTGCGCCAAACTCAGTTTCCGGTCTCAGTATGGATTTATGTCTCGTCGCCAGCCGCGCCCTGATGGGCCTGGCGGCACCACAGGTCACCGTAGAAGTTCATCTGGCCAACGGACTGCCCAGCTTCACCCTGGTGGGGCTGGCCGATGTGGAAGTCAAGGAAGCGCGTGAACGCGTGCGCAGCGCCATACAAAACAGCGGCTTTGAGTTTCCACACAACCGGCGCATCACGGTCAACCTGGCACCTGCCGATCTGCCCAAGGATTCTGGCCGGTTCGACCTGCCTATCGCCCTGGGCATTCTGGCAGCCAGCGGACAAATAGACGGAGCACGCCTGGCCGGTTGGGAGTTCGCCGGCGAACTATCGCTCTCTGGCGAGTTGCGCCCGGTGCGCGGCTCATTGGCGATGGGCGTCGCCCTGCACCAGCAAGGCGTTGACACCCAACTGGTGCTGCCTCCCGGCAGCGCGGAAGAGGCCGGCCTGGTGCCGGGCATGGCCGTCTATCGCGCGCGCCATCTCCTGGATGTGGCTGCCCAGTTCTTGCCCGCCTCCGCGCCCCACCCCGCCGACGCAGACCAGGGGTGGGCGCGCGTGCCCCTGCGGAACGCCCCAGCGCGCCGCCCTACCCGGACTTGGCCGATGTCAAAGGCCATGCGGCTGCCAAGCGCGCCTTGGAAATTGCGGCGGCTGGCGGCCACTCGCTGCTGATGATGGGCCCGCCCGGAACCGGCAAATCCATGCTGGCGCAGCGTTTCGCCGGCCTGCTGCCGCCCATGACCGTTTCTGAAGCACTGCAAAGTGCCGCCGTGGCCAGTCTGGGCGGAAGCTTCACCCTTGAACACTGGGGCCAGCGCCCCACCCGCGCACCCCATCATTCGGCAAGCGCTGTGGCGCTGGTGGGCGGAGGCTCGCCACCCCGGCCCGGCGAGATATCGCTAGCCCATCAAGGTGTGCTGTTTCTCGACGAATTGCCCGAGTTTCCCCGCGCCGCACTGGAAGCCCTGCGCGAACCGTTGGAAACCGGCCACATCACCATTTCCCGGGCCGCCCAGCGGGCTGATTTTCCGGCGCGGTTCCAGCTTATCGCGGCCATGAACCCCTGCCCTTGCGGCTACCTGGGCTCCCGCGTGCGCGCCTGCCGATGCACGCCCGATCAGGTCTCACGCTACCAGGGCAAGCTGTCAGGCCCCCTCATTGACCGCATCGACCTACATGTCGAACTGGGCGCCTTGTCGGCCGACGAACTGCTCACCGCCCCGCCGGGCGAGCCTTCCGCAGCCCTGCGCGAGCGCTGCAAAGCCGCACGAGAAAGGGCTGTTGCCCGGCAAGGCCACGCCAACCAGGCGCTGCAAGGCCAAGCCATTGATCAGCACGTCAGGCTCAGCCCCAGCGTCGCCAGCTTCCTGACCTCTGCGGCCGCACGCCTGGGCTGGAGTGCCCGCGCCACCCACCGGGCCCTGAAGGTTGCGCGCACCGTGGCTGACCTGGAAAATTGCGAAGAAGTCGAAGTCGGCCACGTGGCAGAGGCGGTTCAGTACCGGCGAGGGCTGCAGACGCGGAACTGAGGGTATGCGCCGCCGATGTGTGCCGCCGACAACACGTCGGCCACTTCGGCCAGCTGATCTTGGCTCAGACGGGCACGATTCTTGGCACCGCTCACGTCGTCACTACCACGCGCAAGTACAAGGATCGGGTCTACCGCACCCACCTGCTGCGGCGCAGCCACCGGGAGGACGGCAAGGTCAAGGGCGAGACCTTCGTGCCAGCATCAGCCTTCGAGATCGTCCGCTCGCGCTCGCACGGCCATGTGCAGGCCGTCTCGCTGGCGCTGCATCCTGTTCCAAACCCAGTATTCGATCACAGTATGGACTTATGTCTCGTCGCCAGCCGCGCTCTGATGGGCCTGGCTGCACCACAGGTCACCGTAGAAGTTCATCTGGCCAACGGACTGCCCAGCTTCACCCTGGTGGGGCTGGCCGATGTGGAAGTCAAGGAAGCGCGTGAACGCGTGCGCAGCGCCATACAAAACAGCGGCTTTGAGTTTCCACACAACCGGCGCATCACGGTCAACCTGGCACCTGCCGATCTGCCCAAGGATTCTGGCCGGTTCGACCTGCCTATCGCCCTGGGCATTCTGGCAGCCAGCGGACAAATAGACGGAGCACGCCTGGCCGGTTGGGAGTTCGCCGGCGAGCTATCGCTCTCTGGCGAGTTGCGCCCGGTGCGCGGCGCATTGGCGATGGGCGTCGCCCTGCACCAGCAAGGCGTTGACACCCAACTGGTGCTGCCTCCCGGCAGTGCTGAAGAAGCCGGCCTGGTGCCGGGCATGGCCGTCTACCGAGCGCGCCATCTCCTGGATGTGGCTGCGCAGTTCTTGCCCGCCTCCGCGCCCCACCCCGCCGACGCTGACCAGGGGTGGGCACGCGTGGCCCCTGCCGAACGCCCCAGCGCGCCGCCTTACCCGGACCTGGCCGATGTCAAAGGCCATGCGGCTGCCAAGCGCGCCTTGGAAATTGCGGCGGCTGGCGGCCACTCGCTGCTGATGATGGGCCCGCCCGGAACCGGCAAATCCATGCTGGCGCAGCGTTTCGCCGGCCTGCTGCCGCCCATGACCGTTTCTGAAGCACTGCAAAGTGCCGCCGTGGCCAGTCTGGGCGGAAGCTTCACCCTTGAACACTGGGGCCAGCGCCCCACCCGCGTACCCCATCATTCGGCAAGCGCTGTGGCGCTGGTCGGTGGTGGCTCACCACCTCGACCCGGTGGGCAACACCAAAGTTAGACTGATTCGAGGCCTTGCAGAATCAATGACTTAGCACGGTAGACTTCAAAATAAGCAGAATGAACTCCCAAAGTTGCAGCCAACTCGTGCAATTCGATAGCAGGAGCTAGCCCCGAGCACTACTGTGAACGACGGTACCGGCCCAAGTTGCAGTATTGCATTTAGATACTTTCAATGACCGGCTTGCAGCGATTGCAGTCGGTCACCGGTGGAAGCCCAAATTGCGGTCTCGGTTCCAATACAGTCATTGAGCCACGCTAGCGACCTGAAGACGCGCGAACGACCCGAGCAGTCGGAAGCGGACGTGCAACTCCGGGCAGCTGGCGGGAATGGTGCGTTTTCGCTAGCCAATGTGATGGCTGCGTCGGTCGCGTTTCCCGGCTGTGCGACTGTGCAGTGAGCTTCAGTGAACTGTGCGTCTGGCCGAAGACATTCGCGCCATGTCACAAGAGCGGTATGAGCTCTACTTGCCCTGCTGCACTCACCATTTCGATGTGCAGCTCACTGGTTCCGACGACGATCACTAGAAGCAACACCGTCGGGCGATCCAAAGCCAGCGCATGCCACTCGCGCCGATCCAACGATGACGGGATGGGCACGCGTTGTGGGTGTGTGTGCCATTCACCGACGTAGTCGATGGTCCCCGCGGCGAGCCTCCATGCGCGCGTAGCAGC
This sequence comes from Ottowia caeni, assembly GCF_050821495.1. Taxonomy (GTDB): domain Bacteria; phylum Pseudomonadota; class Gammaproteobacteria; order Burkholderiales; family Burkholderiaceae_C; genus Ottowia; species Ottowia caeni. The sequence goes on along the minus strand of NZ_CP151080.1, from coordinate 639,074 downwards.
TTGTGCATGGCCGAAGGCCTCCCGTTCCCACAAGTAGGTCAACCTGCGGTCGCGGTGCGTCGGCTCCGTGGCTTCGACCACCTCAAAATGATTGCCGCGCCGGCGCCCGAGCAGAATGCCACCAGCTTCCGTCTGCCAGGGAAAGCGCTGCCTGTGACGCACCAAGACCTGCGTCACGGCTTCGTTGAGGACCACTAGCCGGCGTCGGTCAGCCGTGGCCCACTCATTTACTAACTGCATGCAGGGCAGTTCTCGCGGCGCGGAACGTCGGTGTCCTCCGTCGCCTTGATGAAGCCTCTTCGCGTCAACGCGGTCCGCAGCCGCGGGGCGGGGGTGCCAGCAAGCCAGTCGGAAACCATATCTGCTGCTAGGCATGCGGCGTGGATGGAGACGGTGGCTGGGAACGGGACGTACAGGCTCTCGCAGCCGTGCCCTGCGAGTTCGTCGGGCATCGCTTCTTGCACCACAGGGAACAGCTGCTCTCCATGGGCCTTGCACATGCAGCGGATGCAGCCTTGATCTTGACTGTCACGCAGGAGGGCTCGGACGGCAACACCAGGCCCCTCGACCCATGTCGTGAGCGACGGGACGAACTTGCCGGAATCAGAAAGACGGCGCGTCAACTGAGAACTCAGGCCCTCTTCTCCGGTGGCGTCGATGAGCAGATCCAGCGTACCGAGTCCGGCCTCCTGCACCTTGACCGGCAGGCCACGCAGGTTCGCGGTCGGGGCGCCTAACGCGAGTTCAGTTTTCAGCGACGTGGCCTTGTTCTTCAGAGCGTAGTGCAGGCCGAGACTATGGCGCCCAACATTCTGCGGCATCAGGATGTCATGGTCAACGAGCAGTAGCTCGCCCCCGTCCAAGCCCGCGCCAGCTTTCACGAGCAGTTCGGCAAGGTACCCGCCAATGGTGCCGCACCCGATGAGGGCGATGCGCTTGCCGGCCAGCGTGGTCTTGCCTGGCGTGTTGCGCTGGCTCACGTAGTCGTCGTCGATGCGCGCTGTGGTCATGGGGTACACCTTCGCTGCAAGAAGCCAGGGCCTTGCGGTTGCCAGAGCCTGGGCAGGAGATTGCTTCTGGTCCTTGGTCAACGGAACCCAGAAGGCATATTGCGTCCTGGGCGTCTTGACTACGCACAAGGCCATTCGCTTGCGGCGCGCGCAGGCGCGCAGCAGCTGCTGCTCCATGTCACGGCGGGCCTTCGGGTCAAGTAGTTCTTGCCAGCGCAGAAGTTCGTTCACGGTCCGCGGCGGCCATACACCTTGGGTGGGTTTCGGCTTGGCTGGCTGGCCATGCTCGAGTCGGGCGAGGCCAAGTCCCTCAAGGAGATCGCCGCCCGGGAAGGGATCGACAACAGCTACGTGAGCCGGATGGTCAACCTGACCACGCTGGCGCCGGACATCGTGGCCGCCATCCTCGACGACGCCCTGCCCAACCACGTCACGCTCTTTGATCTGGCGGTGGATCCGCCAGCGCTGTGGGATGACCAGCGCGCCCGGCTCAGGTAGGCGCGCGAGGGCCCGCTGGGCGGGATCTGCCCGTTTCCGTGACCGGCGTTGTCCCGGCCGGGTAGGCAATGACGCAATCCAACTCCTTGATCCGTCCGCGTGTAACCCGTTGATTCCAGTGAGGTCCGGGCCAGCCCCTGCGGACTTCGGGCCATTCGCGGAGAGCGAAGCCCGGGAGAATAATGGCAAGGAGAGAGCGAAAGGTGACCGGGAACGAGCCAGATGGCCGGCAGGCGAAGTCCGCAAGTTTTCGCGCGAATCCGCGACAACACGCGACTTCTGGCGCGATCAGACGAAAAAAAGCCCCAACCGAGAGTGGTTGGGGCTTCTTGATTGGTGGTGGCTGCGGACCCGGGTTCAATTCCGTGCAAGTGTAGGCCTGCTAAACCTTACCTGACGCATCCAAGTCCTGCGGATAGTTGCGGAAGTCTGGACCTGTTTAGGTCTCACCCTCATTTGTCCGCAGGATTCCGAATCCGTTCAAGTCACCATTTCGAGTCGTCATCTTCGAAAGTGGCGCCTCTACCGGTCGCAAAGTCTCCCATGCGGAAGCTGCCGTCGGAACTCGTTGAACCTCCCATACTGGTAAACAAGCTCCCATCGCTACCGACCACCGTGGAGCCAGTTCTCGTGTAAGTGGTCCCGTTCGAGGAAATGCTGATGTCGTCGCTGACTTTGTTGATGGTCTCGCCCGTTGATGAGACCCAAGTGCGATCACTGACCTTCTTCAGAACCTCACCTTGGTTCAATTCGGATATTCCGAAAAGCCGCTTGAAGAACATAAATGCCTCTCATCATTGATTCAAAAATATCACAAAGGATTCGCCGGTCAAAAAGGTAAATTTATTTCCATGAGATTTCCAACAAAGACTTGCCATCTTCTAAGTGCTGCTCCCCGGTTTTATATTTCAAAATTTTAAGAATTTCCGACAAGTGATTTGATCTAGGCGTGTAGTAATAAGTCTCGCCATCAATATCACATGTGCACTGCTCGCCATCCCATTCCATGGCAATCTGGATCGAAGTGGTTGCCGAATCGATCGCCGACTGAATTTCAGACTCTATTGCCTCCAGTAGAGCTTGTCTGACCTGCCCCCATTGACCGTACCAACGGATTGGAGAAGTCCGAGGTTAAAGGTTAATCGAAGTTTTGTTTCTGCTCACTGCCAGCAGCACCGCCAGCGCGCTGGCGGTGCTGCTGGGCGAATCGTGCCGGCGGGATGCGTCCCAGACTGCTATGCGGCCTGACCTCGTTGTAATCCCGCCGCCAATGTGCAATGCACTCCCGGGCCTGTGACAACGATTCAAACCACTGCTCGTTGAGGCATTCTGCGCTGCCCCCTGAAATCAGCCACATGACGGTCTGGAGTCCAATTACCCCTGAGAGGAAATTGGACGATGAAGAAGCGATTTACCGAGGAGCAAATCATTGGCTTCCTGCGTGAGGCCGATGCCGGACTGCCGGTCAAGGAACTGTGCCGCAAGCACGGGTTCTCGGAGCCGAGCTACTACGCCTGGAAGGCCAAGTTCGGCGGCATGAACGTGTCGGACGCCCAGCGCCTGAAGGCCCTGGAGGCGGAGAACAACAAGCTCAAGAAGCTGCTGGCCAACTCGATGCTGGAGATCGACGCCATGCGGGAGGTGCTCAAGGGAAAGTGACGGCCGTGGCGGCCAAGCGCGAGTGCGTTCGACAGCTCCAGGCCAAAGGCCTGAGCGAACGCCAGGCGTGCCGGTTGGTGGCCATCAGCACCAGCGTGCTGCGCTACCAGCCTCGCACCGATGGCAACGAGACACTGCGCGAGCGCTTGAAGGAATTGGCGGGCCAGCACCGCCGCCACGGCTACCGGATGCTGCACAACCGCCTGCGCCATGAGGGTTGGGCGATCAACGTCAAGCGCACCTGGCGGATCTACCGCGAGGAAGGCTTGGCGGTGCGCAAGCGTCGGCGCAAGAAGCTGCCGGTGCCCGAGCGCCAGCCGCTGGTGCGTCCCGAGCAACCCAACGAGGTGTGGAGCATGGACTTCGTGTTCGATGAACTGGCAAACGGCCGCAAGGTCAAGACGCTCACCGTGGTGGACGACTGCACAAAGGAGTCGGTCCAGATCGCGGTGGACACGTCGATTCCGGCGCTGTACGTCACGCGCGTGCTTGATCAGGTCAAGGCCGAGAGGGGCCTTCCCAAGGTCATTCGCACGGACAACGGCCCGGAGTTCGCGGGGCGCACGATGCAGGACTGGGCCGCCAAGAACCAGGTGGAGTTGCGTTTCATCCAGCCGGGTAAGCCCGTTCAAAACGCGTACATCGAGAGCTTCAACAGCCGCTTGCGCGACGAATGCCTGTCGCAACACTGGTTTGCCAGCCTGAGCCACATGCGCAGCGTCATCGACAACTGGCGTGAGGACTACAACCACCAACGCCCGCACAGCACCCTGGCGTACTTGCCTCCGGCCAAGTTCGCCGCGCAATGCCGCCAGCGCCCTGGCGGCATTGCGCCATCAGATCAACCCATTACGATTCAACCCACGGACTCTGAATCGTCGTGTTGCTAATCCTGGGGGCAGCGCAATTCATCTCTGAACTTGCCGTTGAAGCTCTCGATGTAGCCGTTCTGCATGGGCTTGCCCGGCTCAATCAGGATGTGCCGAATCCCGTTCTTTTGCGCCCAGGCCAGGAACGCCCGACTGGTGAACTCCGGGCCGTTGTCCGTTCGCACTGCTGCCGGGTAGCCGCGGAACCTGGCCACTTGGTCGAGGACGCGGGTGACGTACTGGCCCGAGATGCCGTAGTCCACCGTGATGTCCACGGACTCCTTGCTGAAGTCATCCACCTCCGTCAGACACTTGATGCGCCGTCCACTGGACAGGCTGTCCGAGACGAAATCCATGCTCAGCACCTCGTTGATGTTCCTGGCCAGTTGCAGCGGCACGCGCTCCTGCGTTGGGCGTTTGACTTTGCGGCGTTTCTTCACCGTCAGGTTGGCCTGCCGGTACAGCCGATAGATGCGCTTGTGGTTCACCCCGGGAAACTGCTGGCGCAGCATGTCGTGGATGCGCCGGTAGCCGAATCGGCGGCGCACCAAGGCCGTTTGCCGAATCTGCTCACCCAGGGTGGCGTTGAGCTCGCAGGGCTGCGGCGGGTGGCGGTAGCTGTCTCGGGATAGCCCCACAAGGCGGCAGGCGTGCCGCTCCGAGAGGTGATGCTGCTCAAGCATCTGTCGGATGGCATCGCGCCGCGCCTGTGGGGCTAGCGCTTTACCCCGAAGACGCTCTTGAGGGCGTGGATGTCCAGGTGCGCTTCGGCCAGCAGTTTCTTGAGCTTGGCGTTCTCGCTCTCAAGCTCGCGCAGGCGCTGGGCCTCTGAGACTTGCATGCCGCCGAACTTGGAACGCCATTTGTAAAACGTGGCCTGGCTGAAGCCGCCGCTGCGGCACAACTCGGGGATGCCCATGCCGGCTTCGGCCTGTCGCAAGAAGCCAATGATTTGTTCGTCGCTGAACCTGCTCTTCTTCATGTCCGTCATTCTCCTGGGTTGACGGACTTCTCTCGTTTACCGTGGTACGGCTGGTGGGGGGCAAGTCATTGCTGCGACACGTTCTGGACGTCTGACCATCCCATAAGGACCTCGTCAAGAGGGTGCTGAGCTGACGCTTACGCCCCTCCCGCCCGTAAATCGGTATGTCTTCGCAATGAACGTTGTGCAGCGGTACGCGCTGTAGTCAACCAGAGAAAGCACCTGAAGACCGGACGGCCAAGCCGCTCTCAGCAAGCTGGAAATCACGCAATTGCACGAAGTGCGGCTCGTCAACCTCGGACGATCAGATGCGTGGGCACCATCTTGCGGATCTCACGCCGCGCGTGGTCGATGAAAGGCTTGAGAACCAGGGTCGAGGAGTTTCTCGGTGAGATGACCATCGAGTAATCGGTCACGATATCTGGCTTGAAGGGGATGAACCTGACCTGGTCACCGGTGTAGCCAGTGGCCGTCAGCGGATCGATGATAGAAATTCCTGCGCCCGCTTCGACTAATCGGATCACGACTGACGAGATTTGCGTTTCGACATTGATCCTTCTGTTCACGCCGTAGGAAAGCATCAAGGAGTCGATCTTCATGCGTGTCTCCATCAGCGGCGCCATGGAGATGAAGCTTTCTCCCTCGAAATCTTCCGGGTTCAGGACCTTGCGGGTCGCCAGTCGATGCCCGACAGGAATCACTCCAACCATCTTGGCCGAAACAAGGGTCTCACTATTGCCATGCCTCGTCGCATGAACGGGCACCATGGCGAATCCCAGATGGCAGCGTCCGCTCTGGACCATATCCAGAACGGTTGAAGAGCTATGCATGTGCATTGTGATCAAGGTCTCTGGACGCTCCAGGCTGAAGCTGGCGATGGCGCGTGGCAGGAAGGACAAGGCCATGTTGGGGGCCGCGGCGATCTCCAGGTGGCCCAGCTTCAGTGCCTTGATGCCGCTTGCCGCATTCGCGATCCGCTCGATCCCCATCAATGACTGATTGACGTCGGCAAAAAGCAGTGTGGCCTCTGGCGTTGGAGCGAGGCGTCCCTTGTCTCGGGTAAACAGCGCAATCGCGATGCGCTGCTCCAGGTCGGCAATCAGGCGGGTGACGACGGGTTGAGTCACCCCAAGCATCTCGGCGGCACCGGTGACGGTCCTGCGCACCATGACCGCCCGAAAAGCCTCCAAGTGGCGCAGCGTGATTTTCATGCTCATAGTATTTAGACATGGTTTTATTTCAAGATGCTATCTTAATGACATTTTCTAGATAAAATGTTCAATAAAAACAATGATTTAGCATCGAAACAAAGAGGTATTGCATAAAAACATTGACTATGGTTTTTACCCTGGCGACCTGAGGTGATCTTGCTTACGATGAAGGCTGTGTTGAAGCAAACGTCAGACGGTTCGCAGCCATCGCAACTCACCTCTCGGTCAATGAACCCTCATTTCCATTCACCCCAGGCGATCCACTTGACGGCGCTGCTGAACCCTGGTGGTTCTGGCACTGCGGGGACCGCGCGCAGCCTGCGCATCGCCCCGAAGAAGAAAGGTCTTTGAACATGCAGCGTGAATACGACGTGATCGTTGCGGGCGCCGGAATCGTGGGCGCCGCCATTGCATACGGCCTGGCCGGGTACGACAAGCGGGTCTTGATGCTCGATGGGGCCGACAGGGACTACCGGGCGGCAAAGGCCAACTTCGGCTTGGTCTGGGTCCAAGGAAAGGGTTACCGCTACCCCGAGTACCACCGGCTGTCGGCGGCGGCAGCTGATGCATGGCCGGAGTTTGCTGCGGGACTGGAGGCAGAGACGGGAATTTCACTTGACTACCAAACCGGCTCCGGTCTGAAGTTCTGCCTGAGCGACGACGAGTTGTCTGCTCGCGCCAAGATGCTGGATGCTTGGGAAGCTGAGACGCCAGAACTGGCCCCCTCCGTGCGGATTCTTGATCGCAGCGAACTGGCGCGTCGTTACCCCACCATGCGACTCGGCCCTGACGTCGTGGGCGCGAGCCTGGGGGAGCAGGACGGTCAGGCGAACCCGCTTCGACTCCTGGCTGCGCTCCAAGCCGCCTTCCAGCGCCGGGGCGGCATGGTGCGCAACGGGCACCCTGTGACCTCGATCAAGCCCTTGGCAGGCGGCGGCTTTGAGGTTAAGACCAGTGAGCAAACGGCCCGAGCCGAACGTGTCGTGATCGCTGCCGGCCTTGGGTCGGTGGCGCTCGGGAGAATGATCGGACTGGACGTCCCCTTGCATCCCGAGCGAGGACAGATCCTCGTGACCGAGCGCCTGGCGCCTGTCCTGCCTGTACCCGCAAGCGGGCTGCGTCAAACCGGCGAGGGCACAGTGATGATCGGCGTGACTCAGGAGGACGTGGGGTATGACCTAAGTACCACTTCCGCCGCAGCTGTGAGGATGACCCGAAAAGCACTTCGCATCCTCCCTGAATTGGGCAAAGCGCGCCTGGTGCGCCAATGGTCCTGCCTGCGAGTGATGACGCCGGATGGGTACCCCGTCTATGCCAGCTCCCAGATGTACCCAGGCGCGGAGATCGCAACTTGCCACTCTGGGGTGACGCTCGCGTCATTCCACGCTGGCCCCTACGCGCAGGCACTGGCCAGCGGCCGTCATCTCCAGACTCTCAATGCCTTTCCTCTCGAGCGATTCAATGTTTCGAAAAATCAGTCCCCCCAGCACACCACCGCTGACGCTCTCCATTGATGGGAAGTCAGTCACTGCCGAGCGCGGTGAAACGGTGGCATCCGTGATGATGCGTCAGGCGGATCCCAGCTGCCGCCACACGCCCGTTCACGGCAGTTCGCGTGCACCGTTTTGCATGATGGGCGTGTGCTTCGACTGCCTGGCAATCGTCGACGGTGCGTCGTCAACCCAGACCTGTCTGGTCCCGGTCGCCGAAGGCATGTGCGTTGAGCGTCAACTCGGCCGGCCGAAGGTGGCGTCATGAGATCCTTTAATGCGGTGGTGGTTGGCGCGGGCCCGGCCGGAATGAGCGCAGCGATTGGACTGCGGGCTCAGGGCCTGTCCGTTCTGGTCGTGGACGAGCAGCCGACGCCTGGCGGGCAGATCTGGCGTGCAGTGGAGGCGGTGGCACCGACAACAACTGGCGCCCTGTTGGGCAAGGAGTACCTTGCCGGTGCTGATCTCGCCTCGCGCTTTCGATCCTGTGGCGCCAGCTATGAGCCTGAGACCAGGGTTTGGCAGGTTGAGCCCGAATGGAAGGTCTACATGACCCGCAGCGGTCAGGCGGAATCGGTGGCCGCCGGCCACGTGATCTTGACAATGGGCGCGCAGGAGCGACCCGCGCCATTCCCGGGTTGGACTTTGCCTGGTGTCATGACCGTCGGATCGGCCCAGATTCTGCTCAAGACATCGCGACAAATCCCCTCGGAGCCCGTCTGGGTCGTTGGCAGCGGGCCACTACCCCTGCTTTACATGGCTCAATTGGTCCGAGCTGGCGGCAAGATCGCCGGGTGGTTGGATACGTCGCCCGCTGGCGGCTGGCGCCGTGCGTTGCCCTGGATCGGTGCGGCCATGGCCAGCTCTAAGGACCTCCTCAAGGGGTTGGCCTGGATGCGGGAAATTCAAGCCGCCGGAGTCAAGCGCGTGCGCGGCGTCACGGCTGTCCGTGCCCTGGGCCAGGATCGCCTGCAGGAGATTGAATACATCCAGGCCAATGGCAAAACCATGCGCGTGCCGGCCAGCTTGCTTCTGTCCCATGAAGGCGTCGTGCCTTCGATTCACATGACGCAGGCGCTCGGGTGTGCCCACGAGTGGAGCTCGCAGCAGGCGTGTCTGGCGCCGGTTCTCGACGAATGGGGGCAAACCGACAAGCCAGGCATTTACGTGGCTGGCGACGGCGCCGGGATTGGCGGCGCCTATGCAGCCTGTGTACGCGGGGAGCTGGTGGCGCTTGGAGTAGCTCAGCGAGCTGGCCGCCTGTCGGGAGAGGCAGCGTCGGTGCAAGCGGCCCCCTTCGCGAAAAACTGAAGAAGTTATTGCGACTGCGCCCCATGCTGGACGCCCTGTACCCACCGCGCGCAAACATCGCCACGCCAACCGACGACACCATCGTCTGCCGGTGCGAGGAACTAACGGCCGGCGACATCCGCAAAGCCGCTGCCATCGGTCAGCCCGGTCCGAACCAGCTTAAGGCATATACCCGTGCGGGCATGGGACCCTGCCAAGGCCGTCAATGCGGCTACACCGTCGCGCACATCCTTGCCCAGGAGCAAGGCCGAACGGTCGCCGAGGTGGGGTTTTATCGCATCCGGCCGCCGCTCAAGCCGGTGACGCTTGCGGAACTGGCAACGTTGAACATCGACGAGCAATAGGCATGAACACGGCAAACCACGTGGTCGTCTCAGTGAGGGCCTGCTGCACAGGCCCAAGGCTTCAGGGCGGGTAACAAGACAAGAGGGGCTTGTCCCTCACCATTCGTAAAGGAAATATTTATGCGACTGAACATCTCGACCATGCGACGTAAGAGCGCCTTGCTGGCACTTTGCTTCGCCGGTACGCTCCAGACGGTGCACGCGGCGTACCCTGAAAAGCCCGTCCGATGGATCATCCCGGGGGCTGCGGGCGGCGCGGCCGATGCCACCGCCCGCATCGTTGCCAATGCGGTGAGCGCGCGCTGGGGACAGCCGATCGTCATCGATAACCGTCCGGGGGCCACCGGGACGATCGCCAATGACGCGACGGCGAAAGCCACACCGGACGGTTACACCTTGGGTCAGGCGACCATGTCGACCTACGTGATGTCCAACCATGTGCTTCCCCGCCTTCCCTACAAACCCGCAGAAGATTTCACCAACATCGCCAAGCTGTGCACCAGCCCTTACCTCCTGGGGGTGACGCAGAGCCTGCCGGTGAACTCGGTGTCCGAACTGGTCGCCCTCGCCAAGGCCCGGCCCACCGAGTTGAACTATGGTTCCTCCGGTAACGGATCAGCCCTGCATGTGGCGACGGAGCTTTTCCGCTCGAGCGCGGGCATCAAGATCACCCACGTGCCCTACAAGAGCGTTCCGGCATCGGAGATGGACCTGATTGGCGGCCAGATCCAAATGATGATCGGCAACTTCGCCACGATGGCCACCCATGTGCAGTCCGGCAAGATTCGTGCGCTCGCCATCACCAGCCCCAAGCGCTCGCCCCTGTTGCCCAACGTGCCGACGATGGCCGAAGCCGGCATTCCTGCCGCCGAGCTCACGACCTGGATTGGCGTGATGGCGCCTGCGAAGCTGCCGCCTGCCATTGCCAAGAAGATCCATGAGGAGTTCACTGCCGCAGTGAAGGACCCGAAGGTCATCAAACAGCTTGCCGATATCGGGTGCGATGTCGACCCGACGACTATGGAAAACTTCGACCGCCTGGTCCAGTCGGAAAACGCGCGCTGGGGCGCCGTTGTCCGTCAAAACAACATCAAAGCAGACTGATGCAGGCAAGTCGGGGGCCCCATCATCTCCCGCTGCCGCTGTTTTCATCCGGGGCACGGCACACGGCGCTGGCTCGGGATTTTCTTGTGCCGCTCGGTGGGTGAATCCCTAAAAGCCGAAAGGGCTGAGCGTATGCGAAACGAAGATGGAAGAAAAGTGAATCGGATCAAAGTAGGAATTGTAGGTGCCGGGGGCATTGGCTTGGCGAGTGCGGCCTGGGCCGCCCATCGCGGTCATGGGGTTTCAGTGTGGGCACCTAGTGGTAGCGCAAATGCGCTGCGAAACGAGCCGTTGAGCGCAACGGGCGCATTGGAAGCGACGCTTGCCGTGGGGGTCTCCGATAGCGCGCAGACGCTGGCGGATCAGGCCGACGTGATCCTGATTGCTGTTCCACTCAATGCCCATAAGGCAGTGATGGACGCACTGTTGCCGAATCTGCGTTCCGGACATCTGGTGATTGTCAGCTCAATGGGATCGTTGTCGTCGCTGTACTTGTATGAGCGCGCCGTCGCGCGCGGCATTGACCTTTGTGTTGCGAGCTTCGGCACGACCGCTCTCACGGCGCGGCGCAAGGGGCCGACTCAGGTGAACATCATGACTCGGCGTAGCCAGGTCGCGATCTCATGTCTGCCACAGACGGCCGCACCTCAGGCGCTCGCTGCTTGTGAGGCGCTGTTTGGCGACGGGTTCAACGAGGAAAAAGACCCGCTTGTCTCAAGCCTTGCGAATACCAGCGCTATCACACACGTGCCGCTCGCATTGTTCAATTGGACGAGGATTGAGCGAGCAGAAAACTGGCCCCAGTATCACTACATGACGCCTCGCGTGTCCTCCGCCATTGAGGCCATCGACGCTGAACGCCTGGCCGTTGCCGGTGCATTCGGTATCGAGGTGCGCAGCGTCAAGAAACACTTCTCGCAATCGTTCAAGGCCGAAGGGGATCGTCTAGAGGACATAGCCGCCGAGCTGCATAAGAAGCGTGGCGGACCGCCCGGGCCGACCCGGATCGATACCCGATACCTGTCGGAAGACGTGCCATATGGGCTCGTATTCCTCCTGGCACTTGGACGTGTGGCCAACGTCAATATGCCCTACACGCAGGCCATGATCAGCATGGCAGAACTGATCGTTGGAGAGGATTTTCTAGCGGGCAATGATTTGGTCGTTCATCTGGAACTCGCATCATCGTCCGTCGAAGGACTCCTGTCTCGTGTGCGAGTCTCTAGCGTCGTAATTTGAATTCATTGTCGGGGCAATGCCGTGGTACTCAAGTTGAGACAAATCGAGGCGTTCCGCTCCGTCATGCGCGAGGGAAGCATGGTGCGCGCCAGTTCGGCGATGGCGATCACGCAACCCGCTATTAGCTACCTGATCAGTGGTCTCGAAAAAGAGGTGGGGTTCGAGCTTTTCAGTCGACGCGGTGGCAAGCTGATACCGACGCCGGAGGCTCTGCAACTCATGGCAGAGGTCAACAGGCTCTACGACGGCCTGGATGGCATCAAGGCTGCCGCGCAACAGATCGCCAACCATGAGCGGGCTACTGTTCGCGTCCTCCTCACACAGGCTCTTGCGAGCGGCCGCATCATGAATGCGATCGGGCAATTTGCAGTCGCTCATCCGGGGCTAAAACTGGATGTCGATGTGGACCATCGGCTGACCATCATGCATCGGATCAGGTCTGCCCAAGCGGATTTGGGTATTCTTTCGTTGCCGCCGGTAATGGAAGGGGCTATTGCGACGAAGCTATTCGACAGCGAGCTCCTGTGTGTCGCGTCCGCGCCTGGCTTCCTTCATGGCGGAGTGAATGTCTCGCCCGCTGACCTTGATGGCATACCTGTCGTCGGGATCAAACCTGGGGGCGTGATCCGGCCGATGGTCGAAAACTGGTTTGCCACGGCGGGCGTCAGTCCAAAGTTCGTGATTGAGGTCGGTGATGCGGGGGCTGCCATCGAGCTGGTTCGTGCTGGCCTGGGTGTGACGATCGTCACCAGCATCAGCTTGCCTGAACATCAACGGGCAGGTCTGATTACGCTACCTCTCGATCCCATACAAAATTTTGAAATCGGAGCCATTGTTCCGTTGATGCAGCACCCAAATCGAGCGGCGCAAGCCCTTGTCGAATCCCTTCGGGTCAGCCTAAAAAACTAGCCTGTGCCGGCAGACAGGACTGCCCTATCAAAGGGACTTATAGACCGGCCGGATCTTTTGATGGGCTTATTTCACGGCTTCGAAAGACAATCGATTCGGCTTCCAAGTCCACTGAAATTACCCCAAAAAAGCAGTTGGTTGCGGCATAAAGGGTGACATCAGCGGGGTGTCCAAATGAATCGGAGAAATGAATGAATCGGTATCTCAAAAATCTTCTGGGAATTTGCATAGCTGTTGGCGCCGTCTTTAGCGCACATGCGCAATGGCCGGATCGCGCCATCAAGATCGTGGTGCCTTACCCAGCAGCAAACTCCTCAGACGTTGCAGCTCGACTGATCGGTGAAAAACTGGCAGCGCAGCTTGGTCAACCGGTGATCGTCGAAAACCGTGCGGGTGCAAGCGGGACACTCGGCACCGCCTATGCGGCCAAACAGCCTGCAGACGGTTACACCCTGGCCATCGGTGCGCCCGGCCCCCTCAGTGTTGGTCCCTGGACAACTGTGAGACCCCTCCCGTATGACCCGGTTAACGATTTCGTGGTGGTCGGCGCCATCGCCTGGGCGCCGCAGGTGCTCGTCGCGAAAAAGGACCTGCCTGTCAAGAACTTCCAGGAGTTTCTGGCCTACGCCAAGAAGCCCGGCGCCACACTGAGTTACGGCTCATCCGGCGTGGGAACGGTGCCGCAACTCATCGTGGCCCAAATGCTGAAGCAAACGGGTGTCAAGGCCGAACACGTCCCCTACCGAGGCGGTGCGCCGGCAATCACTGATCTGCGAGGCGGCGTCATCGACTTCATGTCGGACACCGTGCCCGTTGTGAGGGGCATGATTGCCGAAGGCACGATCAAGGCGTTGGGTGTGAGTACAGCCGAGCGGATTCCATCGCTTCCGGACGTTCCGACTCTCCAGGAGCAAGGCGTCAAAGACTTCAACCTGCAGGGCTACATCTTGTTGGTGGTGCCGGCCAAGACACCGGACCAGATCGTCTTCCGCCTGAGGAATGCGATGGACTCTATCGTCAAAGAATCAGATGTGCGCAAGCGTCTGCTTGAGATGGGGCTGACCCCGATGGATTTGCCGCGGGAGCGCTTTGCCACTTTCCTCCAGACCGAGTCGGCCCGCTGGAAGGCTGCAGTTGATGCCGCAGGCGCGGCAAAGACCATGGAGTGATCGTTTGTGTAGTGAAGCCGGAAGTGCTCATGGCATGCAAGGCTGATCACACAGCTTGAGCCTACTTGCTGGTTTCTGGAGATATTGGGGCGCATGCCGCCGATGGCTCCAGAAGGCCAAGCGAATGCCTCCGGCCCACCTTGCAGCGTCAGGCGGCATGCAGCCTCCCAGGCACATGGTCGTGCCAATCTCCTACGCTGATTTGTTGGGCGTAGACGCCGCAACCTCATCACCTTTGCTCAACCAACGTAGGCAGATTGTCTGCTTGCGTCTCTTTCCCGCAGTGAGAGGTCGTCATGCAAATAAATGTGACTTATTGGCCGGTCTTGAATATTGATTTGCTTGATGGGATGGCGGCAGGAAAAATCAGACCTGCTTGATTGATCGGCGTGAATCGCGCTCCTTACTGGGAGAACTACATCAACACGACCGAGTCATGAGCATGCGCTATGGCCGCAATAGATCTTCAGGTTCCGGTGATATCAACGGCCTGGCAAAGATCCCTTGCGTAGCCTGGCGTTAGAGCTTCTGCACTGAGAAACGACTAAAGGATTTTTACAATGATTCGCATCGGCGTTGACATAGGCGGCACCTTCACAGACTTCTGTGGGTGGCGAGAAGGCAGTGGCACTGAAGTCATCAGCTTGAAGGTTCCCTCTACGCCTCCGGCTTTCGAGGAGGGCTTTCGCCAGGGCTTCGAGTTATTGCTGGAGCGATTGGGACCCCAGGACGGCGAGCCGGCGGTCGTCATGCACGGCACGACCGTGAGCACGAATGCCGTGATCGAGCGCAAGGGGCCGAAGGTCGCTTTCATCGTGACCAAAGGCTACCGCGACCTGCTGGAGCTACAGCGAATGGGGGTTCGCAATCCCCTGAACATCTTTGAGACGCGGACCAAGCCACTGGTGGAACGCGCGATGGTCTTTGAGGTGGACGAGCGGCTTTTGCACGGGGGGACGGTTCGAACCCCAATTCGTCAAGAGGCGATTCAGGAACTGGTCAAGCAGGCCAAGGATGCAGGCGCGAACGGTTACGCGGTGGCACTGCTTCACAGCTACGCCAATCCAGCGCACGAACGGGCTGTCGAAGAAGCCATTCGCACCGTGGTGGGTGCCGATGCGGAAGTCAGTCTTTCCAGCGAAATCTGGCCGCGTGTCGGTGAGTATGAGCGGGCGATCGTGAGCGTGCTCAACGCGTTTGTGAGAAAGCGCATGAATGAATACATCGGCGCCGTTGAGCGGTATGTTGAGAGCCGGCTGCCGGGTTCGCAGTTGTTTATCACGCGCTCCAACGGCGGCGCCATGGCGGCCGCTGAAGCGCGGCGCTTCCCGGTGCACACGCTGCTTTCCGGTCCGGCCTCTGGCGTCACCGCCGTCCAATACCTAGCCCGAGCGGCTGGTGAGCGCAACATCCTCACGATGGACATGGGCGGTACGAGTACCGATATCTCGCTGCTGCGAGATGGCCAAGCCATGACATCGAATGCCGCCGAGGTCGGCGACTTCCCTGTCGTGATGCCGGTCACAGGCATCGAGGCTATCGGTGCGGGCGGAGGATCCATCGCCATGATCGATGATGGTGTGCTGCGGATTGGGCCGCAAAGCGCGGGTTCGTATCCGGGGCCAGCCTGTTTTTCTCGCGGCGGAACGGCACCCACGCTGACCGATGCCTACCTGCTAGCCGGATATCTTCCTGAAGCTCTCCTGGGCGGGAAGATGGGGCTTGATCGAACTGCCTCTGAGCGTGCGATGGCTCCCGTCGCCAGTGGGCTGAAGGCTGATGTATTCGGCGCGGCCGATATGTGCGTGGCGGTAGCGAGTTCAAACATGGTGGCTGGCGTGCTTCCCTACCTGGCGCGCCAGGGGGTCGACCCCGAAGACCTGACACTGCTCGTGTACGGCGGCGGTGGCGGCATTCACGGCCCCCTCCTTGCCGCTGAACTCGGCATCAATCGCGTGCTTGTGCCCACAAGCCCTTCAACATTCTGCGCATTCGGCGGGCTTGTCTCCGAACTCAGTCACGACGTGATGGAAACGGTGCATGGGCAACGTGTGGATGGGACCGCACTCTCCGAAAAGTACAAAGCACTTCGCCAGGAGGCAGGTGAATGGCTGTCCCGGCAGGCACCGCCTGAGCGCTTGGTATCGACCGGCTTCGAGTGCTGGGCCGAGATGCGCTACACCGGCCAGTCCTTCCAGGTCGATGTGCGCTTGCCGGATTCTGCGGTCGAGTCTGCAGACCTCAGCGCAATGCATGCGATCTTCCATAAGGAGCACGAGCGAATTTACAACCACTGCGATCCCGAAGCGCCAGTTGAATTTGTCGACCTGCGCGTCCGGATCCGGGGGGCCATGTCGATACCAGAGCCCGCTGCACCATCTTCATCGGCGGTCGGGGATGCATTCAAGGGCTCGCGGTCGATGCGTTTCCAGGGAGAGATTTTTCCTGAGGCGCCTGTCTTTGAGAGGTCTCGCCTCACCCATTCCGACGAAGTGCCCGGTCCCGCCGTGATCGAGCAATCTGACGCCACCCTCGTAGTGCCACCCGGCTTTGTGGCCCGCGTGGGCGCCTACGGCACCATTCTCATGACCCGGAGTTGACCCATGGATGCAGTTCGTACCGCCATTATGAGCAATCGCTTTAACGCGATTGTTGAAGAAGCGTCTGCAGCGGTGTACCGCACCGCTCATACAACGTTCGTCAAGCTTGTCCAAGACTATCAGTGCGCAGTCGCGACCGTCGATGGCGACATGTTTGCCTATCCCATGCTCTCGGGGGTGAATGTCTTTGTCGGCTCGCCTCTGAAGCCGACCCTTGACGCCATCGGGCGAGAAAACCTGAAGCCGGGCGACATCGTGATCACCAATGACCCGTTCACAACAGACGGCCTGGTTACGCACCTGATGGACATCACGCTGCTTTATCCGATTTTTCGGGATGATCGGTTGATTGCCATTGGCTGGGCCTTCGTGCATGCGTCGGATATCGGCGGAGCCGTGCCGGGCAGCATTTCTCCCGCCTTCACTGAAGTATTCCAGGAGGGGCTCAGACTCAGGCCCGTCAAGCTCTATGAGGGCGGCGTGCTCAACACCACGGTCAAGGCGATTCTTGCCGACAACAGTCGCATCCCCGGCGAAGTATGGGGAGACATCCAGGCCATGATCTCCGGCCTCAAGAGCATTGACCGTCGAGTCAATGAGTTGTGTGGCCGATATGGCGGTCAAGCCGTTGAGCAGGCGATGCAGGATGTCATTTCCTACGCGGAATCCAAGGCTCGCACAGCCATTGCATCCATCCCGGACGGCGTCTACGACTTCTCCGACTACTTGGAGGGAATCAATGACCGCCAGATTGCTTTCTTCTCGGCGCGGATGACCGTAAGCAAGGGAGAGATCCACCTCGATTTCTCAGGGACAGACCCACAACTTCCGGCTGCGTACAACCTGGTGAGCGGCGCATCAACGCACCCCTATGTTGTTCAATGCCTTTACGCGTTCATCCTGACGATGGACCCGTTAACCCCACGCAACGCCGGAATCCTGCGTGCCATCTATTCGTACACGCCGCGCGGTACGGTATTGAATGCCGTTTTCCCTGCATCCGGCGGATCCCGCGCGGCATCTGCAACGCGTGCCTACGACGTTCTCCTGGGGTGCATCAACCAGGCCCTGCCGGAGGGACTCGCTGCCGCCGACTCGGGCAATGCGGGCGTGATTGTCGTCGCAGCCCCAGATCCGCGCACCGGGCGTGATCGCGTGAACGTCATCAACACGATTCATGGCGGTGGCGGAGCGCGTCGCAGTCGCGACGGCGTCGATGGAACAGCAGTCCGGTACTCGCAGCGCAGCGTTCCTGTGGAAATCATTGAGGTGGAGACTGCGATGATCATGCGGGCCATTCGGATCGTTCCCGACAGCCGGCGTGCGGGTCGCTATGTCAGCGGCGCCGCCCTCCAGATGGAGATTGAAAATACCGCCCACCGCGCAGTCATGACTGTGCGCAACATGAATCGCTTTGTCTTTTCGGCCTGGGGCTTCAGAGGCGGAGAACACGGCGTCAAAGGCACTGCTGTCCTGAACCCAGGCCGTCCTGATGAACGTTCCATCGGCAAGATCTCCGTGCTCGAACTCAATCGAGGTGATGTGATCCAGATCACAAGCCCGACGGGCGGTGGATTCGGTGACCCGATGGAACGAGACCTTGCTGCGATTGCCAGCGAAATCCGCAACGGGATGCTGTCAACCGAACGGGCCAGTCAGGTCTATGCGGTTGTTTTTGATGAGCATGGCCAGATCGACGAGGTGGCGACTGCCGCCAGGCGACGGGAGAGAACCAGGGCGGACACTCCGGAATTCACTTTCTGCGATGAGCGCTTGCGGCAAGACCAAGTCTGGCCCCAAGACATGAGGCGTCAACTTGCGGCCATGGCCCTGACCTACGATCAGCGTATCCGCAGCCAGCTGGTAGGAACAGTCCACCATCGCATGATGAACGATGGGCATCAGGTCGATACAAAGATCATCCAGCAGATGGTTGACGACGAGGCGGCGAACATGACAGGTGTTCGGCGCTTGGAAACGTACTGACTGCCTCTATCGGAATGGTGCGTCAAGGCATCAGCCGCAGGCTGGCGGTCATACAGCGCCTGCTCCAGCGCATCCAGCACGAAGTCCGTTTGCATGCTGCGGCTGACCCGCCAGCCCACGATGCGCCGGGCATACACGTCCACCACGAAGGCCACGTACAGCCAGCCCTGCCAGGTGGAAACGTAGGTGAAGTCTGACACCCACAACTCGTTGGGCCGGCTGGCATGGAAATACCGGTTGACGTGGTCCAGCGGGCACGGCGCCGATGTGTCCGGCGTGGTGGTGCGCACCGTCTTGCCACGGCGTGCCCCTTGCAAGCCCATGGCGCGCATCAATCGTTCGACCGTGCAGCGCGCCACTGCGATGCCCTCGCGGTTCATCTGCAGCCAGACCTTATCGGCGCCGTAGACCTGCCAGTTGGCGTGCCACACGCGCTGGATGTCGGCCTTCAAACCCTCGTCACGCTGGGCGCGTTGACTGCGCAGTTGCGGATTGCGTTGACATGCTGCGTGGCGCCAGTAACACGACGGGGCCATCTGCAGCACCCGGCAGATGGGCTCGACCCCGTAGTCATCACGGTGACGGTCGATGTAGGCCTTCACGACTTGAGTCGGCGGTCGAGCTCCGCCTGCGCGAAAAACGCGCTGGCCGTCTTCAGGATGTCGTTGGCCCGGCGCAATTCCTTGACCTCACGCTCCAGTTCCTTGATGCGCTGCGCTTCTGACGTGGTGGTGCCAGGGCGCTGGCCGCTGTCGACCCGAGAAAGTGCTCCATCGCAAGGGAGAGTCAATGTCAGCTCTCAGTTGCCGCAATCATTCGACCCGTGAACCCGATCGACTGCTCCTGGCAGGCCTGACGGTGCTCCGAGACCGTTCAACTCACACCCAAGTCATCTTTCTGAGCCATCATCACCACCTCACATCAACTGTCAGACAAGTCTTTGGGTCAGCGGTAAACGTGATCCAGTTGACGCGCTGATGCCTTTCTAAGGTGAGCGCATCAAAGTACGGTGACGAACAACGGAAGCGACAGCGCCAACTTGCCCGCGCATGATGAAATAGTAGCGAGCCAGCTACTTCTGCTTCGTGTAGCGTTCCGGACGCTCGTCGGATTGTCCAGAAGGTCTGCAGCGTGCCTCATCCCGTCCTCATCGAATCTGCGGCTGGACTCCTATCTGAACGTCGAAGCTGGAGACGAGCAAAGCACCGCAGTCGAGGCCATGCTTTGCGTTCCTCCAGCCGGGCTCGTGTGCATCGATGTACATCGCCGCAGCGTCCCGGAATTTCACCTGCCTTGCTTCACCTGCGACACGCTCGGCCAAAGCCTCACGACGCGCTTCGATGGGGTCCCGCCCATCTTCCTCGCTTCCTGCCGCACTCGATGACAACAGCGGTTGGCTGATTTCCTCCCTGCGCTTATCCAGCAGCTCTCGTTCAGAGGGCGGAAGTCGCTTCAGGTCCTCCGCATGGTTCCATGGCATAACGCCTCCTAAGGATCAGCTCTGTTCGTCCCTAGGTTGCCTTTTGATGGGACTCCGCCAGCCCTGTTAGTGCGGACGAGTTCCCGACTGCATGGCGCGCCAATTGAGAATTCCATGTACCCCTCTGTAGATGTCACTGTGCCCTCGCCGCTGACGTGTGGGAAATGCCTATTGTGGAGGCTCAGGGCGCGGCGATGATTGCTTCGCCGGCTGACCTAAGCCTGCTGCCGATGTTGCCCGGCAGGGTGCCGGGATGGGCGGGCCCCGTCCATGGGGCAAGCCCCGATGCGCCGGACGAGGCGGCCGTTCTTGCTACTTCAATCATGCAGGAAGTGCACAAAGCCGAGGGCAAATCGCTCCTCCATCTCAACTTACCATTGCATGATGATGCCCGGTACAAAGGCGAACTGGAGATCGTTTCCATCCTTGGTTCCGGCGAAGAAATTGAGGCCGAAGAAGTTTTCAGCGTCCATGACTTCCTACCGGGCAGGATTTGTGTGTCGAGGGCCGAGGACCTGACGCTCCGGATCGATGCGCTAGACCAAGAGGCGACTTTCCCGACGAAGGCGGGTGGCCGTCTTCGGCCCGTTCTCTTGCCGCTGGTTGGCAACAGTGTGGGCTATCTGCAGTCCGATCTTGTGATGCGCATGCCGCGGCTCCCGACGCACAACTCACGAATTCCCCTCACTGCGACGGCCAGAAGGGGTGGAGCAGACGTTCTTCTCTCCGGTGCCAAAGTCGGCGAGCTACTGTACTGGAATTGGAAGTGGAGGCCAACCCATCCAAAGAATATGGGTAGTCAAACCGGCGTGGCGCTAGTTCTCGACCGCGAGGTGACTAAGCGACTATTGCACGTTGAAGGCATGCGGCTCTGCCACGTGTGGAGGGTGACGGTGCAGTCGCGCGAAACTGACTACGGGGAGTGGCGTGAGGAGGTCTGGCAAGGATCCATTGTCGACCTGGGTCCCGCTAGCTCACCGGTGGTTATCAGCAGTTGACCAGATCTGGGCGTGGCAAGTTGGCTTTCTCAGTCCCGCTCGCCGGTTTCCAGAGTCCCGAAGGGAATGGCCGTTCAGCGCAGAAAACCAGGCGCACGAGCGTGCTTACTGGATGGCCGCTCGCGCCACAGGCCGGCCAGTGAGCCTTGAGACGATGCAAGTCGCTCGATCACGACAGCACGCTGAAAACCACCAAGGGGCGAATGACATATTCACACTCCCACGGTGCGCCGGTGCGGAGAGAGATGAGTCAACGGTGAAATGCACCGAATTGGTGCGAACTTGCGCGAGGCGCTAGAGTTGAAGCCTAATTTGGATGGAAAATATGTCTAACTTTGGCGCTGCCCACCCGGGGAGATCTCGCTAGCCCATCAAGGTGTGCTGTTTCTCGATGAATTGCCCGAGTTTCCCCGCGCCGCACTGGAAGCCCTGCGCGAACCGTTGGAAACCGGCCACATCACCATTTCCCGGGCCGCCCAGCGGGCTGATTTTCCGGCGCGGTTCCAGCTTATCGCGGCCATGAACCCCTGCCCTTGCGGCTACCTGGGCTCCCGCGTGCGCGCCTGCCGATGCACGCCCGATCAGGTCTCACGCTACCAGGGCAAGCTGTCAGGCCCCCTCATTGACCGCATCGACCTACATGTCGAACTGGGCGCCTTGTCGGCCGACGAACTGCTCACCGCCCCGCCGGGCGAGCCTTCCGCAGCCCTGCGCGAGCGCTGCAAAGCCGCACGAGAAAGGGCTGTTGCCCGGCAAGGCCACGCCAACCAGGCGCTGCAAGGCCAAGCCATTGATCAGCACGTCAGGCTCAGCCCCAGCGTCGCCAGCTTCCTGACCTCTGCGGCCGCACGCCTGGGCTGGAGTGCCCGCGCCACCCACCGGGCCCTGAAGGTTGCGCGCACCGTGGCTGACCTGGAAAATTGCGAAGAAGTCGAAGTCGGCCACGTGGCAGAGGCGGTTCAGTACCGGCGAGGGCTGCAGACGCGGAACTGAGCTCAGGCGGGCACGATTCTTGGCACCGTTCTTGCGTAATCGCTGCTAACATTAATCGCCTCAACGAACTCATAGGGAGCACCTTCAATGTTCATGACCCGCCGCCACGGCCTCGGACTCGCTGCCGCCCTGTTGGTCGCAGCCACTTCGCCCCAAATCAGTGCACAGACACTGACACCCATCAAGTTCCAACTTGACTGGCGCTTCGAAGGCCCGGCGGCGCTGTTCTTGCAACCCATTGCAAAGGGTTATTTCAAGCAGGCGGGTCTGGACGTCACGCTGGATGCCGGCAACGGCTCCGGTGGCGCGGTCACGCGCGTGGCCTCCGGTGCCTATGACATGGGCTTTGCCGATCTGGCAGCGCTGATGGAATTTCACGCCAACAACCCCGACGCACCGAACAAGCCGGTGGCCGTCATGATGGTTTACAACAACACACCTGCGGCGGTGTTCACGCTAAAAAATCCGGCCTCACCAAGCCCGCAGACCTGAGCGGCAAGAAGCTCGGCGCCCCAGTGTTCGACGCGGGCCGCCGCGGTTTTCCGGTCTTCGCCAAGGCCAACGGCGTAAAAGACGTCAATTGGGTGTCGATGGATCCGCCGCTGCGCGAAACCATGCTCGTGCGCGGCGATGTGGATGCCATCACTGGCTTCGGCTTCACCTCGCTGCTCAATCTGGAAGCCCGTGGCGTGAAAGCCCAGGACGTGATCCTGATGCCCTACGCTGACCATGGCGTGAAACTCTATGGCAACGCCATCATCGTGGGCCAGAAGCTGCTGAAGGAGAACCCGAACGCCGTCAAGGCCTTCCTGTCTGCCTTCGCCAAGGGCGCCAAGGAGGTCATGGCGAATCCCGCGGCGTCCATAGAGCACGTGAAGGCGCGCGACGGCATCGTCAACGTGCCCATGGAGACACGTCGCCTGCAACTGGCCATTGAAAGCGTCATTGCCAGCCCTGACGCGCGCGCAGAAGGCTTCGGCCAGATCGTGCCCAGCCGCCTGTCCCTGATGGCCTCGCAAGTGTCTGATGCCTATGGCACCAAGACTCGCGTCAACCCTGATGCGGTGTGGAACGGCAGCTTCCTGCCCTCCAAGGCCGAACTCAACGTACTGCCGCCGGCGCGCAAGTAAGCCAGCATGCACGCGCCTCCGCCGCGTGGCCCCATTGGGGCCATTGACCCAGTGCTGCGCCCTGATCAGGCCTTCATCGACTTCCGCGATGTCTGGCTGGCCTACAACGACGAACTGCTTGCCAAACAGCAGTTCGCGGTAGAAGCCATCGACCTCAAGGTGACACAGGGCGAATTCATCGCCATCGTCGGTCCTTCGGGCTGCGGGAAATCAACCTTCATGAAGCTGGCCACGGGCTTGAAAGGCCCGTCGCGCGGCCAGATCATTATTGACGGCCGTGAGGTGGCGGGGCCGCTCAAGATCAGCGGCATGGCGTTCCAGGCGCCCTCGCTCCTGCCATGGCGCACCACGCTGGACAACGTACTGTTGCCGCTCGAGATCGTCGACCCTTATCGTTCGCAGTTCCGAGCCAGAAAGGCCGAGTACGTCGAGCGCGCCCGCGCACTGCTTCGTCAGGTGGGCCTGGCCGGTTATGAAGACAAGTTCCCGTGGCAGCTCTCCGGAGGCATGCAGCAACGCGCCAGCATTTGCCGCGCCTTGATTCATGAACCCAAGATGCTGCTGCTCGACGAGCCCTTTGGCGCGCTCGACGCCTTCACGCGGGAAGAGCTGTGGTGCACGCTGCGCGACCTGTGGCAAGCCCAGCGCTTCAACGTCATTTTGGTCACGCACGATCTGCGCGAAAGCGTGTTCCTGGCTGACACGGTGTATGTCATGAGCAAAAGTCCGGGCCGCTTCGTGGTGCAGCGCGAGATCGACCTTCCTCGCCCGCGTGACCTCGAGATCACCTACACCAAGACGTTCACCGACATCGTGCACGAGCTTCGCGGGCACATAGGGGCCATGCGCAAGCCCGATGCGGAGGCCGCAGCATGACCACGAACAACAGGAAAAGGCTGGAGCGCGCATCGCCCTTCATCCTGATGGTGCTGATCATCCTGCTGTGGGAAGTGATCTGTCGCGCCTTCAGCGTGTCAGAGTTCGTTTTTCCCGCTCCGACGGCCATATGGGCCAAAATGGTGGAGTTTCACTCCGAGATTGCCAGGCATGCCTGGCGCACCTTCTGGGTGACCATGGTGGGTTTCGGCATCGCCATTGTGGTCGGTGTGCTGCTGGGCTTCCTCATGGGAAGCTCGCGCCTGGCCTACACCGCAATTTACCCGCTGATGACGGCGTTCAACGCGCTGCCCAAAGCTGCCTTTATCCCCATTTTGGTGGTGTGGTTCGGTATCGGCGTGGGTCCCGCAGTGTTAACTGCGTTTCTCATCTCGTTCTTTCCCATCACGGTGAACATCGCCACCGGCTTGGCCACGCTTGAGCCCGAGCTGGAAGACGTGCTGCGTGTGCTGGGCGCCAAACGCTGGGATGTGCTGACCAAGGTCGGCCTGCCGCGCTCCATGCCCTACTTCTTTGGCTCGCTGAAAGTCGCGATCACGCTGGCCTTTGTCGGCACCACGGTCTCCGAAATGACGGCCTCGAACGAGGGCATAGGCTACCTGCTCATTTCGGCTGGTTCATCGATGCAGATGGGCCTGGCCTTTGCGGGCCTGCTGGTGGTCGGCGTGATGGCCATGGCGATGTACGAGTTGTTCTCATGGGTAGAAAAGCACACCACGGGCTGGGCACACCGAGGCTCACAAGCAGCGTGAGCTTATGAACGGCAGCGAGGCGCCGCAGCGATGCGCCTCCGTTGAGTCAGTATGATTTCCCCTCCGCTGGATGCATCTGCGACCGCCTATATTGAGCCGGTCGCATGATGTTTGTAGTAAGAGGAAAAAATTGACCACAGCAGCCAACGCGCCCAAGGAACACCAAAATCTCAAGAACGAACGCCCTCTTGTCGAGGACATTCGTTTGCTGGGCCGCATTCTGGGCGACGTGATCCGTGAGCAGGAAGGGGAGACCGCGTTTGAACTGGTCGAGCAGGTGCGAAAGCTTTCAGTGGCCTTCCGTCGCGATGCCGACCAGGAAGCCGATCGGGCCCTGAAGAAGCTGCTCAAGAGTCTGGCCAGCGAACAGACGGTGAGCGTGATTCGGGCCTTCACTTACTTCAGCCATCTGGCCAACCTGGCCGAGGACCGCCACCACCTTCGCCGCCGCATGATCCATGACCGCGCAGGCGATACTCAGGAAGGCAGTATTGAGGTCGCCTTGGCTCGCCTTCGCAGCGCGGGCATCACGCCCAAGACCGTGTCGCAGACGTTGGCGGCGTCTTATGTTTCACCGGTACTCACAGCCCACCCTACCGAAGTACAGCGCAAGAGCATTCTGGATGCCGAGCGCGACATCGCCACGCTGCTTGCCCAGCGCGACGACATTCGCGCACGTGCGCTACCTAAAGACGCACTGGCTCCGCGCGAACTGTCCACCAACGAAGCTCAGATACGTGCCCGCGTATTACAGCTTTGGCAAACGCGCTTGCTACGCTTTACCAAGCTGACCGTAGCCGACGAGGTCGAGAACGCGCTGAGCTATTACGAATCCACCTTCTTGCGCGAGATCCCGAAACTGTATGCAGACCTCGAACGCCAACTCGGCAGCCAACCCGTGGCCAGTTTCTTCCGCATGGGGCAGTGGATTGGCGGCGACCGCGACGGCAACCCGAATGTCACTGCACAAACGCTAGAGCATGCCCTGCGCCGCCAGTCTGATGTGGCGCTGCGCCACTATTTGACGGAGGTGCACCTGCTGGGCGGCGAGCTGTCTGTTTCCGCCATGCTGGTGGGTTGCACGCCCGCCATGCAGGAGTTGGCCGACCGCTCGCCCGACCTCAACGAACACCGTCAGGACGAACCTTACCGCCGTGCGCTGACCGGAATCTATGCCCGGTTGGCCGCCACGCTGAAACTGCTGAGTGGTGGGGAGGCCGCCCGCCACGCAGTGGCACCGCAAAACCCTTACCCGAATGCCGGAGCATTCCTGGCCGACTTGCGGATCATTCGCGACTCTCTGCGTGCCCACTACGCGAGCGCGCTCGTCGGCCAACGCCTGGAGCCTTTGATGCGAGCTGTGGAGGTGTTCGGCTTCCACCTGGCCACGGTAGACCTGCGTCAAAGTTCAGACAAGCACGAGGAGACCATCGCCGAGCTGCTAGCCAAAGCCCGTATTGAGCCCGATTACGCTGCGCTACCTGAAGAGCGCAAGCAAGCCGTGCTGCTGCAAATGCTGGCCGACGCCCGGCCGCTGCGCGTCATGGGTGCAGACTACAGCGAACAAACGCTTGGCGAGATCGCGATTTTCGAGAGCGCCAAGTGCATGCGGGAACGCTACGGTGCGCAGGCGATTCGCCACTACATCATCAGCCACACCGAAACCGTCAGCGACCTGCTGGAAGCATTGCTGCTGCAAAAAGAAGTGGGGCTCATGCGCGGGAGATTGATGGCCCCCACGCCTGCAGAAAAAGCGAAACCCCTCGCCGGGCAACCACGAGACACGTCTGATGAAGCCGTGAACGACCTGATCGTCGTGCCGCTGTTCGAAACCATAGACGACCTGCGAAACGCCGCGCCGATCATGCGTGCGTTCTACGCGTTGCCGGGCGTGGCGCAGATGGTGGTGCGCAGCGGTGCCGAGCAGGACATCATGCTTGGCTACAGCGACAGCAACAAGGATGGTGGCATTTTTACCAGCAACTGGGAGCTCTACCGTGCCGAGATTGCCCTGGCGGAACTGTTCGACGAATTGGCTGCCACCCACAAGATCAGCCTGCGCATGTTTCACGGACGCGGCGGCACAGTGGGCCGCGGTGGTGGCCCGAGCTATCAGGCCATTCTGGCGCAGCCACCCGGTACGGTGCGCGGTCAGATACGCTTGACCGAGCAAGGAGAGGTGATCGGCTCCAAGTATGCCAACCCCGAAATCGGGCGGCGCAATCTCGAAACGCTGGTCGCCGCCACGCTGGAGGCTACGCTGCTGCAACCCACCAAGCCCGCCACAGATGCCTTCCTGAAAGCGGCCGAGACTTTGTCTTCGAACAGCATGGCGGCTTACCGGGCGCTGGTCTATGAGACGCCGGGATTTACAGACTATTTTTTCAGCGCCACGCCTATCCGTGAAATTGCTGAGCTGAACATCGGTTCGCGTCCGGCCTCGCGCAAAGCTGCGCGAAGCCTGGAGGACCTGCGAGCCGTGCCATGGAGCTTCAGTTGGGGCCAGTGCCGGCTCACGATCAATGGCTGGTACGGCTTCGGAAGCGCGGTGCACCAATTCCTGAACGACACCCCGGGGCAGACACGCCGTGAAGGCCTTGCGCTGCTGCAGCGCATGTACAAAGAATGGCCGTTCTTCCGCGCCTTGCTGTCGAACATGGACATGGTGCTGGCCAAGAGCGATCTGGGGCTTGGTTCGCGTTATAGCGAGTTGGTGGCGAACGCTCGGCTGCGCAAGAAAGTGTTCACCGCCATCGAAAGCGAGTGGAAGCAGACCGTTGAAGCCCTGGTGCTCATCACTGGCGACAAGCAGCGCCTGGCAAACAACGCGCCGCTGTCACGCTCGATCCGCCATCGCTTTCCATATATTGACCCGTTGCACCATCTGCAGGTGGAATTGATGCGTCGCTACCGCGAAGGCAAATTCGATGAGCGCCTGCATCGCGGCATTCACATCTCGATCAACGGGATTGCGGCCGGGTTGCGCAATACGGGGTGAGGCGGAAAGCTGCCGCATGAATGAGAGCGGGTCATCAGGCTCCCCCTGGGACCGCTGAGCTCCAGCTCGGCATTCTTTGCCTCCGGACGCGCTGCCGTGCCGAGCTGGAGCTCGGCGGTCCCAGGAAAACCGCAGGGAACGGACCTCAACCAATGGTCATGAGCGAGGCGTTTCCGCCTGCGGCTGCAGTGTTGATGCTGAGCGCCCTTTCGACCACCAGGCGCTCCAGCGGGACGTTGGCATCACCGCTGTCCAGGCGCTCTACAGAAATCACAGGGCCTTCGCGTTCAACGAGTTTTCGTTGAACCTCTGCAAGTTCGTCGGTCGTGCCATGGAGCAGCACCGCGTCGAAATGCACACCCTCCGACAACGGTTCCGCAGCCACCGCCACAAGCGCCTGTACATCCGAAGGCAGTGAGCTCAAAAGAGGCTGTGCGCTCGCAGGCCAGATGGCCTGGCCTCCAACGGCGAGCACGGCCGCCAACTGAACCAACAGATCCTCGTTGCGCTCAGCCATGCAGACCACCCCCGTGCGACCATGGAGGGAATACACGTTGCGTTCCCCGGTCGGTCCAGGCAGCACGATTGTGTCCGCTTTGGGCCCCCTATGCTGAAAGCCCTGGACTGCACGAACCAGTTCGGAGTCCCCCCGCAAATTGGCCCAGTGCTGAAGGCTTCGAAGGGCACCAGGCGCACGATCATGGGTATTGGTATTGGCCTCCGTGAGGGTTGAATCTGTCACACGAGAAAGCACATCGCTGGGAGCCGCACCGAGCAATCGATACAGGTACAACGGCCCGCCAGCCTTGGGGCCTGTGCCCGAAAGCCCTTCGCCCCCAAACGGCTGCACCCCGACCACCGCTCCCACCATGTTGCGGTTCACGTACACATTGCCAGCCCGCGATGCGCCAACGACCTTGACAATGGTCTCGTCGATTCGCGTGTGCAGGCCCATGGTCAGACCGTAGCCTGTGGCGTTGATCTGCGCCAGCATGACATCGAGTTGATCGCGCTTGTAGCGAACAAAGTGAAGAACAGGCCCAAACACTTCGCGCTTGAGTTCAGCAATGCGGTCTATTTCAATCAGAGTGGGCAGCACGAACGTTCCTTCACTCAGGGCATGGCGGCTGCCGCCCTCCGTCCGGTGAACCCTATGCACCCTATGGCCCCTCGCTTGCATCGTCTCGATGTGATGCTCAATGCTCTGCTGTGCTTGAGCATCAATCACAGGGCCCACATCGGTCTGCAACTGTGCGGGGCTGCCCACGCGCAGCTCAGCCATTGCGCCCAGCAGCATGTCCAACACGCGGTCGGCTGCATCTTCCTGAACGCACAGCACGCGTAATGCGGAGCAACGCTGTCCGGCGCTATCAAATGCGGATACGAGAACATCGCCCACCACCTGTTCCGCCAGTGCCGACGAGTCCACGATCATGGCATTTTGGCCACCGGTCTCCGCAATGAGTGGAATGGCTCGTCCATGTACGTTGACTCGCGCGGCCAAAGTCATCTGGAGAATCCGTGCAACCTCCGTCGATCCGGTAAAGAGGACGCCCTGCACCCTTTCGTCAGCCACCAGCCGTGCGCCCACGGTGGGGCCGTCACCCGGCAGAAGTTGAACCGCGCTGCGCGGAACACCAGCCTCCCACATCGTTCGTACGGCCTCCGCTGCAACCAGTGGGGTCTGCTCAGCAGGCTTGGCCAGCACGACGTTGCCGGCCGCCAGCGCAGCCGCCACCTGCCCCACAAAAATCGCCAACGGAAAATTCCAGGGACTGATGCAAACCACCGGCCCGAGCGGTACGTGCGTCCGGTTGTCAAACCGTGATCTGACTTCCAGCGCGTAGAAGCGCAGAAAATCCACCGCCTCGCGCACCTCTGCAACGGCGTTGGCTGCCGACTTGCCCGCCTCCCGAATCAAAATGCTCATAAGGCGTGGAAGATTCGCCTCAAGGCCTTCAGCGGTCAACTCCAGAAGGCGGGCGCGCTCACCCGGCGCCACCTCGGCCCACGCGGCTGCGCCACCAGCGGCGGCCGAAATGGCACCATCGACCTCCTGCAACGTCGCAGCACGCACGCTCCCCACACGATCATGGTTCAGCGCCGGGTTACATACTGGTGTGGCCTCAGCTCCGTGCGTCTCGAAGGTGAGCATCGGCCAAGCCTCCCAGGCGTCCTGTCGCGAATCAAGTTCAGAGCTCAGCGAGAGAAGCTCGGACTCGCTGGCCAGGTCATAGCCCTTGGAGTTTCGACGCAACGGCCCGTAGAGATCATTGGGCAGCGAAATCGCTGGGTGCGGGGAGCCGACCTGGCCTTCCGAGGCCGCGGATTGCTCAATCGCTGCCACCGGGTCCTGGACCAATGTCTCGATCGCCATGTCAGGGTCGGCAATCTGATGCACGAACGACGTGTTGGCGCCGTTTTCCAGCAGACGCCGAACCAGGTAGGCCAGCAGAGTTTCATGCGTGCCAACCGGCGCGTAAATGCGGCACGGCCTGCCCAACCCGCGATGAGCTTCGTCGCCTACCACCTGCTCGTAAAGGGGCTCGCCCATGCCGTGCAAACACTGAAATTCGTACTGCAGTGGCGTGTACCGGGCGGGGTCAGCCAGCTCGTAAATGGTGGCCAGGGTTTGCGCGTTGTGCGTGGCGAACTGGGGGAAGACCTCATCGGGCGCAGCGAGAAGTTTCCGGGCGCACGCAATGTAGGCGGCGTCCGTGTGTGGCTTGCGCGTGTACACAGGGTAATCATTGAGACCGTCCACCTGTGCGCGCTTGATTTCAGAGTCCCAGTAGGCCCCTTTCACAAGCCTGACCATCAAGCGGCGTTGGCTGCGCCTTGCCAGATCTATCAAGTAATCGATGACGTATGGGCAGCGCTTCTGGTAGCCCTGAATGACGAAACCCAAACCGTTCCAGCCCTGCAACTGGGGCTCAAAGCAGAGCTTCTCCAGTAGATCAAGCGACAACTCGAGGCGATCAGCTTCTTCGGCATCAATGTTCAGACCGATGTCGTAGCGCTTGGCTGCGGCACATAACCGGACCAGTGCAGGATACAACTCCGACAGGACGCGGTCGTACTGAGCGCGGCTGTAGCGAGGGTGCAGGGCTGAGAGCTTGATGGAAATGCCCGGTCCTGCGTACACGCCCCGCCCTGCAGAGGCCATACCGATGGCCTTGATCGCGTTTTCATAGTCGCTCAGATACCGTTGCGCATCCCGCGCTGTGAGGGCGGCTTCGCCCAGCATGTCAAACGAGTACCGAAAGCCTTGCTGCTCCCGCACCGAACCATTCTTGAGCGCCTCATCGATGGTTTCGCCCGTCACGAACTGCTCGCCCATCATGCGCATGGCCATGTCCACGCCCTTGCGAATCAGCGGCTCGCCGCCCATGCCGACGAGTCGGCCCAGTGCGGAAGTGAGCTTGGACTCGCTGTGTGTGGAAACCAGCTTGCCGGTGATCAGCAGGCCCCATGTTGCCGCGTTGACGAACAGGGAAGAACTCTGCCCGAGGTGCGTACTCCACTGGCCTTGCGAGATCTTGTCCCGGATCAGGGCATCTCGTGTGGGCGTGTCCGGGATGCGCAAGAGGGCTTCTGCAAGACACATCAACGCCACACCCTCTTGAGAGGAAAGCGAATATTCCTGGAGGAGGCTCTGAACCAGGCTTGCGCGCGCGACACGCGCCTTTCTTTGCCTAAGCGTGCGCGCCACTCGCCCCGCCAACTGCTGAATCCTGTCCGCCTGATCCGGGCCGACACGCGCACCCGGCAAGACGCTCGACACTGCATCGGCTTCGCTGATCCGCCATGCTGCGGTGACGGCCCGCCGACGCGGCGAAGACGCCAAAGAGGAGGGCTGAAAGAAATCCTGGAAGATGTTCGCGCTGGACTGCATGGGAAAACTCACTTGTGATTTCCACAATCATCTCGATTCAGACTAGGATATTGTTTCGAATTTCTATAAGTTCACAAAATTTTTCACTATGGCCGAATCACCCGAGCTGGACCGAACCGATCGCCGCATCCTTCAGCACCTCCAGGAAGACGGACGCATAT
The DNA here is from genome assembly GCF_050821495.1 of Ottowia caeni. Classification (GTDB taxonomy): domain Bacteria; phylum Pseudomonadota; class Gammaproteobacteria; order Burkholderiales; family Burkholderiaceae_C; genus Ottowia; species Ottowia caeni. The sequence goes on along the minus strand of NZ_CP151080.1, from coordinate 607,389 downwards.
CCAACCTCAAGCTGGCGGAAGCCGTGTCTTTGTCTCCTACTGCGGTACTTGCACGGGTCCAGCGCCTGACGCGAGACGGATTCATTGAAGGCTATGAGGCGCGCCTTAATCCGAGGTTGCTCGGGATCAACATGCTGGTGTTCGTGGAGGTGCTGCTCCACCGCACCACGCCCAGCGTTTTCGAGGAATTCCGCGCGGCGGTGCAGGTGCATCCGCAGGTGCTCGAATGCCACCTCGTGGCAGGCGGCTTTGACTATCTTCTCAAAACCCGAGTCGCTGATATGGACGCCTACCGGCAGTTTGCCGGCAATGTCCTCTGGCAACTGCCTGGTGTGCGCGAAACCCGAACCTACGCGGTCATGGAAGAGGTAAAGAACTCGACTCGGCTTCCGATACCCGGAGTTTGAGAGGGGTCGACTAACGCTCCCACCAAATCTGAGAGTCAGCGCCCACTTAGCACGATGCGATCGGCATTCAACGCCTACGCTTTCTGCTCATGCGTCGCAATGCCCGCACGTCGGCCTCCACTGTCGCGAGTGCATCTGCCAAGCTCTGTTCGGCCTGCTTCTGCCGCCACTTCGATAGTATGCCGGCCGCTGCGACGCCCCAGGGCGCCCACTTGGCGGGAATATGCCGAGCGACTGATGCCGCCCCCATCAGCCCCGTACCCATGGCAGACATACCACGGCGAAAGCGCGACCTGGAGCCAGTGCGCGCGGCAGTCTTGTTCGGGTTGTCTTGCGCGACTGGTGGCAGATGCACGTCTGCCTTGTTATGCCTGATAGACAAACCCTTGTCAGCAGACTCGTTTCCAAGCCGCTTGGAAAGTGCATAGCCTGCCGCGGCCAAAGCCACCGCCAACACTCCCGTCAAAGGTGAGATACCTGCGCCAGCCGGTTCACTAGAGTCTGCACGCGCGGTTGAACGCTGTGTCTCAAGCTCCGCGTTCACCAAGGCTTCTTCCACCCTTTGCTCCGCCGTTTCCGCCACTAGCGCAGCAACATCAGGTTCGGCTTCGTGTGCCCCTGCCACGACGGCACCAATCGGTGAAACGGCCGATGCATTGAACTCCGCTTGCTGTTCTGCCAACACGCGCGCGCAACTCGCGGCGTACAGCAGCACAGCCGAAGCAAAATAGATCCACATGAGTAGTACGACCAGCGAGCCAGCAGCTCCGTAGGCCGACACCACTGCAGCTGTCGAGAGATACAACGCCAAGCCATACTTGCCCAGTCCGAACAACACCGCGCCTACCGCTGCTCCGAGCACCAGATGACGCATTCGTGGATGAGGGCCTGCGCTCATGCGCATCAGCGCGACAAACAAGCCCGTGATGATGATCAGCGAAACCGCCTGATTGATGACACCAAGCAAAGCTTGAAAGCCTATCCTTTGCCCGCCCCAGTGTTCGAGGATGCCAAGGAGACTTGAAATGACCAGCGACACCAGCATCAGGAAGCCAATCGCCAGCACGTAGGCCACTCCGCGTAAACGCAGTGTGGCGCTGTACCACCAAGCCCCTTTGGCGGTAACGCCTGTACCCTGGGTCCATAAGCGCTCGAACGCCGACTGCAGCTCAGCGAACACACCCGTGGCACCCATCAGCAGCAAACCAAAGGCCAGCACCGAGGCAACAATACCTTGCTCTGGTTGCCGCGCACTTTCCAGGGCTGCAGAGATCACCTCAGCACCTCGCGCGCCCACCAGGTCGCTGATCTGCTCGGTCAAGCTGCCCAACAGTGCATCACGATCCAGCCACCAGCCCAACACGGCCACGAGCAACACCAACAGCGGCGCCAAACTCAGGATGCCGTAAAACGACATGGCCGCGCTCATGCGCAGGCCATCTGCGTCAGACCAGAGTTCGAACGAACGGTAAAGGGGATACAGGCCTTTGAGCCTGCCACGGAATATGGCGGGAATGGCTGGTGCCACAGCGGGCACGAGCGTGGGGCCAGTCTTGGCAGGGGGCGCGGAAAGCATCATCCCGCCACTTTAGCGCGCTATGAAAGGGCCGACGACAGATAACTTCGCTATCGTGCGTCAGCAGTGTGGCATCAAGGGTGCAGGAAGAGCCGCTACCTTCTATCGGTCGTAGACGTCTGGCAAATATTTGCACGCACAGCCAACGCCAGGGGCGCTGATGCCGAACTGGAGCTCGGCGGTCCCAGAGTAATCCGAATCACCAGCGCTCGCAGGATTCACACCAGTCAGTTCTGCACAGACAGGCCTATCAGCTTCTCCAGCTCGGCCTTGCTTAACCCGTCGACCAGATCAATCACCCGCAAGCCATCAGGCGTGCATTCCAGCGTCGCCAGGTCAGAGTAAATGCGCTTCACGCAACCCAGTCCGGTGAGCGGGTAGCTGCATTGATCGACAACCTTGCTCTTTCCGTCCTTGGTGAGCAGATCCATCATGACCCAGGTCTGCTTGGCACCTACTGCCAGATCCATGGCGCCACCTACTGCGGGAATGGCATCTGGCTCGCCCGTGCTCCAGTTGGCGAGGTCTCCCGTGGCAGAAACCTGAAAGGCTCCCAGCACGCAAATATCGAGGTGGCCGCCACGCATCATGCCGAAGCTGTCTGCGTGGTGAAAATAGCAACCTCCGGCCAACAACGTAACGGGCTGCTTGCCCGCGTTGATGAGGTCGTAGTCCTCCAGGCCTGCTGCCGGCGCCGGGCCCATGCCCAGAATGCCGTTTTCGCTGTGAAGCACCACTTCGGTTCCTGGGGGCAGGTGGTTGGCCACCGTGGTCGGCATGCCGATGCCCAGGTTCACGTAGGCGCCCTCGTGGATGTCGCGTGCCACGCGCTGGGCCAATTCGTTCTTGCTGCGGCGGGTGTAGCTCATGGGTTTTCCTTTCATGCCGCAGCTTTGAAGCCGCCTGCCTGCGTCTCAGTGCGCTCAATGCGCACAATCTGGCTCACATAGATGCCCGGCGTGACGACCACCTCGGGGTCTAGCTCGCCAAGCTCAGCGATTTCATGCACCGTGGCCACCGTCTTGCGCGCGGCCATGGCCATGACGGGGCCGAAGTTTCGTGCTGCTTTGCGATAGACCAGGTTACCCCAGCGATCACCGCGCTCGGCCTTGATCAGTGCCACGTCTCCATGCAAAGGAGATTCCAGAACATAACCCTTGCCGTTGATGATGCGGGTTTCCTTGCCCTTGGCGAGTTCTGTGCCGTAGCCGGTCGCCGTGAAGAAGCCCCCAATGCCGGCGCCAGCAGCCCGCAAGCGTTCAGCCAAGTTGCCTTGAGGCACCAGTTCCAGCTCTATGCGGCCGCTGCGATACAACTCGTCAAAGACGTAGCTGTCAGTCTGCCGAGGAAAGCTGCAGATGATTTTTCTGACGCGACCAGTCTTGAGCAAGGCCGCCAAGCCCGTGTCGCCATTGCCGGCATTGTTATTGACCACCGTCAGATCGCGGGCTCCTTGTTCTATCAACCCATTGATGAGTTCACCAGGGATGCCGGAGGTGCCGAAGCCTCCTATTAGCACCGTGGCGCCATCGGACACATCTGCCAGGGCAGCGGCGATTGAATCGGCAATCTTATTGATCATGTGGCTCCTGATTTGTTCTCATTACGAACATTAGTTCATAATACGAATTATAAAGAACATGACGAATTCTGTGAAATCCTCCTCTGATGCCCCTTCGCCTCGGCCGGGCGACACCTATGTTCAATCGTTTGCGCGTGGGCTGCAGGTCATCCGCAGTTTCAGCGCGCAGGCCCCGCGGCAGACCTTGAGCGAGGTGGCTGAAAGAGCGAACCTCACACGTGCGGGGGCTCGCCGCATTCTGCTGACACTGCAACAACTGGGGTATGTGGAATCCGACGGCAAGCACTTCCGGCTCACACCACGCATGCTTGACTTGGGTTTTTCTTATCTTTCTTCCATGCCCATCTGGGACTTGGCAGAACCAGAGGTAGAGGCGCTGGTCAGCCGCGTGAAAGAGTCCAGCTCTATTGCCGTTCTGGATGGCACGGAGATCGTCTACGTCATGCGCGTTCCCACGCACAAGATCATGAAAATTTCCCTGGGCATTGGTTCGCGCTTGCCGGCCTACTGCACCTCGCTTGGGCGCGTGTTGCTGTCAGATCTTGAAGACGATGAGATCGTCACGCGCCTGGAAAGCGCTCCGCGTACAGCGCTCACGCGCCATACGACAACAGACACTCCCACGCTGCTCAAACGCATTCAGCAAGTACGCAAGCAGGGCTGGTGCCTTTCGAACCAGGAGCTGGAAGAGGGGTTGATCTCAGTAGCCGCGCCCTTGCGCGGAGCCAATGGCCGCGTCACGGCAGCGATCAATGTAAGCGGCCAGGCCAATCGAACTGATGCAAAAACCATGCAGGAGCAAATTTTGCCGGCGCTGCTGGAAACGGCTCAGACTGTCAGCCGTCTGCTGAGGCAGAAGGGTGGCTAGTTCACTTGGTCGTTGAAAAGGACTAAGTGACCAGGGGCTGTCACAACACACCATATCTTCAGAGATATCGATCAACCAACTGCTGCACTGCGTCGGCCTGTAGCGCATCGCGTCGCGACTTGAGCGGATCTCTGTCGGGATGGCTGGCCATCCATCGCTTGAAACGAATGAAGGCCTGAGGGTTAAGCGTATTCATTCGAGCCATGGTGCCATCGGTGGCAACAAGTACTTGCGAAAACCCTGCCGTATACAACAGCTTGTGTGCTTCCGGGGCTTGGACGACATAAAAGTCTTCCTCGGCTTTGCTGAGCTTAATGGGGTGATCGTCGCCCCCAACCTTCATGCGTCGAATGATGTCAACCTCAAAGCCATCTTGGTTGACCGCTGTGTAGAGCTGTGATTTTCGCAAGCGAAAGCTTGGGTCCACTTTCTTGAGAACGCCCAACATCGAACTGTCGACACGAGCGAGCCGCGTGGCAAATATGACGCGCTTTTGTGTGTCCCACAGGAGATCAATGTCGCGCGTGCTGAGCACGCCAGTGTCAAGGCGCACGCCGGCTGCGGTTTCGTAGGCATACAGCGCGTGCGTGCCTACGACACGAAAGTGATCCATCAGGCCGGTGGCCGCCAGCTTGCTCAGAAGTTTAACAACCAGTGGCTCGACACGACCTACGCGCAATGCTCGATTGAGGCGACGGTGCTGTTCGAGTTGTTGTGTCAAAGCCAAAACCCGCTCGCCGTTATCGCGCTTGCGTGCCATGAAGCGCTCATAAATCTGCTCGGTTTCTGGACTACGCGCACCGAGGCTCTTTTCCGCACCTGTGCGGCTGGTTCGCACCAAGTATGTTGCTGCTCGGTTGTGAGTTGGCCCTGCGTGCCAGTACATGCCACCTTGTGTGCTCCTGGCCTCACTGCGCGCCTCTTCCAGTGCCTCGAAAACGGCAACTGCGTCAATGTACTGGCGAGTTTGGTCGGGCTTTAGCTCAAGCATGCTTCGGTAAATTTATCATTTTTTTAATTTTATGCCGAATTTCTTTTAATATCAATAACTTAACTTTGATTATATGGGCGCTTTCTGCCCTGGATATGCGCTCTGTATTGAGTGCGCCAGCCTCTGCTGTATGGTCACACTACTGACAATTTTCAGCTTACCTGTGCAACAGCCACGTCTCAACCTATGAGCGCGTTTGCGAGCCAGGATAAAGGCTGGCTCCCGTCATCGGACGAATGCATCCGGGGTGTAGGAGCGGCTGAAGAGAATGTCGCAAAAGTCCTTCTCTGAACGATTCCCTGAAAGGCCCCTCCCCGCTGGGGGCGCCCGGCTGAGGGGAGGTTAGGGTGGGGGCTCTCGGAGCATTTCGTAGTCACTGCCTTGTTTTGGTGCCGTGCGTGCCCCCATCCCAACCTTCCCCTACGCCGGGCGCCCCCAGTGGGGGAAGGAGTAGTTTTGCGACACCCTCTGAAGCCGCTTCTACAAAGATAGCATCGGTCAGAAACGTTTTTTTCCTATCCGTGCAAACACCAAACTCGCAGGTTGGCGCTGAGCGCAGCGAAGCCCAACAGGCCGCGGGCACGGAAGAACGTGGGCTATCCAACCGATGGCAGCTCTGACTTCTTTCTGCACAAGTTTTCCTACCCCCGCCTTCTGCCGCCCGCAAGCTCACAACCCCAGAGTCGGTGCCAACGCCCGCTCCACTTCGCTCAGCTCCACACCGCGGACGTAGGCAGCATGACCAGCGTCTTGGTTGACACGTCAATTGGCTTAATACTTCTCAGAAATCAATCCAAAATTGATACCCCCGTCACGTGTAAATCTCGTATGCTGTCTGCCATGCCTCGCAACCCTGGTTCACTTCTGCCCACATATCGCACTGCGATCCGTGATGCCGTTTACCGGCACCACACAGCCAACCCCCGGGTCTTTGGTTCTGTTCTTGAAGGCCGAGACACCGAGACAAGCGATCTGGATCTCTTGGTCGACGCCCTTCCCGGGACCACTTTGTTCGACATCGGAGCCCTCAGATTCGAACTGGAGGAACTGTTGGAAGTGTCCGTGGACATACTGACGCCCCAAGACCTCTCTTCCGAGTTCCGATCAGAGGTTCTGGCGAAGGCTCGTCCGCTATGAGCGAGCCTGACGACCGACACATTGCGGTCTATCTTCGTCACATGCTGGAGGCTGCGCAGCAGGCCACCGGCTACGTTGCAGACATTACACTTGAGGCATTCAAAGCGGACAAGCGCACGCAGCAAGCCACCATATTCAACGTAATGGTTCTGGGAGAAGCGGCCACGAAGCTTTGCACCAAACACTCGGACATTCCAGTTAGATTTCCGGACATCGCTTGGAACGCCATGCGCGGGATGCGTAACCAGTTTAGCTAGATGCAAAAATGGAAAGCCGGGCATGCCCGGCTTTCACTTTCTACGAGTCACCCAGGCAAGCTCACAACCCCAGGTTCGGCGCCAGCGCCCGCTCCACTTCGCTCAGCTCCGCGCCGCTGCGCTCGGCCATGTCAATCGCCTGACCCTTGTCGATCTTGCCAACGCTGAAATATGTGCTTTCAGGGTGGCTGAAGTAAAAACCGCTGACGCTGGCGGCTGGCAGCATGGCCAGCGATTCCGTCACGCTCATGCCGATCTCATGCGCTTGCAGCAGATCAAAGAGCGGGCTCTTGACGCGGTGATCCGGGCAGGCCGGGTAACCCGGGGCCGGACGAATGCCGCGGTACTTCTCGGCGATGAGCTCGTCGTTGCTCAGGCCTTCGTCTGCCGCATAGCCCCACCAGTCGGTGCGCACACGGCGGTGGAGCCATTCAGCTCCTGCTTCAGCCAGACGATCAGCCAAGGCTTTCAACATGATGGCGCTGTAGTCGTCATGATGAGCCAGGAACTCCGCCTCTTTCACATCAACTCCCAAACCCGCCGTGACAGCAAACGCGCCAATGTAGTCTTTGAGCGGGGTTGATCCATCGGCTTCGCGCGGCGCAATGAAGTCTGCCAGGCAGCGGCTGGGGCGCATGCGGTCTTCGGCGTCTTCTTGCTTTTCGGTTTGCTGGCGTAAGCCGTACCAGGTCAGGGCGGCGGACTGACGTGATTCATCGGCATACAACTCAATATCGTCGTCGCGCACGGTGTTGGCCGGCCAGAAGCCCACCACGGCGTTGGCCGTGAGCCAGCGGCCTTCCACGATCTTCTTGAGCATGGCCTGCGCATCGGCATAAACGCGCGTGGCTTCTGCGCCAACCACTTCGTCTTTCAAGATGGCTGGGTACTTGCCGGCCAGATCCCAGGTCTGGAAAAAAGGCGTCCAGTCGATGAAAGGCACCAACTCATGCAGATCGATGTTCTTGATGGCGCGACGCCCCAAGAACTTAGGCTCAGGCGGCTGGTAACCTGACCATTCGATGCGGGTTTTGTTGGCGCGCGCCTTGCCAAGCGGCCACAAGGGCACCTGCTTCTTGTTGGCGTGCAACTGGCGCACTTTTTCGTAGTCTGCCCTTGTATCGGCAATGAACTGTTCAGCGTTGTCGCTAAGCAGCCCCTGTGCCGCGCCCACGCTGCGCGAAGCATCGGGCACATAAACCACCGGGCCTTCGTAGTGGGGCGCGATTTTGACCGCTGTGTGCACGCGACTGGTGGTGGCACCACCGATCATCAGTGGAATTTTTTTGCCACGGAAATGCTCATCTTTCTGCATTTCGCCAGCCACGTATTGCATTTCTTCCAGGCTGGGTGTGATGAGGCCTGACAAGCCCACAATGTCAGCGCCTTCTGCCTTGGCTTTGGCAAGGATTTCATGGCAAGGCACCATGACACCCATGTTCACCACTTCATAATTGTTGCATTGCAGGACCACGGTGACGATGTTCTTGCCAATGTCGTGCACGTCGCCCTTGACAGTGGCAATGACAATCTTGCCCTTGGTCTTGACGTCTCGGCCGGCCGCTTGGTCGCGCTTTTTTTCCTCCTCAATATAGGGAATGAGGTGCGCCACCGCCTGCTTCATGACACGGGCGGACTTGACCACCTGAGGCAGGAACATTTTGCCGGCACCGAACAGATCTCCGACCACGTTCATGCCGTCCATCAGCGGCCCTTCAATGACGTGCAGCGGACGGCCTCCCCCAGCGATGATGTTCTGGTAGGCCTCTTCAGTATCTTCAGTGATGAAATCAGTGATGCCGTGCACAAGCGCGTGGCTCAAACGCTGGTTGACGCCTGCATTGCGCCATTCGAGTTTCTTCGTATCGTCCTTGGCAGCACCCTTTGCGGATTCGGCAATTTCCAGGAGGCGCTCGGCGGCGTCAGGTCGGCGATCGAGCACCACGTCTTCCACCCGCTCGCGCAACTCGGGTTCCAGATCGTCATAGACACCAACCATGCCTGCATTGACGATGCCCATGTCCAACCCCGCTTGAATGGCATGGTAGAGGAACACCGTGTGAATGGCCTCGCGCACAGGGTCGTTACCGCGGAAGCTGAAGCTTACGTTGCTAACGCCACCGCTGACCTTGGCACCGGGCAGGTTCTGCTTGATCCAGCGCGTGGCTTCAATGAAGTCCACCGCGTAATGGTTGTGCTCTTCAATACCCGTGGCAATGGCGAAGATGTTCGGGTCGAAGATGATGTCTTCTGGCGGAAAGTCCACCTCATCCACCAGAATGCGATAGGCGCGTTCGCAAATTTCGATCTTGCGCTGGTAGGTGTCTGCCTGGCCTTTTTCGTCAAAAGCCATCACCACGGCAGCGGCGCCATAGCGCCTGATCAGGCGGGCCTGGCGCTTGAACTCGTCTACACCTTCTTTCATGCTGATGGAGTTGACGATGCCTTTGCCTTGCAGGCAGCGCAAGCCGGCTTCAATCACGCTCCATTTGCTGGAATCGACCATGACTGGCACTTTGGCGATGTCGGGCTCGCCAGCCATGAGGTTCAGGAATTTCACCATGGCGGCCTGGCTGTCTAGCATGGCTTCGTCCATGTTGACGTCGATCACCTGCGCGCCGTTTTCTACCTGCTGGCGAGCGACAGCCAACGCTTCCTCGAACTGGCCGTTCAGGATCATGCGTGCGAAAGCCTTGGATCCCGTGACGTTGGTCCGCTCGCCGATGTTGACGAAAAGGGTGTCGGCGCCAATGCTCACCGGCTCCAGGCCGGAAAGCCTCATGGGAGGCGGAGAAACGGTTTCGCGGGAGGCGTGGATATCGGTTGTCATAGGCTCACCTGGGCATGGCAATCAGGTGAGCGTCGTTGCCGTGCAAAAAAACCACCAAGCCTGACGGCCATCAGCCGCTGCAACGCTCCTTGGGGATAAGGGGATTTTAAGGCAAGGCTCAATCCCCTACGGCGGTTCCCTGATCTGCTCAATAACCGAGGCCGGGATTGGCGTCCGGCTCCGGGAGGGTGAGTTGTGCTGTGCTCTCAGGGCATCCAGTGCGTGTGGTGAGACCACCCCGTCAGGCTTTGCCTGCCACCCCTCCGACGGAGGGGAATTTTTTGACGCGTCTCCCCCATCCCAACCTTTTCTTCCTGGATGCTTATCCGCACTTCCGATCGAGGGGAATCTCTTATTCTGTCGCCGGTCGCCCATCCACCAGCGGTGAATTTCCCGATGACCGTTGGACGTGCCCCGACGCCAATTCCCCTCTGTGGAGGGGTGCCCGAAGGGCGGGGTGGTTTCCCCCGTTTCAGCAACGGCGAGCGAATGACAACAGTGGGGCAAGTTGCACCGTGTTCTCACGGCATCAGGTGCGTGTGGTGAGACCACCCCGTCAGGCTTCGCCTGCCACCCCTCCGACGGAGGGGAATGCCCTGACGAGTCGCCGGTCGCCCATCCACCAGCGGTGAATTTCCCGATGACCATTGAACGTGCCCAGACGCCAATTCCCCTCTATGGAGGGGTGCCCGAAGGGCGGGGTGGTTTCCCCCGTTTCAGCAACGGCGAGCGAATGACAACAGTGGGGCAAGTTGCACCGTGCTCTCACGGCATCAGGTGCGTGTGGTGAGACCACCCCGTCAGGCTTCGCCTGCCACCCCTCCGACGGAGGGGAATGCCCTGACGAGTCGCCGGTCGCCCATCCACCAGCGATGAATTTCCCGATGACCATTGAACGTGCCCAGACGCCAATTCCCCTCTATGGAGGGGTGCCCGAAGGGCGGGGTGGTTTCCCCGTTTCAGCAACGGCGAGCGAATGACAACAGTGGGGCAAGTTGCACCGTGCTCTCACGGCATCAGGTGCGTGTGGTGAGACCACCCCGTCAGGCTTCGCCTGCCACCCCTCCACCGGAGGGGAATGTCCTGACGAGTTGCCAGCCACCCATCCACCAGCGGTGAATTTCCCGATGACCATTGAACGTGCCCAGACGCCAATTCCCCTCTATGGAGGGGTGCCCGAAGGGCGGGGTGGTTTCCCCAGTTTTAGCAACGGCGAGCGAATGACAACAGTGGGGCAAGTTGCACCGTGTTCTCGCGGAATCCGGTGCGTGTGGTGAGACCACCCCGTCAGGCTTTGCCTGCCACCCCTCCAACGGAGGGGAATTTTTTGACGCGTCTCCCTATCCCAACCTATTCTTCCTGGATGCTTATCCGCACTTCCGATCGAAGGGAATTTCTTATTCTGTCGCCGGTCGCCCATCCACCAGCGGTCAATTTCCCGATGACCATTGAACGTGCCCCGACGCCAATTCCCCTCTATGGAGGGGTGCCCGAAGGGCGGGGTGGTTTCCCCCGTTTCAGCAACAGCTGGCGAATGAGAGCAGATCGCAAAAAAATCAGTGAACCAGCCGCACATCCAAGTCTTGCGCCCGCAACTTCGAGACAATTTCATCCACGTGCTCGTGCCCACGGGTCTGCAGCACCATCTCGATTTCCACGCTCTGCGCGGAAAGCACAGTGAAGGCGCGCTGATGATGGACTTCATCAATGTTGGCACCAGCGTCGGCCACCAGGGTGGTAATACGCGCCAGTGTGCCCGGCACGTCGCGTGCACTCACGACAATGCGGGCCAAGCGACCTGAGCGGACCATGCCGCGGCCAATGATGGAGGCCAGAAGCATGGGATCGATGTTGCCGCCCGAGAGCACCATGCCAACGCGTTTTCCCGCAAACCGGCTCCGGTGCTTGAGCACGGCTGCCAGTGCAGCCGCCCCCGCCCCTTCAACCAAGGTCTTCTCGATTTCCAGCAGCATGACAATAGCTTGCTCAATATCGCCTTCGTCGACCAGCAACAATTCATCCACGCGCTGGCGGATCACTTCCGCGCACAACTCCCCTGGCGCGCCTACTGCAATACCGTCAGCAATAGTGCTGGCGCCTTGCGCGTAGTGCGCGTGCTTAATAAGGTTGACCATGGCCGGAAACCGCTGCACCTGCACACCAACCACCTCAATGCCGGGTTTAATGGTCTTGGCGGCAGTAGCAATGCCCGCGATGAGCCCGCCGCCACCTATGGGCACAACCAGCACATCGAGATCTGGCTGGGTGCGCAGCATTTCAATGCCGATAGTGCCCTGGCCCGCCATGATGGCAAGGTCGTCATAGGGGTGAACGAATGTCAGGCCCTGATTTTTTGCGAGTTCCAGCGCATGGGCGCGCGCAGCCTCCAGAGTGTCTCCGATCAACACAATCTCGGCGCCGAAACCTCGAGTGCGTGCCACTTTGACGCCAGGAGTGAAAGTAGGCATGACGATCACCGCGCGCAGCCCCAGCCGCTGGGCATGGTAGGCCACCCCCTGCGCATGATTGCCGGCGCTCATGGCAATCACCCCTGGGCGTTCACCACCGGACGTGAGCTCGCTCAGTTTGTTGCAGGCTCCACGCTCCTTGAATGAAGCGGTGAACTGCAGGTTCTCGAACTTCAAAAAAACGTCGGCGCCGGTGATTTGCGAAAGGGTACGCGATTCGACGCACGGTGTGTCAAGCACCTGGCCCTGCAAACGGACGGCTGCCTGCTGAATGTCTTTAAGCGAAAGCATTGACGTATTGTGAAGGACTCCGAGAACAATGCTTTCGCCCGTACTCAGGAAGGCACCATCAATTCGATGCCGGGTAGGGCAAGGGCGTGAAGTCCTCGCGCTCAGCAATGTAGTTGGGGCGTGGCGCCAGGCCGCAGAATGGCTCCACCGGTTTGTTCTCCACGCTGTTGTAAACCACGAAAAGGTTGCTGCGAGGCAGTGGCGTGATGTTGGAGCTCGAACCATGCATGATGTTGCACTCGAAGAACGTGACGGCACCAGCCAAGCCCGTGGGGGCCGCTATGCCTAAATCCTCAACCAGGCGCGCCAGGCTTTCGTCGTCCGGCACACCCACTTCCTGGCGGCGCAGCGATTCCTTGTAATGATTGTCGGGCGTTTCACCCACGCAAGACAAGTAACGCTTATGTGAACCAGGAATGACCATTAATGGTCCGTTGTACGGCGTATTGGCCGTGAGACTGATCGAGCAGCTGAGCATGCGCATGGCAGGAATGCCGTCTTCCACGTGCCACGTTTCAAAATCGGAGTGCCAATAGAACTCCTTACCCCTGAAACCGCCCTTGTAGTTGATGCGCGACTGATGAATGTAGACATCTCCGCCAAGCAATTGCCGAGCAATACCTACCAGCTTCGGATGCTCACATAGCGTGCGAAGAGCCTCGCTCGAACGATGCACCGCGAAAATCGACCGCAGTTCCCCACTATCAGGTTCGAGGATCGCTTCATCGGCGCGTTTGATGCTTTCACTCAAGCGCAGCCGCTGCAACTCTTGCAGGCAAGTGGCAACGTCGGCCTCATCCAGCAGCTGGTCAAAATGGAGATAACCATTGTCCTGGTAGAACAGCAACTCGCGCTGCGTCAGTGGACCGCTGCCCGCGTTGCCATGAACCACGGCGTCATGGCGTGGGCTGATCTGTGCAACCGGCGCATGGCGCGAGGGGTAACGGTCATCCGCGCGAACGCGGCTCGTGTGAACAGCACTTTGCATCATGAACAACCTCCCTCGCTCGCTTCACTCAGACAGTGCGTAGGCACCGGTTTCGTCGTGCACTTCGCGGCCAGTCAAAGGCGGATTGAACACGCAGACCATGCGCATGTGCGTGCCCTTGTTGGCGCGCAGAATGTGACGGTCGTGATTATTGAGTGCATACAGAGTGCCCACGCGAATCGGGTGTGTCACGCCGGTGGCAAGGTCGGTGATTTCGCCGGAGCCTTCGATGCAATACACCGTCTCCAGGTGATTGCGGTAGTGCATCTCCAGCTCTGCGCCCTGCTTGATGATGGTGTCATTGACAGAGTAGCCCATGCCCGCGTCTTTGTAGATAAGCCGGCGGCTGGTCCAACCCTCCGCGTCCACGTCGGCTGCGGTTCCCAGAATGTCATCGAGGTGTTTGACGATCATGCGAGTCTTCCTTTCAGTTTCTTTGAACGATGGATCAGGCGGCTTCGAGCACGCACTGTTTGACGCAGGCCTGCAGGCTCTGGTCAATGATGTCGAGGCCATGCGCGAGCTCGTCTTCCTTGATGGTCAGACTGGGCAATAGCTTCAGAACCTGGTCGTCAATGCCTGCCGTTTCCACGATCAGGCCTCGCTCGAAACATGCTTGGGACACTCGGCCGGCCAACTCGGTATCGGCGAATTCCACGCCGTAGATCAAGCCCAGGCCGCGCACGTTGCCCTTCACCTCGTGCTTGCGCAGCATGCGCTCAAGCTTTTCCTGCACCTGCTCGCCTTTGCGCTTGACCGATTGCTGCAGACGGTCGTCGCGCCAGAAGCTCAGTGCTGCGGTAGCCGTGACGAACGCAGGGCAGTGGCCGCGAAAGGTTCCGTTGTGCTCGCCTGGGGCCCACTGGTCCAGCTCAGGCTTGATAAGCACGAGCGCCATGGGCAGGCCGTAGCCCGAGAGAGACTTCGACAACGTGACGATGTCTGGCGCAATGCCGGCTTCTTCAAAGCTGAAGAAATGACCCGTGCGACCGCAGCCGACCTGAATGTCGTCGACGATCAGCACGATGCCATGGCGCTGAGTCATCTCGCGCAGGCGCTGCAACCAAGTGTGGCTGGCAACATTCACCCCGCCCTCAGCCTGCACGGTCTCGATAATCACAGCCGCCGGCAGCTCCATGCCGCTGCCGTTGTCCAGCAGCATGGCTTCAAAATAGTCCAGCGTGTCGGTGTCAGCACCCAGGTAGCCATCGAACGGCATCGACGCGGCGTTGGTCAGCGGCACGCCTGCACCAGCTCGTTTGAAGCCGTTTCCAGTGACCGATAGAGAGCCCAGCGTCATGCCGTGGAACGCATTGGTAAAGCCGACCACTTGCTCGCGCCCCGTTACCTTGCGAGCAAGTTTCAGTGCCGCTTCGACCGCATTGGTGCCCGTGGGGCCAGGGAACTGCAGTTTGTATTCCAGCCCGCGGGGCTCCAGAATGACTTGCTGAAACTGCTCAATAAAGGTGGCCTTCGCCTCGCTGTACATGTCCAGCGTGTGGGTGATGCCGTCGCGCATCAGGTAACCTAGCAAGGCCTGCTTCAGCCGGTCGGGGTTGTGGCCGTAGTTCAGCACTCCGGCACCGCTGAAAAAATCCAGGTAACGACGGCCGGTGGTGTCGGTCATCCACGCGCCCTTGGCGGTTGAGAACACCGCCGGAAAGCTGCGGCAGTAGCCACGCACCTCGGACTCATGCTGTTCGAAAATGTTCATGGTTTTCTCCTCAGTTGTTACAAATACGGAAGTACGGACGAACGAAAGCCGCAGCGGGCAGGCCGATGCGGCGTTGAAAGTTCGTCTCAGGGCATCGGCCCGATCCGAAGCAGTGGTTCGGCCGGGTGATCAACAGGAAACTGTTCTGGTGTGAAATGCGGCTGAACGGCCAGCGGCACATTCAACTGTTTGGCCAGCGCGCCGAACAAAGCGCGAGAGGACTGGTTCACCTCATCCACTGTGGCCGTGATCCAGCGGGCGTTGCGATTGGCAGGCAACTGCCGCCAGGCAGACAGCATGCGCAAGCCAAGGCCCTGACCCCGGTACTCAGGCAACACCCCCACCTGCCACACGAATGCGGCCTCGGGCTCACGTGGCGGGCGGTAGCCAATAACCAACCCGGCTGGTCGGCCATTGTGCAGGGCCAGCAAGCAGGTCTCGCCAAAATCGGCGGCCATCAGGAGATAGAGGTACGCGGAATTGAGCTCCAGCGTACCAATGGCCTTTACCAAGCGCCACAGCGTGGCTCCATCAGTCTGCTGAACTGACCGAAAATCGAAAGAAAGGGAATGCGGTGCTGTACCTGTACCAGTAGGGGTCATGCGGTTGGTTGTTTGTCGGGAAGCCTGGCTTCACGCTGAATGCGCGAAACTGCTTCTGGCGAACGGTCATTAGCGCCTTAATGGCTTGCCACTTGACCGGTCGGCCCCTCGAAGGGGACCTACAAAAAAACTCAATCGACCCTTGTGGCCGTTGAACGAAACAGACATTGCCCTCGTGCTTAAGTCGAAGCGCAAGTCTGCGGATTACAGCAGCAGCAAGCTACCAAAAAGTTAAGTAGCAAGTCTGTCCTAATCCTTATTCAGTCTAAACCCATGCTTAGGATGATGCAAGTCTGAACCGTGCGCATCGGGTATTAGCCTGAAACTTGACAATCCGGCTGATTCTCTCTATGTGATTGACGCAACATCCCCGTATGGGGTGCGCGGTGGTGGCAATTGGGGCTGTGTTGCAGCGGCAGGATTTCAGCCTCGCGAAGCAAATTCTCTTCCACGGACGTAAATTTGATTGAATATTGTGCTATTTTTAAACCATGAATGTAAATTCAAGGCATGAAGTAATCAAACGGCTGCAGACAGAGTTGCCCCGGGGGGCACCGTTCGATCTAGCCACGCTTGCGCAGCTGGGCGTGTCGCCCCAGCTCGCTGCCCGTTACGCCGAGGGCGGGTGGCTGGTGCGCTTGGCACAAGGCGTCTACGCCTTTCCCAACGACGACTACGGCATTGATGGGGCCCTGAAGTTTCTGAAGCAGCGAATACCTGGCCTGCACATCGGCGGCAAGAGCGCTTTGGCCCTGCATGGCGTCAGGCACAACCTGAGTAGCCGTGAGGCGCTGGTGCTGTGGGGTGATGTCCGCTACGTCCTGCCGAATTGGTTCATATCAAGATTCCGGGCACGCTATGTGCATGCGCGTCTGTTCAATTGGCCAGAGGCCGCACTCGTCAGCAAGACCCTGGTAACGCCACCGGGCCAACCCGACGGATTGTTAACGTCGGTTTCTGAGCGCGCCGTGCTGGAGATGCTGTACGAAGTTGGAACGAAGCAAAGTCTCGAAGAAGCTCGCAACCTATTTGACGGCTTACGCTCCCCGCGCAAGGAGCTGCTAGGCCAGTTGCTGGCCTGCTGCACCAGCGTCAAGACCGTGCGGCTGTTCCTCACCTGGGCGCGCGAAACTGGTGTGGTGGATGTCGATGATCTGCTGGCGAGGCATGCGGTGCCCACTGGCAGTGACAAGCGCTGGATGAGCCGACTCGCAGACGGCACCCTGTTGAGTTTGAACCCGCATGGATAAAAGCTACGCTGACACGGTTCGCCTGCTGCTGACCGTCGCTCCAGAGGTCTTCGCGAACGACATTTTCGCAATGAAGGGGGGCACGGCGATCAACCTGTTCGAGCAGGACATGCCCCGCCTGTCGGTGGACATCGATGTGGTGTTCTGCCCCTGGCAGATGCAACGAGACGAAGCCCTCGCCGCCATCAACAACGAGCTGGCCACCATCGCCCAGCGGATAGAACCGCTTGGCATGCAGACTCGCTTGCTTCGCAGCAAGGATCTGGATGCCACCAAGCTGCTTATCGAGAATGACACCAGCCAAGTCAAGATCGAAGTGAACTTCGTCTTCCGCGGCACGGTTTTACCCGTGGCACGCAAACCGCTGAGAGCCAGGGCCAGCGATCTTTTCGGTGTCGAGTTGAACGCCCCCATCCTCGCGCGCGACGAGTTGTACGCGGGCAAGCTGGTGGCAGCTCTAGACCGTCAGCACCCGCGTGACCTGTTCGACGTTTGGCAGCTCTACGAAGCGGGCGGCCTTAGTGAAGGTATGGTCGAGTGCTTCGTTATCTACTTGGCAGGGCACAACCGTCCATCGCATGAAGTATTGTTCGGCAACGACAAGGATCTCGCCCAAGAGTACGAACGCGCATTCGTCGGTATGACGGAGGTAGATTGTCCACTGCAGACGCTGTTGAACGTTCGGGCGCAATTACGAGAGGATCTTCCCAATCGGCTGACCCAGGAACACCGACGGTTCCTCAGTGGACTGGTTCGCGCAACCCCGGAGTGGTCACTCATCCGCTGCGAGCACGCCGCCCAACTGCCCGCGCTGCGTTGGAAGCTGGCGAATCTGCAAGCCTTCCGCAAGCGGCGCCCCTCCGACTTTATTGCTCAGGCTGAGGCGCTGGACCATGGCCTCTATCGGAGATAGCTCCGGCAGAAACCCGATCAAGCTTAGGTCGCCACAAACCCAAAAAAAGCGCGACTTATAGTTGGTGGCCTTTGTGAGTTTCTCATTCGAGGCAATGAACAAAGCCGCCACATAGCCCCATGAATGTTCTCACCCGCAGTCAACTGACTGGCCTGGTTCTGCTCACCCTGCTGTGGGGAGTGAACTGGCCGATGATGAAGCTCTCCCTTAGCGAGGTCGCACCGTTTCATTTTCGGGCGGTCACGATGTCGCTTGGCGCCTTGGGATTGTGGCTTTTCTTCAAGGCGCAAGGCCTGCGCATGACGCCAACCGGTACACGCGAATGGCGCGATGTGGTGGTGCTTGGGCTGCCTAACTTTCTGTTCTGGCACGGCCTTTCGATCGTTGCCTTGACCCAGTTGCCCGCCGGGCGCGCAGCCACACTCGGATTCACCATGCCGGTCTGGACCGTGCTGCTCAGCGTGCTGTTCTATCGCGAACCACTGACCCGCCGCCTGGTAATAGCTGCCGCCGCCGTTTTGACAGGTATCGCGCTGCTACTGGGGGACGAACTGGGCAAGTTGAGCGGAAATCCGAGCGGGATTTTCTGGATGCAGGGTGCGGCAGCATCCTGGGCGTTGGGCATCATCTGGACGCGCCGCGCCAAACTGACCATGCCCCCGGAAGCTCTGCTGGTATGGATGATGGCTCTTTCGGCCGTTGTCATGGCAGGGCTTGCTGCAGCCCTGGAGCCCCCGCAGAACTGGAATTTAAGGCCGACTGTGTGGGCCAGCCTGGTGTGGGGCGTGCTCGTCAACTTCGGCGCGGCCCAGGTGATCTGGTTCAGGCTGGCGCGCGCGTTACCCCCGGCCACCAGCGCGATGAGCCTGATGGCCGTGCCACTGATCGGCATTTTGAGCGCCCCACTTATCGTGGGTGAATGGCCGCGCTGGCAGGATCTGGCTGCCATGGGGTGCGTGGTGGTGGCGATTGCGGCGGTGTTGCTGCGGCGGGACTGAGCTTGGCGCGCGGATTCACTTTGCAGCGTCGGCGTCGAAAACATGACCGGTCCGGTAAGCCGCTTCGGGACTCTTTGAGCTCAAGAATTCACGAACTCTCTGCAAGTCGCGCAGTGCCCCTGGCGCAAATCTCACTTGTGGCATTTAGGCGCTGGTAACTCATTGTCTGCACCCCAGCTCGCAAGCCATGCTTCGACTTCGTCTCCGGTCACATGCATACCGGTCTCCTGATGTTCTTGCCATGCGGCGAGCGTAGACTGCCGGAATGCTTCGCGCTTTTCTTCTCGGTCAACATACTGCGCGATGACCTCACGCATGATCCAATGTGTGGTGCGATGCTGAACGCCAGCCAAGTGCTTAATGCGATCACGCATGGCGTTGTGCAGCTTAGCTGATACAGTTTTCGCGGCTACTGCTTGTCCATTCATGGTCGCCCCCTGCAAGGTTGTTAATAAATTACACCTTATCGTATGGGAACTGTTGATGACCTTCAGTGAATCTGAATTCCCGGCTTGATGGTGGGCGAATGGCCGCGCTGGCAGGATCTGGCGGCCATGGGGTGCGTGGTGGTGGCGATTGCGGCGGTGTTGCTGAGGCGGATTGATGCGACACGAAAATTGCGTGTTACCTCAGCAAGCCGCCTTACATTTACCGAGTTTGCTCTTGGTACCAATAGCGGCGCTTACGAGGGAGGTTAACGGACTTAGTCTTGTCAGTCGTTTCAATGGCCGATTTTTTCGAGTTAGGGCCTCCAATCAAGATGGGCTTGCGTTTGGTGACTTCCGTCGTAGTCCCGTCAGCATTGGTGACCATGTAGGTAACCTCTACCACTCCGGCAACTGGGCTGGGTGGCAATCCGCCTCCGACATACTCAGTGGAAATTGGCGACTGACAGAACATGGGTGCCTCGTACAACCTGGCGTCACCCAAGTTCGCCTTACAGAGAACGCCTGAAGATGGTTTGTTGGTGCCGAAATACGTGCTGCCCATGAAAGATGTAGGCCCGTTTACAACCTTCTCGCCAGCGGCAAGAGGAATGTAGCAACCATTGCTCATGTCCTCGGATGTGCCCACCTGCCCCATACCGGTCCCCATGGTGATCACGGCTGGCGCGACAGCGGGAGTGCCCTTTGTCATACGCTCATCAAACACAGTAAAGAACGCATCCTCACCTGTAGTTTTCAATGGCTTTTCACGGTCACCGGAGCCTACCTGAACCGCCACGAAATTTTGCGTTGGCATGACTGACGGACCGTAGAAGAACTTTCGGGGATCACCGGTGCCCTGCAAGGCCGCCAGCTTATAAATGCCCCAATCGGCGACTGCCGTGGAAGTGCTGACGCCAGTGGTTTTCTGGAAGTCGATACGGTAGATATTGCCTCCCACATCCACGGCATAGGCGCGATCTGTGTAGCCTTGGCCGTCCAAGGACACCAGCGAGACATCAGCCGCTACTGCTCGATCCGTGGCGAATTGCTTGATCATATTTCCAGTAATGGCATCGATCACCATGACTCTGTTACCCATCGTTGTGGTACCCGGCGTCGCAGCGTCTTCGGCTACAGCGTCATAGCCACCGCCCATGACGAGGACGGGATTAGCATAATCCTTCAACTTGGTCACGCGCGGCTCAGACCAAGTTTGCCCGAGCTTGGTGAAGTCTCCTCTGTCATCGTTGACCGAGTTACTTCTTCTCCACAGAAACTTCGGATCGGCCGGATCGGTTACGTCGATGGCGTAAAAGAACCGACCTCCGCGCCTCATGCCGACGTACAGAATTGCCTGAGTGGTTACCTGGCTTGAATTCAGCTTCTGATAAATGCTGACAGGGCCATCCACAAAATAGTCACGCGGCGTTGCGTTCGTTGCGAAGGCTGGCGTCGTGGATATCCTTATGGGAGGCGAATTGTCGCGCAGTCGCTTGAGCTTGCCGAAATGTTCCTCTGGAACGAATGACCACAACTCTTGACCAGCGCCAGTGCCGGACTTGTTTCCGTTAATGGCGCGCAGGCCTCCATCGTTACTTCCGTAGAAGACCACGATGTTGTCGCCTCCATAGTTCACCACCGCAGGACGTGAGTGCAGTACGTCCCCGTGCACGCTGGGGCGCACCGTCGTGCTACCGCCTGGACCTGCTTCATCACCAGCGTTGTCGGTCCCGCGCACCCAGTTGATGATGTTATTGCGCTCGGTCGCGTTGCTGGCGATAGCGGTAAAACTGCTGCTGTTGGCTGTGGAAAAATTGGTAAGGGCGGATCCGCTCACGCAACCAGTACCTACGCAGGTCAGGACCTTGCGCGAGCTTTGCGACGTTAAGTTAGCCTGCCGAAGCAGTTGCGCTGCCCCCCTTTTTCGACGACATAACCATCTGGTGAATCCGAAGCTGAAAGTGGTGATCCCATTTTCTGATTGACCCAGAAAGTACTATCCTGGGTCCAGAAAGACTTCGCTGTCGGCGAAAGGAAACCCGTGGAACTGACGACGGCAGGGTTGTTGTCTTGATCCGCAAGCTCCAGCGTATCGGTTGCCACGTTGTACTTGAAGTGATATTGCTTGAGGTTGCCCCGCCAGCGCGGCGCTGCTTCACCATCGGGCCGGAAAACGCCCATGAACACCTGATTCAAATAGGTGCCGCGCGCGCTGGCGCTAATGGGCAGGCTGGCAGACGAGAAAACGCTATCGACTGCCTGAATTTTGTTGAAAATATCGCCAAAAGCGAGCGCCAAATCAGTACCCCCGGAACTCACCGGGTAGTATTCGCCACCACTGCGCACGGCCATACTGTTGAGAAGAGCCGACCATCCCGGTCCTTGCCCGTTAGTCACTCTATCCACGTCGAGCGTAAATGTGGTGATTGCGCTGGGTGAGTCTTTCATGAACCGCGCCCACTCGTCTGCCACGTTTCCCTGCGACCCATTAGGAGTCAGCGGAATGACCCTCGGCGAGGGGCGGATCATTCCTGCGGCTTTGTATGCAGCATCCAACTGGTTGTCAGCATAGGTGGTGTCGCTGTTGTTGTCTTGGGCTGCGTCGTTGCTGACGTAGATTATGTAGTTCTTGTCACAATTGCCCGGTATGAGCGGTGAGTTGTAAGTGGTTGCATTCTTGCTGTTCAGCGCATTCCCGGGGAGTTGATATATCGCTTTGGAAGCGCTGGTGCCAAATACGTTTCCGCTGTAATCAGTCTTATCTTTTTGGTTGCCACCGTAGGGTGTCCCACCCTTGAAGTACGCATATGCTTCAAGCATGGCAAGGCCGGCTTTCCCGTTGTTCGATTTGTCGGCACCGACGTCGATGCTGTCGAGCAGGGCAAGAAACTTCGGCTTGTAACCTGCGTCGAGCATGCGGATGGCAGAACGGACATAGGCGCCTTTCTCTCCTTTGTCTCCCCCTCCGGTTTCACTGAACATCATGAGTCCGACCCGAAATTTGTCCAACGGGAGGCTTTGTACGGTAGCCTTGAGCGCAGCGCGCTCGGCGGCAAACGGCGTGTTCCAGTTCGCAGTGTTGTCCATAATGATCAGCACATTGGCAGCACCCGAAGATGCGGTGCCACTGTAGATGTCGATATCACTCGTGTACTGCGCCATGCTGGGCACACTGACGAACAGGCTCAGAACGCATGCCGCCCATAGGCGCCAGCAGATAAGTGCTTGTAGTCTCATTATTCGGACTCCTTGAAAACGCTTAGACTCATTTGCAGTAATCGGTAACCTGGTAACCAAACATGGTGACGGCAATTCCTTGATCGGCTGCCACCGTAGTGCGAGTCGCAAGATCGGTCACCGAAGCTCGTATGTTCCACTCGGCGTCGTCGCAAGCCAGAGCGGATGCGCCTCCAGCGGGTCCGCCTTCAACAAAGACCGGAGGCGGTGACGGTGCCGATCGACACGCCTCGTAGCCATCGGACCCCGTTTTGGTAGGAGCAGGAAGGGTGGTTGGAACCGCACGGTAGCAATAGGGCTTCGGAGTCATACTGACCGTGTAGTCGGCAACACTATCTCCTGTGACATCCACAGGAACGGTTGAGGCCGCTACGCCGTCAGGATTCACGTAAAACTCGGTTCCGCTAATTGTCTCTTCAATCGCAACCTGCACTGCTGCGGCGCTTTCTTGGCGTGACTCAGTATTACCTACCACGCGCATATTGACGCTTGAGCTGTTGAACGCACTGATGGCGAACAGACTCATGAGTACAAGAAAAATAAGCGCTATCAATAAAGTAGCACCTCTGGAACGAGACCGTTGAGAATACTTTTGAATCATGATGAAGCAGGCGAACTCGCTGGCGATGCAGGCACTTCACGCGGGCCAGCCACATTGGGCAACCGCACGGTGGTTGTATAAACGCGGCGTTTGAATTGATCGCTAAACGGACCTAGCAGAGTAGCCCTACTCAGGTCGTATTTCTTGCCGCCATCATTGAACCCTGGTGAAGGCTCTGTGGTGCGAGACAGCAGATGCAAGCGAACGGCCACTACGTTTTCCCAAGTGTTGTCAGCAGCACCTGCGGTGCCGCTCAATTCAGTCAGGAACTTGTCTGCGTTACCGGTGCCGAGGGTGTCAAAGCCGTACTGAATCTCAATATCCTCGATACCTTCGACCAACGGCACTATCTCCATGACCAAGCCACTGCTGCCGGCCCGCAACTCAGCCATCTTTAGCGTGGGAATCTGGTTAGCCGTCTCCAAAGCGCACTCATTGCAACTTGCCACGTAATAAATGCGCGAGACGTACCTTCGCACCGTGTTGACTGCATCGCACTTGAAGTTCTGAAGTGTGAAATCCGATGCCGTGACAGAAACCTTGAACGGAGGGGTACCCGCCGGCTCCGATGCACAGCGCGAGGTTTGGACAGAGGGGACACCCGCCGCTGAAGCAGGCGCCAGAGCCTCCACGCTGAGCCGGTGCAGCACAAGGGCGGGCGTGCCGCTTTTATGCTCTGCCAGGCAAGCCAGTGCTGCGGCTTCCACTGAGGAAAGGCCCATGATGGGAACGGGTGCGCTCAATGCCGTGCTGTCCCACCCCAGTCCGCTGCCCACCGGCCCACTGCCAAGCGTGGAAGCACATGCATCAGGGACATTGCTCCGTGTAATGGCTGGTGGCAACTCCGCGTAGAAGCCGGCGTGCGAGATGTCATCCTCCAGAAGAGCAACCGCATACCTACCGTTCTCGATCTGTCCGACGCTTTTGCCCAGCTCCTCGCGCGAACGGCTGGTGTTGGCAAACATCAGAGCCAAGCCAGCCACCAGCACCAGGCCTATCGCCATGCCAACCATGAGTTCCACAATCGTGAAACCTCGATTGGTTTTTCGGCGCAATTGAGTAAATCGGATCATGGTTAGGGCGAGGGAGTTGGCGGAGTTGCAGGTGCGCTGAGATCGGCTACCTGAACAACTACGGCAACGGCGCGGCGAAGACTCTCTGAACTGAATTCATCCTTGCCACATTCGAAAGCTGGAGCGCCGCTAGGCTGGATTCCCTGCCAAGCGACTGCGACCTGGTACCTCGGCCTTGTGCTGGTAAGGTTGTCGATGGCGCTGATGCAGCCGTAGGCATTCAGAATGGCTCCTACCATGGCTGTACCTTGCCTCTCCCCTGCGCCCCGGAGACTCTTTGCCCATTCGCAGATGTCTCGTGCGGCTTCATCTGCTTTGGTCGCGCAATCACCCGGATCAGAGGTGCCAATGCCGTCGGCCACGTAGCTCGAAGCATTGGCGCGATTCACACTGATCCTCTGGGACATGTCATTGACCAGAATGAGTGCTTGTGAGCGCTGGTAGGCTTCCAGGTTGGCCACGGCCGTGCGCGCCTGAATGCCGACATATCCGAGAATGCCAAAGGCCGTGATCAGCATAGCCACCAGCACCTCCAAAAGGATGGCGCCTCGCGCACTCGATCGAGTTCTGTGGAGTTTGCGGGTCATGTTGGGCAAGACCTCTTCAGGCTTTTGGGACGTCCGGACAGGTCGAGCAGAATGCACCTCTGCTGCGATTCATCGCTGTTCTTCAATCCAAACTTCACTTGAGATGTTCCGGAGGAAACCCTTCCGTCGCCCCTGAACGTGATTTCATTCAAGGTCGATGTGAACGTCACACCGTTGCCGGCCGGGTTCTTTTTGCTGATCGTTTCGGCGCTGGCGTCATCCACGTCCTCACCGAGGACTACCGCCCAGCCCTTACTCCAGTCTCCCCCTTGGCTTGCCGGAATTCCGATGGTCACGTTCTGTCCGCGTTTGAGGGCCTCGCTGCGCGCGAGTGTCAAGTCAGCCACCAAGTCGAATGCTGTTGCTCGCATGCTCTGCGACTCAAGCATTTGACGAAACGACGGCGCGGCCAGCGACAAGATGACAGCAAGCACCGCAATAGCCACCATGAGCTCAATCAAGGTAAAGCCGGTTTGGGTGGTGCGTCGAATCTGGTGTCGCATGGAGGTCTTCCGCCTACCAGCAGGTGCTCGGCGTCTTGGCGCCGGTGTGGGTAACTGAGAGCGTGCCGCACCTTTCCTTGGCTTGGGCCCCTTGAGGGGTGGCTGTGGCAGTGAACGTCGGTGGAACAGGAACAGGGTCTGGGATCGTCACTTCAATCTTGTAGCTGCCACAAACCGACGGCGGGACTGTAACGTTGAGGATGGGCGTCGTGCACGCGTCGGCTGTTTTTAGATAGGTCCGCGTATCAAGCAGCCATTGCTGCTGGCGCGTTGCAAGATCCATGAGCACTGATTGAGCCTCTGCACGACGAGAGTTGCGTATGTACTCTGCGTACGACGGATACGCCACAGCCGCCAAAATCCCAATGACAGCCACCACGATCATCACCTCAATGAGCGTGAACCCGGCCAATCTCCGCTTGTTTGTGTATGTCCGCATGGCACCTTTGAAAAGGTTACTTCTGTATGTATGTGAAATTATCACATTTACACAAATAGAAGCACAGGCTCGGACAAACGGTGCCAATGACCCGATGAACGGTAAATACGCGGATTTCTTCCTGATTTTTTGCTTTAAAGGCACGAAAACTGCTGTAACAATACGGAATTGTTAAACAGGCATTCCGTGCAGCTTCTCCTGGTATCCCCATGCATCACCGCTTAACCTGGGCACAGTCGGCCTTGGTGCGCATACTTCGCCCCGCCATAAGGCTGGCATTGGCGATGGGGCTCAAGCACGCGCATCTGGAGGAGATTTTGCGGGATCTGCTGCTGGATGAAGCCAAGCACCTCTGGCGAAGCCAAGGGGTGAACCAGCCCAACCTGAGTCAGCTTGCGGTCACCACCGGGCTCAATCGCAAAGATGTGACAGCGCGTGTTCGCCAAACCCACGACGCGCTACCAACCACTGAAGCGTCTGCCACCGCCAAGGCATACACGGCCTGGCTGCAACTGGTTTCCGACGAGCCTGCCTTTCGGCGCCTACCCATTGCGGACCCAGGTGACGGCCCTTCATTCGAACTCATGGCGCGGCTGGCCACCCGAGGCAATGTGCACCATAAGACCTTGCTTGAGGAGTTGTTGCGCCTGGGCTTAGTTGCGTTGCCAGAGGATAGCGCCGGGGGTGCCGTGGAACTGGTGGGTAGCGGCTTTGTGCCTTCAGGCAGCTTGCGAGACATGCTGGCCTTCACCGGCGACAACGTGCGAGACCATCTGCTCGCGGCCGTGGGCAATACGCTGGGCGATCAGCCCCGAATGCTGGAGCGCGCTGTTTATGCGTCGGGCTTGTCGATTAAGGAATGTGAACGCATTCATCATTTAATGCGCGAAAAGTGGGATAGGTTGCATTTCTCGCTGGTGCGCGAAATGTCCGAGGCACACGCCAAAGCTCAGGGCCAAGGCACGGCGCGGATGCGTGTGGGTGTTTATGTCTATCACGAAGACCAGGCTACAGGGTGCGTGGTCAATAAATCCATCGGTGAAAAAGATGATTCACAAAATCAACCTCAAAAGTGAACCGCACCCTCCCCCGCATGAAGCAGACCAGGGGGCGCTCACGCATCGCAGCCATCTGCAACGCCTTTCGTCCTGGTGTGGCCATGCCATAAGAAAAGGCATGCGTGCGCTGGTGGCTGCGCCGTTGATGGCAATCGTGGTGGCGGGGGTTGGCTGCGGCGGAGGCGACGGTGTCGGATCTGGTGGCACGGGAGTGTTCAAATCCACGGTGGCTGTGGGAAGCATTAGCGAATCGACAAGCGGCACTGAGGTGATTGTGAACGGCGTTCGCTTTGATGTGAGCGCAGCCCGGATAGAGTTTGACGACTCCTCTACGGGCGTGCTGAAACCGGGCATGACGGTGCAGATTAGCGGCACCGTGGATGCCGGACTGAATACAGGCACGGCCACGCATGTGCTTTCAGTGCCAGAGTTGCGCGGGGCGGTTGCTGAAGTGAAGGTACCGGAAAAGCAGTTCGCCATGATGGGCGTGCCAGTGTCGGTGGACCAAGCGACCATATTTGATGGCGTGAGCGAGCTTTCCGTGCTGCAGCCTGGGCAGAGTGTGCAGGTGTATGCCCTGCCCGATGGCGCTGGCGGCACGCTGCGAGCCACCCGAGTGGAAGCTCTTGCTGTGGCGCCAGAGGCTCTTCGCCCCATGATTTGGGGCGAGGTTGAAGCACTGGACAGCGTGAAACGCCTGTTCCGCGTCGGAACCGTGGAGGTCAGCTATGCAGAGGCGTCATTCCTGGACGGCCTGGATGCCTCCATGCTCGCCAACGGAACGCCTCTTTATATCAGTGGCGCGGGCGCGTTCACGGGCCAAACACTCTCGGCAAGCCGCTTGCGGCCGGCGCATTCTCTGCCTCCGGCGATCGATTCAGCCGTCACCCTTGCCGGGATGGTGGCTGAGTTTACGTCGCCACAGTGGTTCGTCTTGCAGGGCACGCAGGTAGATGCGAGCGGGGCACAGATCGCCCCGGGCTCGCTGCCTTTGAGTTTTCTGGGCTCGGGGGCCAAGGTGACGGTTGCAGGGCGCATGGTCGACGGTGTGCTGGTGGCCGAACGACTGCGAATTCTTCAAGCCGCCGAAGGTGCTCCCCCTGGCGAGCCCAACTCGCCGCCGCACTCAGGAGATCCAGGAAATGGCAGCCCTGGCACCGGCAGCCCTCCGGGCAATGGCGCTGGGAACTCGGGTAACCCTGGGAACTCGGGTAACCCTGGGAACTCGGGTAACCCTGGGAACTCGGGCAACCCTGGGAATTCGGGCAATCCTGGGAATTCGGGTAACCCTGGGAATTCGGGTAACCCTGGGAATTCGGGTAACCCTGGGAATTCGGGCAACCCTGGGAATTCGGGTAAACCTGGGAATTCGGGCAATCCTGGGAACTCGGGTAACCCTGGGAACTCGGGTAACCCTGGGAACTCGGGTAACCCTGGGAACTCGGGTAACCCTGGGAACTCGGGTAACCCTGGGAATTCGGGCAACCCTGGGAACTCGGGCAACCCTGGGAACTCGGGCAATCCTGGAAACTCGGGCAATCCTGGAAACTCGGGCAATCCTGGAAACTCGGGCAATGCTGGGAACTCGGGCAATGCTGGGAACTCGGGCAACCCTGGGAACTCGGGCAACCCTGGGAACTCGGGCAATCCTGGAAACTCGGGCAATCCTGGAAACTCGGGCAATCCTGGAAACTCGGGCAATGCTGGGAATTCGGGTAACCAGACTGTGGAAATCGTCGAACCTAAACGGCTCTATTGAACCGGCCCTACGATATTGAACCCTAACTTGTGAGAACGGCTTTATGCCCGGTGGCTGCCGTTTTCTGAGCATTCCCGCCTGCGCGTGCTGCCGTAGGTTGGCGCTGAGCGCAGCGATGCCCAACATGGGGCGTGAGATAGGAGGCGCTGTCTGTTGGGCTTCGCTGCGCTCAGCGCCAACCTACGCGGTTCAAAGTGATTTTCTTCAACGCGTTGCGTGCCCTCGGTGCCAACTGTGCGTTTGAATGAACGCACCGCCTGCGCGCTAGGAGGCCTCGGGCGATCCGCACTGCCACCGACGCGCTTACGCCGCTTCGCGATAGAACCCTGCAGGCTGCACCCCCGCGCCTTGAGCGGCCCCACCGCCTTCGCAATGGCGCCAATATGATCCGGCGTGGTGCCGCAGCAACCACCGACAATATTGACCAGTCCTTCAGCCGCAAACTCGTGCAGCAGTCGGCTGGTAACCTCCGGCGTCTCGTCGAAACCGGTATCACTCATGGGGTTGGGCAGGCCCGCATTGGGGTAGCAACTGATGAAGGTGTCAGGGGCGACGCGATTGAGCTCCTGAATGTAGGGGCGCATCAGCGCCGCGCCCAGGGCGCAGTTCAAGCCCACGGCCAGCGGCTGCGCGTGGCGCACGCTGTGCCAGAAGGCGGTCACGGTCTGCCCTGAGAGCACTCGCCCTGAAGCATCGGTGACGGTGCCGCTGATGATGATGGGTAGACGCTGCCCGCTGTTTTCAAAAAACTCATCTATGGCAAACAACGCTGCCTTTGCGTTGAGGGTGTCGAATATGGTTTCGACCAGAAGCACGTCAGAGCCACCCTCGACCAGCGCTTCGACCTGCTCGTAGTAAGACGCGCGCAGTTCCTCGAAGCTGGTGTTGCGGGCACCGGGGTCGTTCACGTCTGGGCTGATGCTGGCGGTCTTGGGTGTGGGGCCGAGTGCGCCAGCCACATAACGCGGATGATCAGGCGTGCTGAATTTGTCGCAGGCTGCCCGTGCCAGCTTAGCGGAAACAAGGTTCATCTCCCGCGCCAGATCCTGCATGTCGTAGTCTGCCTGGGCCACGCGGGTGGCGCCAAATGTGTTGGTCTCAATGAGGTCAGCGCCAGCCGCGAGGTATTTTTCATGGATGTCGCTGATGACGTCCGGCCGGGTAAGACTGAGCAGTTCGTTGTTGCCCTTGACGTCTTTGTGAAAATCCTTGAAGCGTTCGCCCCTGTATTGCTCTTCGTTAAGCTTGAATCGCTGAATCATGGTGCCCATGGCGCCATCAAGGATCACGATGCGTTCTTTAAGAATGGCGGGCAGTGCCGCGGCACGGGTGTAAGCTGGCGAAGTCATGACTGGGATTGTAGGAAGCCAGGAGCCCGGCAGGTAATGAGCCCCTTAAAGACCTTAGCGCACGCTGAACCCTCGTATAGTAGCCCGCTGCCATTGGAGCGGCTTCAGAGTGTGTCGCCAAAGGTCTTTAGCATTCCACTTTTGTACCTCTTCAGCCGCGAAACGACTGTGCCACAAACATCGCCATTTGCAGCGCAGAGGCCCCTCGCGGCTGAAGCCGCTCCTACAAACAATTACCCTTATCGAGGCGAGGTGGCTGGCCTTAAGTCAGTGCCACTCACCTTAGCGCCTTTTCAAAGAATCCGAGAATCCATGACCAAGTTCACCACTTTCTTCGGTCCCGTGGTCAGTACCGCCTAAAACTTCATGCCGATGGATCAATCTTGTACGCCGCTCGCGATTTTGCGAGAGGTTTTTGGTTATTCCGCCTTCCGCGGCCAGCAGTCTGCCGTGGTGGAACATGTCACTGCAGGGGGCGATGCACTGGTGCTGATGCCCACGGGCGGCGGCAAGAGCTTGTGCTACCAGGTGCCGGCCATTGCTCGCCAGCGCGCCGGGCGCGGCGTGGCCTTGGTGATTTCGCCGCTGATCGCCCTCATGCACGATCAGGTGGGCGCGCTGCATGAGGCAGGTGTGCCAGCCGCCTTTCTCAATTCGACGCTCGACTGGGAGCAGACGCAGGATGTAGAGCGCAAGCTGTTGGCGGGCCAGATTACGCTGCTCTACGCCGCCCCTGAGCGCGTGTCTACCCCCCGCTTTCTAGGTCTGCTGGACACGCTTCACGCGCATGGGCAACTTGGGCTTTTCGCGATTGATGAAGCGCATTGCGTGAGCCAGTGGGGACACGATTTTCGACCAGAGTACCGTGCGCTCACCGTGTTGCATGAGCGTTGGCCCGAGGTGCCGCGCATCGCCTTGACAGCCACAGCGGACGATGTGACGCGCGCGGACATCATCGAGCGCCTGCAGTTGCAGCAGGCCGAGAAGTTTGTCAGCAGCTTTGACCGGCCCAACATTCGCTACACCATTGTTGAGAAAAAGGATGCAAAAGCTCAACTGCTGCGTTTCATTCAACGGCAGCACCCGGATGAATCGGGTATTGTTTATTGCCAATCGCGCCGCCGGGTAGAAGAGCTGGCGCAAGCCTTGTGCGAGGCTGGTCTGGACGCCATGCCCTACCACGCCGGTTTGCCAGCGGCCGAGCGGCAGGCCAATCAGGACCGCTTTTTGCGCGAAGAGGGCGTGATCATGGTGGCCACCATTGCCTTTGGCATGGGAATCGACAAGCCCGATGTGCGCTTCGTGGCCCACGTGGACATGCCCAAGAACATTGAGGGCTACTACCAGGAAACGGGCCGCGCCGGCCGAGACGGTGAACCCGCACACGCCTGGATGGCTTATGGTCTGCAGGATGTGGTGAACCAGCGCCGCATGATCGACGAAAGTCCTGCCGAGGAAGCTTTCAAGCAGATCATGGTGCGCAAGCTCGATGCCCTGCTGGCGCTGGCCGAGGCCACAGATTGCCGGCGCGCCCGATTGCTGGCATATTTTGGCGAGCAAATGGTGTCCGTCGATGCGTCAGCTTCGGAAGAGGGTGGTTCTTATAGGCGCCTGTATTGCGGCAACTGCGACAACTGCCTGCAGCCGCCCGAAGTGTGGGACGCTACCGAGTGCGCACGCAAGCTGCTTTCCACGGTGTTCCGCGTGCAGCAGATGAGCAACATTGGCTTCGGCGCCGGGCACATCATGGACATTCTGCGCGGCAAACCGACCGACAAGGTCAAGCAGTTCGGGCATGAGCAGATTTCCACCTTCGGCCTGGGGGCAGAGTTCAGCGAACAGCAACTGCGTGGCGTGCTTCGGCAGTTGATTGCCGTGGGCGCCCTGCAGGTAGATGCACAGGCTTTTAACACCCTCAGGCTTCAGGACGCCGCGCGTCCGATCTTGCGCGGAGAGCAACCGGTGCGGCTTCGTGCAGAGACTGCGAAACCTGAGCGCAGGGCGCGTGCTGAACGCGCGCCTCGCGGCCGCGCAGCACCGCCTGCAGCCGCGGATCTCGACACCGCAGGTCAGGCTCGCTTTGCAGCTCTGAAAGCCTGGCGTGGTGAGGTCGCGCGTGAACACAACTTGCCAGCCTACGTGATCTTCCATGACGCCACCCTGGCAGCCATCGCGGCCCGCGCGCCCCGAACTCCAGAAGACTTGCAGGGGGTCAACGGCATGGGTTCCAGCAAAATGGAGCGCTATGGCGAAGAAGTGCTAAGGATATGCCGACAAACTCACAACACTGCCTGAACAAACTGCGTGTATCAAAATACCGGATCTCCAACATGAGTTTTTCGCCAATGTCGATTTCCTCGAGACGCAAACTGGGTTTGCTGGGCTGTTTCCTCGCGTTCAGTGGATCGGGTGCGACCCTGGCCCAACCCACGACAGTCACCGTCATGAGCTATGCAGAGGCTCAACAGGCCCTGCTGGAGCGCTCAGACCAACTGGCCGCCAGCCAGAAAGCGGTGGAAAGTGCACGCCTTCGCCGGCAGGGAAGCGCAAGGCTGGGAGGCCCTTCGGTAGCCGTCACGGGCATGGCCTATCACTACTCGGCCAACGCGCAGCTGGATCTGGATCCAGCCCGGCGCTTGTTGCCTGGGGTGCTGGCCACTCTGCCGCCCGCAACCCAGCAGGGCTTGGCCAGCATGCCACTGCCGCCCAGCCTTTACGTGGAACGCGAAAAGAATGTCGCCTCGGCGAATCTATCGCTGATCTGGCCGTTGTACCTTGGTGGGTTGTCGGATGCGGTACGCGGCGGTCTGGATGCGGCCACTGAAGAAGCACAGGCCGATGCGGCCAGCAGCCGCGATTCACTGCTCTCCCTGCTGGCACAACGCTATTTCGGCGCGCAGCTTGCCGAACGTGCAGCCCAATTGCGCGAGCGTTCCCTGGATGCAGTGCGCCGCCATGACGCGGCCGCGCAAAAAATGCTTGCGGCCGGGACCATTGCTCAGGTGGAGCGCTTGCAAGCCCGCGCAGCGCTGGCAGAGGCCGAACAGCAGGCGCGCAAGGCCCGCGACGAGGCTGATCTGGCTGACACGGCGCTGGCCCGCACACTGAAGGTCCATGCTCGGGTACGGCCCGGCTCGCCGCTCTTTGTCAGCAGTCAGCCTTTGCCCCCCTGGATCAGTTTATTGCGGCTGCGGAGCAGCGACATCCCGGCTTGAGCAAAGTGCGAGCCAGGCAGCGCCAAGCGGAATCGCTGCATGAGGCGCAAGAGGCCTTGCGCAGACCTCAGGTGCTTGCCTTTGGCTCGCATGACATTGCCAGCCAAGGCAAGCCCAACTGGATCGCTGGCCTGGCAGTTCGCTGGACGCTGTGGGACAGCCTCGACCGCGATGCCCTGGCCGCCTCGTCTCTTCGCTCGGTAGAACAGGCCGAATTGACGCAATCGCAGATCCGCAGCGACCTCGCACTGCTGGTCGAGAAAAACTGGCTCGGTGTGGAGCAGGCGCGCCGACAGTATCAGGCACAACAGGCGCAGGAAGATTTCGCGCGCGAATTGCTGCGCCTGCGTGAAGCAGGCCTCAAGGAAGGCACCAGCACCCTGATCGACCTGATCGATGCCCAAGCCAATCTAGCCAAGGTGCAAACCGAGCGAGCTTCCAGCGCCAATCAATACGTGCAAGCACTCGCCGCGCTGCTCGAGAGTACCGGGCAAAGCGATGCCTTCGAGCTCTATATGGCCAAAGCCGACACCCAAATTCCACCCGACGCACCATGACCGCAGACAAACGCTCCGATACCCCGGCTCCCTCACGCTCCGAAGAGGCCCACAACGGACAGAGGCCGCTTGCCCTGGCTGCAGCAATACTGACTGTCATCGCCGTAGCCGGCGTGGTCATCTGGGGCTTCTGGCGCGCCGCACAACCTGCGCCTGCCTACTTTCAGGGACAAATGGAAGCGCGTGAAGCCGACATTGCGCCCAAGGTCACGGCACGCATAGCGAAGGTGCACGTCAAGGAAGGGCAAAAGATCGAGCCGGGAGACTTGCTGATCGAGATGGACAGTCCGGAAGTACGAGCCAAACTGGCGCAGGCCGAGGCCGCACGCGATGCCGCGCAGGCCGTGGCCGACAAAGCCCAGGCCGGCGCGCGGCCCCAGGAGGTGCAGATGGCACGCCTGAACTGGCAGCGGGCGCAAGCAGCTGCGGAGTTGGCAGACACCTCCATGCGCCGCGTGCAAAGCCTGTACGACCAGGGTCTGGTAGCGGCGCAAAAGCGTGACGAAGCCCAGGCCAACTACCGAGCCTCTCGTGACCAGGCGCTCGCCGCCAAAGCTCAATATGACATGGCCGCTGCCGGCGCGCGCCAGGAAGACAAGATCGCCGCGCAGGCCCAGGCTCGCCAAGTCCAGGGAGTCGTGGCCGAAGTCGAAGCTGCACGAGCTGAAACCCGGCTCACCAGCCCCGTAGGCGGCGAAATCAGCCAGGTGCTGGCCAAGGAGGGTGAGTTGTCTCCGCAGGGCGTTGCCGTGGTCACGGTCGTTGATCTGCGCGATCAATGGCTGGTACTCAACGTCAGAGAAGACCATCTCTCTCGATTTGCCCAGGGAAGTCGCTTTTCAGGTCGCCTGCCCGCTCTGGACAACCGGGAAGTGCAGTTCGAGGTGTATTACCTGAGCGCACTGCCTGATTTTGCGACCTGGCGAGCCACGCGCGCAGGGCAAGGGTTCGATGCGCGCACATTCGAGGTGCGTGCGCGTCCGGCGGAGCCGATCGAAGGTGCGAGACCAGGCATGAGCGTCGTGGTGGAAGGCGGCAAGTGAGCGCAATGCTTGCCAGCCTGCGCCGCGAATGGCGCCTGCTGCGAGGGCGCGCCTGGGATCTCGCCATGATCACCTGGGTGCCCGCATTGGCCCTGATGCTGCTGGTCTGGATCTTTTCAGCAGGTCTGCCACAGCGGTTGCCCATCGCCGTATGGGATCAGGATCAGAGCAGTCTTTCAAGGCAGCTGACGCGCATGCTGGAGGCCACACCCGGGCTTACCGTTCAGTCTCAGGTGCTCAATGCCTCCGAGGCGCAGTGGGCGCTGCAATCCTTATCGGCATTTGCAGTAGTTGAGATTCCCCCTGGATTTTCCCGAAGCATCAAGCAAGGCCATTCGAGCAACGTCGCGCTGCTGCATAACGCGCAACTGGTCACACATTCGAGCCTGATTCAACGCGACTTGCGCCAGGTGGTGGGCACCCTGTCGGCGGGGATCGAGATGCAATCTCTCGCCAAACGCGGCACGCCTCACCAGGTGCTGGAGGTTCGCATGGAGCCCGTTCGCACCAATCTGGTTTCGCTATTCAATATTTCGAACAACTACGAGCAATTTCTCGCAGCGGCGCTGATTCCTGCGCTACTGCACGTTCTGGCCATGACTGCCGGAGCATGGAGCGTGGGGCGCGAGTTGCGCGACCGCACATTGGGAATGTGGGCGCAGGAAGTCTCTGGCGGGCGCTCTGCCGGCTGGATCACCATGACCAATGCGCTGGCCGGCAAGCTGGTGTTGCCATGGGCGAGCCTGACTCTGTGCGGGCTGGCCGCGCTGCTTTGGATTACCGCTGGGCGCGGCTGGGTCGTTCCAGGCCATCTGTATTGGGTCGCCATGGGATTGGCGGCACTGGTGGGCCTGAGTCTGGCGATCGGCGCCTGCCTTGCTGCGCTCACCCTGTCGCTGCGCATGGCACTCTCTGGTGCGGCACTTCTTTCGGCACCGGCCTTCGCGTTCAGCGGTGTGGGTTTTCCGCTTCTGGCCATGCCAGATTCTGCGCGCAGCTGGGCACTGTCCATGCCTTTCACGCACTACGCAAGGTTGCAGATCGAGCAACTCCAGATGGGTGCGCCTGCCGTTCAAAGCATGCCCATCCTGGGTGGTCTGGTGCTCGCCACATTAGGTTTCGCCATCTTGGCTGCGGCGGGGCTCTGGCGGGGACTGAAGCAACCTCACCAATGGGGAAAGCGCTGAACCCAGGAATGACAGTAGACCGCTTGCAATCTTCAGGAAAATCGCATGAAACCCAGCTTCTGGTGCGCCAATGACATCCGCCAGCTTGGTGAGAACGCCACGCAACCCTTAACGGGCCGCCCCGGCGCGTCCAACTGCCGTTCATAGGCTGCGGCATGGCTTCCTTCATCCGCGCTTTCCTGGACACACTGCGCAACATGGCGGGCGACGGGGCTGTCCTGTTGCTGCTCGTGATCGCCCCTGTTTTCTACAGTTTTTTCTACCCCTGGTTCTACGCTCGAGAGGTGGTGCAACGCGTGCCCGTGGCGGTGGTGGACCAGGACAACAGCGGCCTTGCACGACAGATGCTGCGTTTTGCATCGGCCAGTCCGCGAGTTGACGTGGTCATGACCACCGGTGACGAAGGCGAGGCCCAGCAGGCCCTGATGCGCGGCGAAATCATGGGCTATGCACTGCTGCCCAAGGACCTCAAGCGCCACGTGGTGCGCCGCGAAGACGCCACCATTCCGGTCTACGCCAATGGCGCGTACCCCCTGATCGCCAAACAAGTGCAATATGGATTTGCAGAAGCCTTTGGCACGGTATCGGCCGGCGTTGAATTGAGACGCCTGACGGCAGAAGGTCAGAGCCAACTGCAGGCTGCCAGCAGCCGCGCGCCCGTCAGCCTGCGTTCGGCCGCCATGTTCAACCCAACGGAAGGGTACGGCAGCTTTGTGGTGGCGGCCGTCTCCATCCTGATTCTGCAACAGACATTGCTGATGGGTGGCGCGCTCCTGATCGGGGGCTGGCGTGAACAAGGCCAGGCCGCAGCCCCGCCACATGTGTGGCTGGCACGGCTGGCGGCACTGTGCGTGCCGGGTTGGCTGACAGGGCTTTACTACTTCGGCTGGGTGTTCATCTGGCAGGACCTTCCACGTGGTGGCAACCCCTGGGGAGCCGCGCTACTGCTCGCTGTTTACGTACCCGCGGTCGCCGGACTGGCTGCACTCGCAGGCTGGTGGCTTGCGAACCGCGAACGGGCCATCCAGGTGCTGCTCTTCACTTCGATACCTTTGGTCTTCCTGGGGGGCTTCAGTTGGCCGGTAGAGGCACTGCCCACCGCGTTCCAATGGCTGCGTTGGCTGTCACCCAGCACCGCTGCCATCCAGGGGTCGTTGCAACTCAACCAACTGGGCGCCCCCTTCGAAGCCGTGCTGTTTCCCATATCGGCGCTACTCTTGCTGGCGCTGACAACATGGCTGACCATGCTGTGGGTGGGCAGGCTCAGGCGCTGAGCAACTGATTGGCTATGCGTGGCTTGTAGCCACTGCTCGTCACCGTCCGCAATGCAGCCCCCTGCAACCGGGCTGCACCTCTTCGGGGCGGTACGTCCTCAGTGAACAAAGCCCATCGATCGCTGCTCTCGAACCTCCGGCTTGATGCGGTGCTCAGCCTCGAGCTGCTCCATAAATTCTTCTGCTGAAAACTCGGCCGCCAAAATGTCGCACTGGCGCTTCACGGCGGCGAAATCACCAGGGGCAAGCTGATCCAGCTTTCTCAGTCGTTGGCGAATTTCCTGTGTGAGCTGCTCGGCCTTGCCCGCCAAAGCTTCGGTGATGAACATCTTTTCGCGCTGTTCAGGCATCAGTGGCTTGAACTTGATCTTGAACGTGAAGCGCCTCAGCGCGGCTTGGTCAAGGCGGTCGAGTAGGTTCGTCGTGCAGATGAAGACGCCGTCATGGCGCTCCATCTGTTGCAGCATCTCATTCACTTCGGTCACTTCATAGCTGCGCTGTGCACCCCGGCGATCAAGCAGGAAGCTGTCTGCCTCGTCCAGCAACAATACGGCATTTTCCAGCGCGGCTTCTGTAAACATGGCAGCCATGTTTTGCTCGGTCTCACCCACGAACTTGCTCACCAGGTCGCTGGCCTGCTTGACGATGAGCGGTCGGCCCAAGTGCTCAGCTACATGCTCGCCCAAAGCCGTCTTGCCGGTTCCCGGCGCGCCATAAAAGCACAGCGAGCCATGGCCGCGCGCCTTCAACGCCTCCACGATTCGGGGAATCTCGAACCGGGTTTCGACGTTCAGCATGTCCAGGTCATAAGTCGTGACCTGGCGTCGACCTTTCTTGCCCATCCCTTCCGGTCGTCGGCCCAGAGCAGCATCGGAATTTTGAGCTGGCGCTCGATCAGCGCCTCGAAGACCTCCCCGCCGGTCACGGGCTCTTCATGCGCCAGCTCCGCAAAACGCACCGCGGTGCGGATCTGCGCCGGCGTCAGACCCTTGCGCTCGGTCAGCTTGGCAACAAATTCATCACTCACCGCCACACCTTCCAGTGTTCGGCGGACAAGCTGCTCTCGCGCCCCGGGCGGGGGTGACTTGAGCTCCAGGTGATAGGCAAACCGACGTCGGAATGCCGGATCGATCTGCTCGATGCGGTTGGTGACCCAGAGAGTTGGCACGGGGTTGGATTCGAGGATCTGGTTGACCCAGGCCTTGCCATTGACCGAATGGCTGACGGCGGCACTCATGGCCTGCTGCTCGGCGCGCGCCATGAGCCCGGCGGCATCGACACTGATGGGTGGAAAGACGTCCTCCACCTCATCAAACAGCAGCGCGGCGGCCTCCGCACCCTTGAGGAACACCTGCGCAATTTGCAGCGAGCGATAACGGTCGCGGCCAGACAGGCTGTTGCCGTCGCGGTCGGCGTACTCAACCTCGAAGAGATCCAGGCCTGCTTCGTGCGCCACCACCTTGGCCAACTCGGTCTTGCCAGTGCCAGGAGGCCCATAGAGCAACACGTTCACGCCTACGGCCTTGGTCTGCATGGCCTTGCGCAGCAGGTTGACCAGCACCTGCACATCTTCACCCACAAACCCGAAATCAGCCGCTTTCAACGCACTTGCAGTGGCCGGCCGAGTGAACACGGCCATCAACTCGGCGCGGTCCCGGTATTCACGCATGAGCACCGGGGGCAATTTCTCGCTCACTTTCATCAGGTCGGCCAAATCAGTGATGCTGTGCTCGGAGAGCAGATTTTCGACCAGCCCGATGCGCTCCAGTCGGCCACCTGCACGCAATGCCTCAGCCACCTCGGAGGGCGGCACACCGGCCAGATCGGCAATGGCGGCGTAGGCCTCCGGCGCGTTGTTGACCTTGAATTCGACCAGCAGGCTGCGCAGATCCCGCTGATAGCGCGCCAGCGTACCGTAAAGCAGCAACGCCCTCTCCGCCTTGTTCAGTTGCAGCAGATTTGCCAGCGAATCAATGTTTTTCTCTACCAGGGTAGATTGCTTCTTGAGTGCGTGGCTGAGCCAATGGCCTGTGCTTGAAAGCAGAGCCAGCAGATCCTTGGGGGAATCCTTGGCGTATTCGTCGAGATAGAAAAATAGCGTGCCCTCCTCGTACGGGCCACGCCAGACGCCATGCCGCTCGAGGAACTCGGTGTTGGAGAGTTGCTCATGGCCGCGCCAGAATTCGTTTTCTTTGCAGCGGCGGCCCAGGAATTCGCGCAGACGGGTAAGCACAGGCTCAGGCCAGAGCAGATGCCTTCCGGCCAGTGACATCAGGCCATTGATATCGCGCCGCACATTGAACCGGGGGCCTTGCCTGGCGGCCAGTGTCA
Source organism: Ottowia caeni (assembly GCF_050821495.1). Taxonomy (GTDB): domain Bacteria; phylum Pseudomonadota; class Gammaproteobacteria; order Burkholderiales; family Burkholderiaceae_C; genus Ottowia; species Ottowia caeni. Next base: position 567,876 of record NZ_CP151080.1, on the reverse strand, counting down.
ACACGAAATGGGAGCACATCAAATCCAGCACTGGAGCGGCGTCCAGCCCCGGCGATGCCAGCATGCCAGCCCGTTCCCGAATCTGAATCATCCGTTTGACCATTTGAATTTCTCCCTGGCGAGGTAGAAAGCGTCGGACCTCAGGGCCCCCACACAAGTTTCACCATAACGCAAGAAAGGCCGGTGTGGAAGACGCAAGAGCATGTTCAAAGCCCCTCTCGGTAAAAATACTGGTTGCCCAGGGCCTTGTTGCGCCGGGTTGACGTTGCCGCGCTGTCCTAGGATGATGGGACAGTTTTAATGGAGAGAGGAATATCAGCATGAATGTGTCCACCATGTGGGACTCGCTTCAGAGCTCGCTCGGAGTACATCTTCCCCAGGTGCTGGGCGCCTTGATGATTTTCATCATAGGCTGGTTCGTGGCTGCCTTGGTGAAAGCTGGTGCGCGCAAAGGGCTGGGCATGCTGCGCCTCAACCAGCGCCTGGCCGGCACCACCGGCCAGCGCGTGGATGTGGAGGGCGTCATCGCCCTTGTCCTGTTCTGGCTGGTGCTGCTGCTTGCGCTGGCCGCCGTGTTCAATGCGCTGAATCTGTCGATGGTGTCCGGATCGCTGGCAGCGCTGACCACCCAGCTCTTTGAATATGCGCCACGACTGCTGGGTGCCGTGCTGCTGGCATTGCTGGCTTGGCTGCTTGCCATCGTCGCGCGCAGCGTCACGCAGAAAATCCTGGATCGGACCACGCTGGACGAAGCACTCTCCGAGCACGCCAACATGTCGCCTATCAGCGACAGCCTCTCCAATGCACTGTTCTGGCTGGTGATCCTGTTGTTTGTGCCCGCGATTTTGGGGGCGCTGCAAATGGAAGGACTGCTGAGTCCGTTGCGCGAGATGACCTCCCGAGCGCTCGACATTCTCCCCAATGCGGTGGGCGCACTGGTCATCGGCGGCGTGGGCTGGATCGTCGCTACCGTACTGCGAAACCTCACCACCAACCTCCTTCGCTCTGCCGGAATCGATCAGGTAGGCACCAAGGCAGGACTGGCCAGCACCGTGCAACTATCTGGCTTGGCCGGGCTGCTGGTGTTCATTCTGGTGTTCGTGCCCTCCTTGATCGCGGCACTCGACGCCCTCAGAATCGAAGCCATCTCGGGCCCCGCCACCGATATGCTGGCCATGCTGATGGAATCGGTGCCGCGCATCGTGGCGTCTGGCCTGATTCTGGTGGTCACGTGGATGGTTGCCTCGTTCGCCTCCCGTCTGCTGGCCAGCCTGTTGGCCAGCGTGGGGCTGGACTCGGTACCGGCCAAGATCGGCATGGCGCATGCATTCGAGAAAACAGCGCCCTCAACGCTGATTGGCCGCATCGCCCTGGCTTTTGCCATGCTCTTTGCCACCGTGGAAGCGGGCAATCAGCTCGGTTTTCACCGCTTTGCCGACATGATCACCACCTTTATCGAGTTCGCGGGCGATGTGCTCCTGGGCTCCTCGATTCTGGTCATCGGTTTCATGCTGGCCAACCTGGCCTATGCAGCCATCGCCCGCGCCAGCGAACATGATGATGGCAGCAACAGCGGGGGTGGCATTGGCTTGGCGCGGGTAGCCCGGTTCGCCATTCTGGGCATTGTCGTGGCCATGGGCCTGCGTGCCATGGGCATCGCGGACGACATTGTCAACCTCGCATTCGGACTCACTCTGGGTGCAGTGGCCGTGGCTGTCGCACTGGCTTTTGGTCTGGGCGGCCGGGAAGCCGCCGGACGCATCGCCTCGCGCTGGGCTGATCGCCTGTGCGCCAAAGACAACAAACCCACGGCTTCCACGCCCCCCGCCACACCAACCGACACGCCGAATGACCAACCCTGAGCCAATCACCTTGGGCAACGACACCACACGTCTGCAAGCTGCTCTAAAGGAGCTGTTCGCCCCTTGGGTGCAAGCCCTGGGTCTGCAGGTAGAAGAAGCCATTGAGAGTGGCGTCGTCATGCGCCTGCCCACCAGCGATCAACTCGCCCGCTCGGGCGGAACGCTCTGTGGCCAGGCCATGATGGCCGCTGCAGACACCGCCATGGTGCTGGCTTTGATCCAGCATTTTGGTGAGTTCCGCCCGTGCACCACGGTGCAGCTCTCCAGCAGTTTCCTGCGCCCCTTGTCTGGCCAGGACGCCCTGATCGAGGCGCGCGTGCTGCGCGCCGGCAAGGCCCTGGCCTTCGGTGAAATTGAGTTGCGCGGCGCCGATGATGGCAAAAGTGTGTGCCGAGTCAGCACCACCTATGCCCTCTTGTAGGCGCGCACCATTGTCACCCCGCTAAAATCACCCCCTTACCCTCCAATTGATAAATTAAAGAGACTGCCCATGTCCGCGCCCCATACTGCCGAAGCCTCCCACGAGCATTTGCCTGAAGACCCGGTCGAGGCTGTGACCAAGCACATCCCGGTGGTCATCCCGGTAGCTGGTGCCATTTTGATCTTTCTGCTGGCGTTCATTGCGGTCACCATGGCCTGAGAGAGAGTTCACGATCTCGGTGGCCGTGCTTGCCTTGGCGCGGCCTCAAAGGTCATGTGTTTCGTGGCTCTATTCCGGCGCTCTTGCAGCAGCGCCAGCGGCGTTTCATAAAATAGTCACCTGATTAGGCTAGCCGGAGCAGGATTTGCTGTTCCTGGGCGCGGTATCTGGAACCCGCTGCCACCTCTTTTTTCCTGCCAGTTTTCTTTCCAAAGGCCGCTCCTGCCGCCTTTGGAAAGATTATTTATACCTTAAGGAGTCTTTTTCCATGAACGCACCAGTCATGCAGGGCACCCCGCTGAATGTCCCTGAGTATGTCAAGAATGCCAAGCTGATCTCCTGGGTCGGCGACATGGTGGCACTGTGCAAGCCTGCTCAGGTGTACTGGTGCGATGGCTCCGAGGCTGAGTACCAGCGCCTGTGCCAGCAGTTGGTGGATTCCGGCACGCTGATCAAGCTCAACCCCGCCAAGCGCCCCGGCTCGTTCCTGACCCGCTCTGACCCATCCGACGTGGCGCGCGTGGAAGACCGCACCTTCATCTGCTCGGAAAAGCAGGAAGAGGCCGGCCCCACCAACAACTGGACTCCGCCCGCTGAAATGCGCGCCAAGCTGCAGCCGCTTTTCGACGGCTGCATGCGTGGCCGCACCATGTACGTGGTGCCATTCTCCATGGGCCCGCTGGGTTCGCCCATTGCCCACATCGGCGTCGAGCTCTCAGACAGCGCATACGTGGCCGTCAACATGAAACTGATGACGCGCATGGGCAAGGGCGCCATTGACGTCCTCGGCGAAAGCGGCGAGTTCGTGCCTTGCGTGCACACCGTGGGCGCTCCGCTGGCCGAAGGTGAGACCGATCAGACCAGCTGGCCCTGCAACCCCGATGTGAAATACATCGTCCATTACCCTGAAACACGCGAGATCTGGAGCTATGGCTCCGGCTACGGCGGCAACGCCCTGCTTGGCAAAAAATGCCTGGCCCTGCGCATCGCCTCCAAGATGGGTCAGGACGAAGGCTGGCTGGCCGAGCACATGCTGATCCTGGGCGTGAGCAACCCCGAAGGCAAGAAATACCATGTGGCAGCCGCCTTCCCGAGCGCCTGCGGCAAGACCAACTTCTCGATGCTGGTGCCACCTGCCGGCTTTGACGGCTGGAAGGTCACCACGATCGGCGACGACATCGCCTGGATCAAGCCGGGAGCCGATGGCCGCCTGTACGCCATCAACCCCGAGGCGGGCTATTTTGGCGTGGCGCCGGGCACGAACACGCTCACCAACCCCAACTGCATGGCCACCCTCACCAAGGACGTGATCTTCACCAACGTCGCCCTCACCGACGACGGCGATGTGTGGTGGGAAGGCCTGGACAAGGACCAGGGCAACCAGTTGCCAGCGCACCTGATCGACTGGCAAGGCAATGACTGGACCCCTGAAGACGGCAAGGCCGGCAAAAAGGCCGCTCACCCCAATGCCCGCTTCACCGTGGCCGCCATCCACAACCCGGCCATCGACCCTGCCTGGGACGACCCAGCCGGCGTACCGATTGACGCGTTCATCTTCGGCGGCCGCCGCTCCACCACCGTGCCGCTGGTAACCGAGGCACGCAACTGGACCGAGGGCGTCTACATGGCCGCCACCATGGGCAGCGAGACCACTGCGGCAGCCTTCGGCGCGCAGGGCGTGGTTCGCCGCGATCCGTTCGCGATGCTGCCATTTTGCGGCTACAACATGGCCGACTACTTCGGTCACTGGCTCAAGCTGGGCGAAAAACTGCGCGCACAAGGCGCCAAGCTGCCCGCCATCTACTGCGTCAACTGGTTCCGCAAGGACGAGGCCGGCAAGTTCGTATGGCCTGGTTACGGCGAAAACATGCGCGTGCTGAAGTGGATCATCGACCGCGCGGAAAACCGCGCCGCCGGCGAGCAAACCCTGTTCGGTATTGCGCCCGCCTACAACGAGATCAACTGGAACGGCCTCACCTTCTCGCAAGAGCAGTTCGCCACCGTGACCAGCGTGGACAAAGCCGCCTGGGAAGAAGAGTTCCGACTGCACGATGAGCTGTTCACGCAACTCGCTCACGGCCTGCCCGAAGCCCTGACGGCCACCAAGGCCGAACTGCAGGAACGACTGGCCACGCTGGCCTGATTTGCTTGCGCGCCCACACTACCTGGGCGCGGTGCAGAAAGGGCACTCGTCTGACGCCGGGGCTTTCGACTCCTTGGCACAATCGTCCTTCATCATGGATCATTACCGTGCCTTGGGAGGACCGATCATGAAGCTCCGTACTTTCTCCGTTCTGGCAGCCGCGGCCCTGCTGGCCGCCGGCTGTGCCAGCACCACCAGCGGCAGCGTGGCCGCTGGGGGCCAAAGCCGCTCACAGCTTCTGCTGGTTTCTCAGCAGGAGGTGATTCAGGAATCGCTGAAATACTACGATGAGCAGAACCGCGAAGCCCGCTCCGACGGCAAGCTGATCACCAGCGGTGCTGAATTCAACCGCGTGCAGGCGGTGATGCGGCGCCTGGTGCCCCACGTAGCGGTCTTCCGACCTGACGCCGTGCAGTGGCCCTGGCAGCTCGTACTGATCAATGAAGACACCGTCAACGCCCATGTAATGGCTGGCGGCAAGATCACTTTCTATACGGGCATTTTGCGCAGACTACAGCTCACAGACGACGAGATAGCGGCCGTCATGGGCCACGAGATGGCGCACGCTCTGCGTGAGCACACCCGCGAAAAGATGTCGCAAAGCGCAGCGGGCGATCTGGCCATATCCATCGGCGGCGCACTGCTGGGGCTGGGTCAAGGCACCACCCAGCTGGCCAGCATGGGCAAACAGTTGGCGCTAGACCTGCCCTTCTCGCGCAATATGGAGAGCGAGGCTGATTTGTACGGGTTGGAACTGGCCGCCCGTGCCGGCTACAACCCGAATGCCGCCGTCACACTCTGGCAAAAGATGGCTACCTTGGGTGGCGGTGGGCCCCAATTCCTATCCACCCACCCCTCTTCCGGCGACCGCACGGCGGCCTTGCGGGCGGCCATTCCACGGGTGATGCCGCTCTACGAAGCGGCGAAAGCAGGTCGCAGGTAGGAACGTTGGCTCAAGAGTTGACCTGCTGCTCTGAAACCGGTCCTGAACTCACGCCCCTCCCGGAGCTCACGTGCATTTGACATGGCCAGCATTAGCTTGCTGGTCGCGTCGAGCACATCCTCAGCATGCTCGAGAAATTCCTTACCCTGCAGGGTGAGCACGCTCTTGTTGCCCCTGCGATCCAATAGGCGCATGTCAAAACTGCTCTCCAGCTCATTGACCCGCTTGGCGATGGCCGACTGAGTGGCGCAAAGCTTATCCGCGGCCGCCTGAAAACTACCGAGCTTGGCGGTCCAATACAAAGCTTCAAGTTGCTTGATGGTTGGCGAATGTGTCAGCATGGCGAGATGATGGGAGTTACAGCAGTACCATCACTAAGCACACTTCATGCCAAATCTCGCCATCCACTCAGGTGAGCGTGAGTTAAGTGCGGGCTGCCTGCAACTGTGCTCGCGTCGATTGTGCTGCGGAGCGCGCCGCCTTCGCAAAGTCTGCCCCGCTTCCGGCGTACAAAATTGCGCGAGAACTATTGACGATGATCGGGCCCGTTGTGGCGCTCGCAGTTCCGCGCCAGCCGGCCTGCACGGTCGCTGCAGCGTCTCCGCCCTGCGCCCCGACGCCAGGAATCAACAGAGGCACGGTGGGTGCCAGTTCGCGCACACGCTCGATTTCCTGCGGATAAGTGGCACCAACGACCAAACCGAGTTGTCCGTTCAGGTTCCATGCTCCTTGAGCCAGTTGCGCAATGTGTTCATACAGAAGGGGTTGGCCGGGAACTGAGGCCAGCCGCTGGTTTTGCAGGTCGTCTCCACCAGGATTGGAGGTGCGGCACAGCAAGAACGCCCCCTTGCCTTCATACTTGAGGTAGGGAAGCACGGAATCAAAGCCCATGAACGGTGACAGCGTGACGGCATCAGCGCCGTAACGCTCGAAGGCCTCACGGGCATACTGCTCAGCGGTGGAGCCAATGTCTCCTCGCTTGGCATCGAGAATGACCGGAACATGCGGAGCCACGCTGCGCATGTGGGCCACCAGGCGCTCCAGTTGAGGCTCCGCCCTGTGCGCGGCAAAGTAGGCGATCTGAGGCTTGAATGCGACTACGAGATCAGCGGTGGCCTCGACGATGGCAGCACAGAAGTCGTAGATGCCGTCAGCATTGCGCGCTACGCCCTCAGGAAAACGCGATGGCTCAGGATCAAGCCCCACGCACAACATTGAGGCATTGGCGCTTTCAGCAGCCCGCAATTGGTCGAGAAATGTCATGGGGCTATTTTAGAGAACCGGCAGGTCACGTCATGGAATCGGGCTCAGAGCAGACCAGAATCCGGCGCTTGGTTGATACAAGAAAACCTTCTGCGCAGACCACAGAAGGTTTCTTGTGTGAGCACAGCCAGAGCATGCAACTCTGGCGGACCTGAACTGCGTTTACTTCAGGGGCGGTGTCAGCACAGGGGCCTTGCGGGGCTGATAGGCCTGCTCGAAGGCAAACGCATAGGACAGCAATTTGGGCTCTGTGTAATCCAGGGCCAGCAGCTCCGCGCCTACAGGGACGCCCAGCCTGGCCGTCGGGCTCGGCTCAGAGAAGCCTGCGGGAAACGTCACAGCAGGAAAGCCTGTGCCGTTCGAGAGCACGCCATTGCGCTCAGGTTGCGAATGGTCGCCAATGGGTGCCACCAGCACGCTTTGCAGGGGATACAGCAAGGCGTCCACCTTGTTTTCCGCCATCGCTGCTGCCAGCGCAATGCGCAGCTTTTCGCGGTTCAGGGTGCGTGTCTTGTAGCGATCACTGTTCATGCCGTTTTGCACAGCGGCTTCAGCTTCCAGAGCCTTCTGAATGGCGGGGGAAACCGTATGCAAGGGCAAGGCGCTTGAAGAAGACGAGTTGAAGCCGGCAGAAGCACTCAAGTCTTCAGCTCCCGACCAACCCTCCAGCGCCTTTGCGCCGGTTTTCAGAGATCAGAAAAAGGCCGAGGAAATGATCAACGAATTCAAGCGCGGCCTTATTCCTCCCGAACTGCGCCACTAAGGTGCCGTTTTTGCCCGCGATCCACCGCAATGCGGTCACCAGTTGAAGCGGTTCGCAGCAGACTTCAGACTCCAGCTTGACCTTTGCTACGAAGACGCAACCCGACACTTCCCGTGAGGGCACTGAACAGGAGCATAAGCCCCCACCAGGAGAGCGTCGGCACGGCATGCAACTCCGGCTCAGGTGTCGACTCGAATGTGAAACTGAAATCTGTCTCGATTTCAACATCCTGGGCGTTCAGGAGGGTGATGGGTACCGTCCGGGCGCCGCGCGGCACTCGTACGACCAAACGCTCGCCACTCTCCACAATTGCTTGCGCTAAAGTACGGCCAAACTTGACGTGCGTCACACCGTAAAAAGCGTTTCCGCTCAGTACCACCTCTTCACCAGGCTTGGCCTGCCTAGGCTCGATACCAGAAACCTGGGCCCGCTCCAGATCGCACTGGAGCTCGAAGACATAGTCGGCAGCATTGGGCAAGTCTAAATTTAGGCCGAACGACAAATAATTTATCTTGAGGTCCGATGTGTCTGCAGACGCCGAACTCATTCTCACGATAGCAGGTTGTCTAAATCTCCATAAACTAGAACCAGATACAATGCCTCCTCGGGTGGGGTCGCTCAAGCGTGAGGCGAAGTATGAGCGGACTACATACGCGGAACTTGGGGGCAAACGGGGATTGGGCAGAATTGTGATCACATCCTTCGGATTGAATTGAGTGCCGTAATATGACGCGCCGCCGTTGCCGGCCTTATCATTCGCCCGAATCGAGCTACCGGCTGCCTCAACGCACGAGCTGGCGTATCCGTAGCTTGGCAAGAAAAACATGGTGCTCCAGGCACAAAACGCAAGAACGCTTGAACGACGCATAAAACCCCTCTGCAAAACTGAATCTATCTACTTACTCTACCGCTATTTATAACAAATTTATACGCAATTTAACAGTAAGCAAAGTTCGAGGGCGAAGACAAGCGCGGCCGTGCATTGCCCCGTGTGCAATCAAAAAGTGTGTGCGAAATCACCCACGCGCATAAACTTTCGTGTGAGTGAGGTCCTGCGAGCTGCACTTAGAATGGCCGACTGATCAACGCCCTGGGACCAAGAGCCACTCCAGTGCCAATTCGGCGCCCCGCTGGATCGCTTCTCGCCAATAGCTCGACATCTATTGACTGCAAAACGCCTTGCGCCTCAGTCCGATCCGCTGTACAAGGATTTTCGAGCCGTCATCAGGGAATCCCTGGGGCGTTGCAGGGCGGCTCGTTTGGAAACGGGGGTCTTGAATGTCACGTCAGACTTTGGGACACCCAGGCCGGTGCCCTTAGCTTCTAGCAGCCTGCAGCAATGCGCGGGTGGATTGCGCAGCAGCACGTGCGGATGCGGCAAAGTCGGTGCCGCTGCCGGCGTAGAGGATGGCACGAGAGCTGTTCACGATCACAGAGCCAGTGGTTTGCCCCGCGGTACCACGCCAGCCTGCCTTGACGGTGGCTGCCGCATCTCCGCCTTGGGCGCCTACGCCTGGAATCAGCAAAGGCACGGTAGGCGCAAGCTCACGCACGCGCTCGATCTCCTGCGGGTAGGTGGCGCCTACTACCAAGCCAAGTTGACCGTTGGTATTCCAAGTCCCTTGCGCCAACTGAGCGATGTGCTCATACAACCGCGGTTCACCGGGAAGGTAAGCCAAGCGCTGGTTCTGCAAATCGTCTCCCCCGGGATTTGAGGTGCGGCACAGAAGGAACGCGCCTTTGCCTTCATATTGAAGATAAGGCATGACGGAATCGAACCCCATAAACGGAGATAAAGTGACCGCGTCTGCCCCGTAACGCTCAAAGGCCTCAAGTGCATATTGCTCGGCCGTGGAACCGATGTCACCTCGCTTGGCATCGAGAATGACCGGAACATGCGGAGCCACGCTGCGCATGTGGGCCACCAGGCGCTCCAGTTGGGGCTCCGCCCTGTGCGCGGCAAAGTAGGCGATCTGAGGCTTGAATGCGATCACCAGGTCGGCTGTTGCCTCGACGATGGCAGCACAGAAGTCGTAGATGCCGTCAGCATTGCGCGCTACGCCCTCAGGAAAACGCGATGGCTCAGGATCAAGCCCCACGCACAACATGGAGGCATTGGCGCTTTCAGCAGCCCGCAATTGGTCGAGAAATGTCATGGGGCTATTTTAGAGAACCGGCAGGTCACGTCATGGAATCGGGCTCAGAGCAGACCAGAATCCGGCGCTTGGTTGATACAAGAAAACCTTCTGCGCAGACCACAGAAGGTTTCTTGTGTGAGCACAGCCAGAGCAAGCAACTCTGGCGGACCTGAACTGCGTTTACTTCAGGGGCGGTGTCAGCACAGGGGCCTTGCGGGGCTTATAGGCCTGCTCGAAGGCAAACGCATAGGACAGCAGTTTGGGCTCTGTGTAATCCAGGGCCAGCAGCTCCGCGCCTACAGGGACGCCCAGCCTGGCCGTCTGGCTCGACTCAGAGAAGCCTGCGGGGAAAGTCACAGCAGGAAAGCCAGTGCCATTCGACAGCACGCCATTGCGCTCAGGTTGCGAATGGTTGCCAATGGGCGCCACCAGCACGCTTTGCAGGGGATACAGCAAGGCGTCCACTTTGTTTTCCGCCATCGCTGCAGCCAGCGCAATGCGCAGCTTTTCGCGGTTCAGGGTGCGTGTCTTGTAGCGATCACTGTTCATGCCGTTTTGCACAGCGGCTTCAGCTTCCAGAGCCTTCTGAATGGCTGGATGCGCCTGCTTCAGGGCCACCAGCTGATCAAAGTCCCTGACCGGCGCATTGGCGGGCAAAGTCTTGAAGTAGAAGTTGAACGCATCACGCGCTTCCATCTGGTCGGTGGATGTCTGGCTGGTCAGCTCCTTGTAGCCTGGAATGCGCACTTCCACCACCGTGGCCCCCAGTGCCTTCATCTTCTCCACCGTGTCTTTCATGACGGTATTGACGGGCGCATGGCGCTCCTGGTCACCCAGGGTATCGACCAGCAGACCGACGCGTGCACCGCGCAGTGCGTCCTTGTCCAGCGCATCCAGGTAGCTCTTGGGTGTCTTGCCCACACCCAGGGCTGTGATGGGGTCTGCGGGGTCAAAAGCAACAATCGCATCCAGCATGCGTGCGGCATCGCTCACCGTGCGGGTGATGGGACCGATTTCATCCTGCGTAAAACTGTTGGGCATCACGCCATCGCGGCTGATCAGGCCACGTGTGGGGCGCACGCCGACCAGGCTGTGCGCAGACGCAGGGGAACGAATGGACTGGCCTGTATCACTGCCTGTAGACAGCACGCCATAGCTGGCCGCCATGGCCACACCCGAACCGCCGCTGGAGCCACCGGGTGTACGTGTCAGGTCATAGGGGTTGAGGGTCTGGCCGCCCAGCGAACTCACCGTAGTGCCGCCGCGCGCAAATTCCATCAGATTCGACTTGGCCAGAATGATGGCACCCGCCTCCTTCATCTTGCGAATGGCAAATGCATCATCATTGGGCATGGAATCCTTCATGGACACATTTGCACCAGTTGTGGGCATGCCTGCAACGTCAAAGTTGTCCTTGGCGATCACTGGCACGCAAAACAACTTGTCCAGCACCCTGGCGTCTTGCTTGTACTGTGCATCCAGCGCACGCGCCTGGTCCAGCGCCTGCTGGTTGACCGCAAGGATCGCCTTCAGCTTGGGGCCTTTCTGGTCATACGCTGCAATACGGTCCAGAAAACTCTGTGTGATGCTTTCACACGACTTGCCAGCTCTGATCTCTGCATGCAGCGAGGCCACCGTGGCTTCTACAGGGTTGCTGTGTGCAGACACTGCCGCCATCAACGTCAAGGCGGCCAAAACTGTTTTCTTCAAACGCATCGTTCACTTTCATCTAACGGTTAAGAACAGTTCTGTTCAGCAAATGGCGTGCCCACGCTGGTCTTTGCCGCGCATCCTTACAAGTGAATACATATATTCACACTCGAACACCTCATGACCGCCTGCGCTTGCGCCACAAGGACTGCGGGCACGGCGTGGAGAATGCGCGGTCAGTGGCCCGCCGTTGGGCAAGGAATAATGAAGACGTGGGTCATCAGGGGCACTCATGAAGCGCTGCCATGGCACCTGCACCTAGAATCTGCGTTTGCCTCGTGTTTCCAAATATGCCCAAGATGCAAAAGCCTCAGATCAAACCCCGGATTCCAAACTTCTCTTCCGGTCCGTGCGCCAAGCGGCCGGGCTACGACGTCAGCCAGCTGGATTTATCCAGCCTGGGACGCTCTCACCGCTCAGCGCTCGGCAAGAAGATACTGGGTGCCTGCTGTGCGGAAACAGCCCGAATTCTGGGCCTGCCGAGCAACTATCGGGTCGCCATCGTCCCCGCCTCGGATACGGGCGCCGTGGAAATGACGATGTGGTCAATGCTCGGCGCTCGCGGCGTCGACATGCTGGCCTGGGAATCGTTTGGCTCCGGTTGGGTCACCGACGTGATGAAGCAGCTCAAGCTGCCCAATGCTCGCAAACTGGAAGCAGGCTACGGAGACATTGTCGATCTCAGCCAGGTAAATTTCGACAACGATGTCGTCTTCACCTGGAACGGCACGACGAGCGGTGTACGCGTGCCGAACGGTGACTGGATCCCAGACGACCGCAAGGGCCTGACGATCTGCGACGCAACCAGTGCTGTGTTCGCCATGGAACTGCCCTGGGAGAAGCTGGATGTGGTCACCTATTCCTGGCAGAAAGTGCTGGGCGGTGAGGGTGCCCACGGCATGTTGATTCTGGGTCCGCGGGCGGTAGAGCGCCTGGAAAGCTACAGCCCGCCCTGGCCGATGCCCAAGATCTTCCGCATGACCAGTGGCGGCAAGCTGAACGAGTCGCTGTTCAAGGGTGACACGATCAACACACCTTCCATGCTGTGTGCGGCCGACTACCTGGATGCACTGCAATGGTGCGAAAGCGTGGGAGGGGTGAAGGGCACCATCGCGCGTAGCCAAGCCAATCTGAAAGTGATTGAAGACTTCGTTGCCGCGCACCCTTGGATCAGCTTTCTTGCGAAAGACCCTGAAACACGCTCCAACACCAGCGTCTGCCTGCTTCTGGATCTGGCCGAAGACAAAGTGAAGGCCATGTTGAAGCTGCTGGAGGCCGAGGGCGTTGCCTACGATATCGGGGCCTATAAGGATGCCCCAGCCGGCATTCGCATATGGTGCGGCGCCACGGTGGAGAAAAGCGATCTGGAAGCGCTGATGCCCTGGCTGGCATGGGGATACGCGCAAGTGCAATAACCCCCTGATAGGCCCCTCTGAAACCGCTTCAGTGGGCGTCGCGAGAATGACTTTCGCAGCAGTTACGCCGCATGCCCTCACCCCCGTCCTCTCCAGGAGGGAGAGGGCATCTACCAGCGAGGCTCGTACCGATGTTCAGGATCAAGACATTCAACGCCATTTCCCCAAGAGGACTGGAGCGTTTCACCACCGAACGGTATCAGGTGGGCGATGCGACCGAGCAGCCGGATGCCTATCTGTTGCGAAGCCACAAGCTGCAGCGCGAGGCCACGCCCCGGTCTCTGCTGGCGGTGGCGCGAGCCGGGGCCGGTGTTAACAACATTCCGGTGAGCGACTACGGCCAGCAGGGTATCGTCGTTTTCAACACACCGGGCGCCAACGCCAATGCCGTGAAGGAATTGGTGCTGGCTGGCATGCTGCTGACCACGCGCGGCATCCTCCCAGGCATTGACTACGCGCGTTCGCTAGGTGCCATGACGGATTCAGCCGAAATGCACCAACTGCTCGAAAGGGAGAAATCCAGGTTCGCAGGCAGCGAACTGCGAGGCAAGACACTGGGCATTGTGGGTTTGGGCGCCATTGGCTCCATGGTGGCTGATACGGCGCTGGCTTTGGGCATGAAGGTACTGGGGTTCGACCCTGCGCTCTCGATCGATGCGGCATGGCGCCTTTCCAACGCCGTGCAGCGCATGGAAAACCTGGCTTCTTTGCTCGCACGCTCCGATTATGTAAGTCTGCATGTGCCGGCGCTGGAGAGCACGCGCCACATGATCGACGCGGCCGCCCTCGCCGCCCTGAAGCCCGGTGCGGTACTTCTCAATTTTGCGCGCGAAAGCATTGTGGACCCTGCAGCCGTGCTGCAAAGCCTGAACACTGGGCGCCTGGGTCGCTACGTGAGCGATTTTCCGGAGCCGGAACTGGTTCACCACGAAAGGGTGATTGCCACACCCCATATCGGCGCCAGCACCGAGGAATCTGAAGAGAACTGCGCCGTCATGGCGGCTGATCAGTTGATTGATTTTCTGGAGAACGGCCACATCGCCAATTCAGTCAACTACCCCGCCGTGCGGATGGACCGCACCAATGGCGCCACACGGCTGGCGATCGCCAATGAGAACGTATCTGGCGTGCTGGGAAGCGTGCTGTCGGTGTTGGCAGATGCCGAACTGAACGTAATCGACATGATCAACCGCAGCCGCGACACTCTGGCCTACAACCTGATTGATGTCGCCTCAAGACCCGATGATGCTGCAATTAACGCCATCGGGAGCATGGCTCATGTGATTCGGATGCGGGTGATATGAGCTGCTTGGGGCAGCAGACCTGCCCTTGACCCGTCCTTAGCCCGTCCTTAACCCGTCAGGCGCTCCATGGCTTCGCGGTATTTGGCCGCTGTTTCCTGAATGACCCGCTCGGGCAACACAGGGGCCGGCGGGGACTTGCTCCAAGGCTTGCCGTTCACCTGGGCTTGTTCAAGCCAGTCGCGCAGGAACTGCTTGTCGTAGCTGGGGGGTTGCTGCCTTCCTGGTAGCTGTCGGCGGGCCAGTAGCGCGAAGAGTCAGGCGTGAGCACTTCGTCCATCAAGACCAGTTCGCCGGCGTCGTCCAGCCCGAACTCGAATTTGGTGTCAGCAATGATGATGCCCTTTTTCAAGGCGATGGCGGCGGCGCGTTCATAGAGCTGGATGCTCACGTCGCGGATTTTTGAAGCGAGCTCCGGGCCGATCATTTCGACCGTGCGCTCGAAGGTGATGTTCTCGTCGTGCTCACCCACTTCAGCCTTGGCAGCAGGGGTATAGATGGAGTGTGGCAGCTTGCTGGCGTTGTTCAGCCCCTCGGGCAGCGGCACTCCGCACACGGAAAGGCTTTCCTGATATTCCTTCCAGCCGCTGCCGGCCAGATAGCCCCGGACCACCGCTTCCACGGGAATGGGCTTCAGGCGTTTGACCAGCATGCTCCGCCCAGCCACCTGTGCCACTTCGTCGGGTGCGACCACGCTCTCGGGCGTTTCTCCTGTCAGATGGTTCGGCACAATGTCTTTGAGGTGTTCAAACCACCACAACGCCATCTGGGTCAGCAACTGGCCCTTGCCCGGAATGGGCTCGCCCATGATGACATCGAAGGCGCTGATGCGGTCGCTGGCGACCATGAGGATGCGGTCGGTGCCGACGGCATAGTTGTCGCGCACCTTGCCGCGCGCAAGCAGGGGCAGGCTGTGCAGTTTGCTGGTGTGCAGGAGGGCGGGGGTGGTCATTTGGAACGTCCTTGGAACTGAATTGACAGGTCTTGTGCTGTCGACACTCCCGCGCAGGCGGGAATCCATATCTCTCTCAGCGCTGCCGTTGGTGTCGCCAGTGCGGAATGGCGCTTACTTAAGGCCAATGTGGCACCGCCGTGGGCATTTTGTAGGGGCGGCTTCAGCCGCGAACGCTTCGTTTTTCGCGAAAGCATCGCGTGCTGGAGGACCTTCGCGGCTGAAGCCGCTCCTACAAAGGCGGAACCTGTCGGCATAGTCATTCTTGACTTGAGGAAGACCTGACTAAAAAAGCTGCTGGCGCTTGTGCACAAGCATCAGCAGCTTTCTTAATTTCGAACCAGCGCTTGAGGCTTTAAATCACCTGCTGAGCCAGTTCGCCCTTGGCGTATTTCTCTGCCATGACTGAAAGCGGAATGCCCTTGATTTTGGCGCCCTGGCCTTCGCAACCGAACTCCAGGTAGCGCTGCTTGCAGATGGCCTTGGCAGCTTCGCGGGCGGGCTTCATCCACTCGCGCATGTCGAACTTGTCTGGATTTTCTGCCTGGAACTTGCGCACGGCGCCAGTCATGGCCAGACGGATGTCGGTGTCGATGTTGATCTTGCGCACGCCGTGCTTGATGGCTTCCTGGATCTCGGCCACCGGCACGCCATAGGTTTCCTTCATGTTGCCGCCGAACTGGTTGATGAGCGCAAGCAATTCCTGGGGTACCGAGGATGAACCGTGCATGACCAGGTGCGTGTTGGGAATTCGGGAGTGGATTTCCTTGACGCGGCCAATGGCCAGCACATCGCCCGTGGGCGGACGGGTAAATTTGTAAGCGCCGTGGCTGGTGCCGATGGCGATGGCCAGTGCATCGAGTTGAGTGGCCTTGACGAATTGCGCGGCCTCCTCAGGGTCGGTCAGCAATTGATCGTGGCTGAGCTTGCCGACGGCACCCACGCCGTCTTCCTCGCCGGCTTCACCGGTTTCCAGGCTGCCCAGGCAACCGAGTTCGCCTTCGACCGTGGCGCCCAGTTTGTGGGCCATGGCGACGACTTGCCTGGTCACGTCGACGTTGTAATCGAAGTCGGCGGGGGTCTTGCCGTCTGTCTTGAGGGATCCGTCCATCATGACCGAGCCGAAGCCCAGATCCAGGGCGCCCTGGCAGATGGCGGGGCTGGTGCCATGATCCTGGTGCATCACCAGGGGGATATGCGGATAGGCCTCGGCGGCAGCGGCGATCAGATGCTTGATGAAGCTCTCGCCCGCATACTTGCGCGCACCAGCACTGGCCTGGAGGATGACGGGAGCACCCACTTCGTCGGCGGCAGACATGACGGCCTGCACTTGCTCCAGATTGTTCACGTTGAAGGCCGGAATGCCGTAGTTGTTGGCTGCTGCGTGGTCGAGCAACTCGCGCATGGAGACAAGAGGCATGGTGGGGAACTCGTCTTATGAATGATGGTGAAAAGGGCTCGCCAAAGGAAAACCCTTGAGAACATAGCATTTTAACTGGGTACGCCTTGCCGTGCGCCACTTCGCGGTAATGCCCGGACTGGCACTCGCGATGGGACTACGAACACGCTCCTGAGGCGGATGGCACTTACTTTCGGGAAATGCGATTCAATCACCTCTATAGCTGTGAGCAGCTTTAGAAGGTGTCGTTAAAGTGGTTGGTGCAGCAGTGGCAATTGCTCCCTCTCCTTTCGGGAGAGGGTTGGGGTGAGGGGGCGCGCCCAAAGACAGTCTCAGATCATGCGCCGCTGCCCTCACCCTGGCCCTCTCCCGGAGGGAGAGGGAAGAAGAATGAGACCATTTTGCGACACCCCTTTAGCCGCTCCCACAAAAAATACCCATCTCTCCAAAAGGCATCGCTGACCTTTTGTGTTCGAGATGTAAGCTGTATACATTCCAGACACATGGATCCTCTATGCTTGTTCCACGCTTCATAAGCTGGCCAGCCCTATAGACACCGTGTGACTCAGTCCCGTTCAACTCCATTCACTCCTGCTGCGCTTCATCGCGGTGTGCTGCTGCTCGCCGTGGCCGGATTGGCCGCGTGCGCGCAACCCTTGCCGCCCCCAGGGTCGTCAACGGTGGCCGTTCCGACGCAATGGAGCATGGCGGAAGCCCTCCCCGATCAACCGCCGACCGACTTGGTCAGCTGGTGGGGGCGCTTTGGCGACGCAACGCTCAGCGCGCTGATCGAGGAGGCGTTGGGCCACAGTCCCACGGTGCAGTCGGCCGTGGCGGCGCTGCGGCAATCGCGCGCAATGGCAGGGGTGGCTGCCGCCAGCCTGGGCCCCTCGGCAAGTGGCTCAGGCTCGGCTCAGCGAAACTACAGCGACGCCCAAGGCTTTCGCAACAGCTTCGGACTGGGTCTGGATGCCAGCTGGGAGCCTGATCTTTTCGGGGGCACACGCGCTGGGGTGGAGGCTGCAGAGGCAGACGCTCGCGCAACCGAGATGGCATTGGTGAACGTGCAAGTGTCGCTGGCCGCGGAAGTCGCGCTGGCTTATATCGATCTCCGCAATCAGCAAGCGCGGCTGAAAATCGCGAGGGAAAACCTGGCTGCGCAAGATGACGCACTGCAGATTGCAAGTTGGCGCAACCAGGCCGGTCTGGTTTCATCGCTCGACGTGGAACTGGCCCGGGCCGCCGCAGAGCAGACTCGCGCCCAAGTGCCGCTTCTGCAAACTGCACTGTCTCAGACGCGAAACAGACTGGCAGTACTGACAGGGCGCGCCCCTGCGGATCTTGCCGCGCTGCCCGCTGCGCCCGTGCCCTTGCCTCCAGAGAATCTGGCCCTGGCTTTTCCCGCCGACACCTTGCGCCAGCGCCCGGACGTGCGGCAAGCCGAAGCACAAGTGCAGGCCGCCTACGCAAGAACGAAGCAGGCCGGCGCAGCACGTTACCCTTCATTGAGGCTGGGCGGATCGATCGGTCTGCAGTCGCTCACGCTGGGGTCGCTGCTCAACGGCTCCAGCGTCATCGGTTCATTGCTGGCGGGGCTGACACAACCCATTTTTGACGGCGGCGCGATCGCCGGCCGCTTGCAAGCCCAGGAAGCTGCGCTGGATCAAGCACGCGCGGCCTATGGTTCGCGCGTGCTGCAAGCGCTGCAAGACGTGGAAGACGCTCTTGCAGCGTTGCAGGGTGACCGAGTGCGCGAGGGCAGTCTGAACGCCGCAGCCACGGCGGCGCGCAACGCCGAACTGCTTGCGCGCCAACAGTACCAGGCCGGCCTGATCGATTTCAACACCGTGCTGCAATCGCAGCGCACGCTGCTCTCGGCGCAAGACGCGCAGGCTAGCGTGGCCGCCAGCCTGGCGGCTGACCACGTGCGGCTTTACAAGGCACTGGGGGGCGGATGGCCCCCGAGGCCGCAAGCGCCGCAGATGCCGCAGACACGGCCAACGCCAATACGATGCCCGCCACCGCGCGTTGAAACACCACATGACTGACGCAAGCCCTTCTCCTGCTGCACCCTCTCCCACCAGCATTGAGCAATTGCTGGGAAGCGACCGTCCCCCCGCTTGGTGGCGCCGGCCCTCGCTGTGGATCGGGCTCGCACTGTTGCTGGCCGCGGCTGCAGGCTGGTGGTGGTGGAGTCAACAGAAGTCGGCGCGCGCTGCGCCGGTGTATGTCACGGCACCCATTGAACGCGGCAACGTCACGCTCACGGTGACGGCAAACGGCACCCTGAAGCCGACTCGCTCGGTAGCGATCGGCAGTGAGTTGTCTGGCACGGTGAGCCGCGTGCTGGTGGACGTAAACGATCAGGTCAAAAAAGGCCAAGTGCTGCTCGAACTGGACCGTTCCAAGTTCCAGGATACCGTGACGCGGGCCCAGGCAGCGCTCGCTGCTGCGCAAGCAGGGCTGGCTCAGAATGAAGCCACTGCGAGCGAGGCACGCGCCACTTTGAACCGCTTTGAAGAGGTTGCCCGCCTGTCGGGCGGGCGAGTGCCCTCGGCGACAGAACTGGACAGCGCCCGCGCGACAGTGGCACGGGCGGTGGCCAGCACCAGCAACGCTCGCGCCCAGGTCTCGCAGGCACGCGCCACGCTTTCCACCGAGGAGACCAACCTCTCCAAGGCCTCCATTCGTTCGCCCATCGACGGCGTGGTGCTGGCCCGCACGGTCGATCCTGGCAATGCGGTGGCAGCCTCCCTTCAGGCCGTCACGCTGTTTACGCTGGGGGAAGATCTGCGTCAGATGGTTCTGGAAGCCAGCGTGGACGAGGCGGACGTGGGTTCGGTGCAGAAGGGCCAGCGCGCGAGCTTCACGGTGAGCGCCTTCCCTAACCGACCATACCCGGCGCTGGTCGATCGCGTGTCTTTTGGCTCCACGACCACCAACAACGTGGTCACTTATACCGCCAAGCTGAACGTTGAGAACAGCGATCTGAGCCTGCGCCCTGGCATGACCGCCACGGCCACCATCATTGCCATCGAACGCCAGGGTGTACTGCGGGTGCCCAACACCGCCTTGCGTTTTTCACCCGTCAGCCAAAGTGCTGCGCAGGCTGCAGCGGCCACAAGTGGCAGCCTGGTTTCCCGCATGATGCCTCGCCCGCCGCAAGGCGCGGCCCGCCGTCCGCGCGATTCCGGCGCCGCACCCGCCGCCGACCAACAGCGCCAAATCTGGATCTTGCGCGATCAGCAGCCAACTGCGGTCATGGTGCAGGCGGGAATTTCCGACGGCCGCCACACCGAGGTGAGCAGCCCGGAATTGAGTGAGGGCGATCTTGTGATCACCGACCAAAGGACAGGACCTTGACGCGCGCGGGTCCACTTTCGGCAAATGCGCTCTGACCATGACTGACACCACTCCCATGATTCGCCTGCGTGGCGTGACCAAACGCTATGGCGAAGGCGCGACGGCTTTCCTGGCGCTCAAAGGCGTCGACCTGGACATTCAGCGCGGGGAGTTCGTGGCCATCATGGGTCCCAGCGGCTCGGGGAAATCCACCGCCATGAACACTCTGGGTTGCCTGGACCGGCCGACGGGCGGTGAATACCTGTTCATGGGTGCGCATGTTGAATCACTTTCGCGCGACGAGCGCGCGCGCATCAGACGGCGCTACTTCGGTTTCGTGTTCCAAGGCTTCAACCTCCTGGCGCGAACCAGCGCCCAGGAAAATGTCGAGCTCCCACTGCTCTACAGGGGCGAGCCCGCCGGGCGTCGTCATGCCGCCGCTGCGAAGGCCCTGGAATCGGTCGGATTGAAGGGCTGGGAACACCACACGCCGGCAGAGCTCTCGGGTGGGCAGCAGCAGCGTGTAGCCATCGCGAGAGCCATTGTCACCGAGCCAGCCGTGTTGTTGGCCGACGAACCAACCGGCAACCTGGACACCCGGCGCAGCCACGAGATCATGGAACTTCTCTCGCGCCTGAACAGCGAGGAGGGGATTACGGTACTGATGGTGACGCACGAGTCGGAAATGGCGGCCTATGCTCATCGTATCGTGCGCTTTGTCGACGGGCAGGTGGCCAGTGACGTGCTCAATTCAGAGCCCACGCAGCCTGGCAGCTTCACGCCAGCAGGCAGCATGGAGGCTGGCTGATGCTGTGGAATACGCTCCTCTTGGCACTTCGCTCGATCCGCCGCAATCTGCTGCGATCATTCCTGACCGTGCTGGGGATTGTGATCGGCGTTTCAGCGGTCATCACGATGGTGACACTCGGCCGCGGTGCCACGCAGGCGGTGCAGAACCAGATCTCCAGCCTGGGCACCAACTTGCTGATGATCCGCCCCGGACAGCGCATGGGCCCTGGCAGTGGCGGTGTTACTGCGCCTCCTTTCAAAGCCAGTGATGCCGATCTGATCGCCTCGCAGATCTCTGGAATTACCGCCGTCGCTCCGGAAGCGCGCTCTTCCACCACCCTGGTGGCCGGAGGGCAGAACTGGACCAGCAGCGTGATCGGATCCACCAATGCCTGGATGCAGACCGGCAACTGGGCGTTGTCCGCAGGCCGCCCTTTCACGGATGCCGAACTCAACGCCGGTGCCGCAGTGTGCCTGATTGGCTCCACCATCCAGCGCCAGCTCTACGGCGGCACTGATCCGGTGGGGCAGCAGCTTCGGGTGGGAAAAGTACCTTGCCAGGTGGTCGGCCTTTTCCAGAGCAAGGGCCAGGGCTCGTTCGGTAATGATCAGGACGAGGTGGTGCTGATGCCCCTCAAGACCTTGCAGCGGCGCCTCACTGGCAACACCAATGTGAACACGTTGCTGGTCTCACTGGACCCGGAGAGCGATGCCGATCGCGTCAAGTCGAGCCTCACCCAACTTTTGCGCGAATCCCGCAAGCTGGCCAGCGGCGACGACGACAACTTCAACGTGCTCGATACCAAGCAACTGGCCGACACACTCTCAGGCACTACGCAGGTCATGACGGCGCTGCTGGGCGCGGTGGCTGCCGTGAGCTTGCTGGTGGGGGGCATTGGCGTGATGAACATCATGCTGGTGAGCGTGACCGAGCGCACGCGCGAGATCGGGCTGCGCCTGGCCATTGGGGCCCTTGAGCGCGAGGTGCTGCTGCAGTTTCTCATCGAGGCCGTGGTGCTGGCCAGCCTGGGCGGCCTGATTGGCGTCGTACTGGCCACGGGCGCCTCAGTGTTGCTGGCGCAACTGATGCAGGTGCCCTATGTGTTCCAGCCTGGCATCAATCTGCTTTCATTCGTTTTTGCGGCGGGTGTGGGTGTTCTTTTTGGGTATTTTCCGGCGCAACGGGCAGCGCGGATGGACCCTATTGAGGCACTGCGGCATGAGTGAGCGGGTTTCGGCGCTCGGTCTCTGGTGTGCTGGTTTGACCTTTGGCGCTTGTTTTCTATGCAAACGCTGCAACTGCCGAGCGGGAGCTCGGCGATCCCAGGAGCGCGCCTGAAAGATTCAGGCGCGCGATCAGGAAAAAAGCTAGCTGGAAACGTTAGCCGACGCGGCAGATTTTGAGCATGTTGGTACCACCGGGCGCGCCCATGGGTTCGCCGCAGGTAATGGCGTAGACGTCGCCCTTTTCCACCACACCCTGGCGCTTCAAATGACCCTCAGCCTGCGCCAGGGCTTCGTCGCGGTGGGCGCTGGTGTCCATGAGCATGGGACGCACGTTGCGGTACAGCGCCATTTTGCGCTGGGTGCCGATCTTGGGTGTCAGCGCGTAAATGGGAATGTTCACGCGGTGGCGGCTCATCCACAGCGCTGTGGAGCCGGAATCCGTGAGCGCGACAATCGCTTTCGCACCCAGATGGTTGGCGGTAAAAAGCGCACCCATGGCAATGGATTGGTCAATGCGCTCGAAGGTCTGTCCGGTGAAATCGGCATCAAGCTCGACGGGATCGTGCGCTTCGGCGGCTTCGCAGATTTGTGCCATTTGCTGCACGGTTTCAAGCGGGTACTTGCCGGCCGCGGTTTCAGCGCTCAGCATGACGGCATCCGTGCCGTCGAGTACGGCATTGGCCACATCGCTCACCTCGGCGCGGGTGGGCACCGGGTTGGTGATCATGCTCTCCATCATCTGCGTGGCGGTGATGACTAGCTTGTCGTGTGCGCGCGCCATGCGGATCATCATTTTCTGCAAGGCAGGCACGGCTGCGTTGCCCACTTCGACAGCCAGGTCTCCACGGGCCACCATGATGCCGTCGCTGACGGCCAGAATTTCGGCCAGCTTCGGAATAGCCTCGGCGCGCTCGATTTTGGCAATCAGGTAAGGCTTGTGGCGATATTCCGCAGCTGCGACGGTACACAGCTGGCGCGCCATTTCCATGTCGGTGGCGTTCTTGGGGAAGCTCACGGCCACATAATCGGCCTGGAAGCTCATCGCGGTCTTGATGTCTTCCATGTCCTTGGCGGTGAGGGCTGGCGCGGTCAAGCCACCGCCCTGTTTGTTAATGCCCTTGTTGTTGGAAAGCTCACCGCCGAGTTTCACGATGGTGTGGACGGCATCACCGCGTACGGCGTCCACGGTGAGCACAATGAGCCCATCGTTCAGCAGCAGCACATCGCCGGGCTTCACATCGCGCGGCAGTTCTTTGTAGTCGAGCCCGACACCATTCACGTCGCCCGGTTCCTTGCGGCTGGCGTCGAGCACGAAGGGGGCGCCAGGCACCAGCAAGACCTTGCCTTCCGCGAACTTGCCTACCCGGATCTTGGGGCCTTGAAGGTCCGCCATGATGGCAACTTCACGACCAGCCCTCTCGGAGGCTTCACGCACCAGACGTGCACGTTCAATGTGGTCTTCGGCTTTGCCGTGGCTGAAGTTGAGGCGCACTACATTGACGCCAGCACGGATCATTTCTTCCAGGAGAGCGGGGTCGCTGGATGCGGGGCCGAGCGTGGCTACGATTTTGGTGGCGCGATGGGTCATGACAGGCTTTTCCTTGGCTAACTAGTGCACATGCATTCTGGCATGGCTGAGTGGCAAGGACGTGTCTGGCGGAAAGATGAGCCGGATCAATAAGGTTACGCGCCTGCGGCTCTCTGGGCCAAGATCTCGAAGGCGGGCAGAGTCTTGCCTTCGAGCACCTCCAGGAAGGCGCCACCGCCCGTGGAGATATAGCCAACATCCTTTTCAATGCCATATTTGGCGATGGCAGCGAGTGTGTCGCCACCGCCTGCAATGCTGAAGGCGGACGATTCAGCAATGGCGCGGGCAATGGTTTTGGTGCCGTTTTCAAAGGACGCCATTTCGAACACGCCCACGGGGCCATTCCAGACGATGGTGCCGGCCGCTTTCAGCTGGGTGGCCAGCCGCTCGGCGGTTTCGGGGCCAATGTCCAGGATCATGTCGTCGGACTCAACTTCGCTGGACTTCTTCACTGCAGCAGGGGCATCCGCCTTGAATTCCTTGGCAGTGACCACATCGGACGGAATGGGCACTTCTGCGCCGCGCTGCTTCATGAGTTCGATCACTGACTTGGCCTGATCCAGCAGGTCAGGCTCGGCCAGCGACTTGCCAATGGGCAGGCCCGCAGCGAGCATGAACGTATTGGCGATGCCGCCACCCACGATGAGTTGATCCACCTTGGAGGCCAGCGCTTGCAAAATGGTGAGCTTGGTGCTGACTTTGCTGCCAGCGACGATTGCCACCAGCGGGCGCTTTGGATGCGCCAACGCCTTTTGCAGCGCATCAAGCTCGGCAGCCAGCAGCGGGCCGGCACAGGCGATGGGTGCAAACCGGGCCATACCATGGGTGGTGGCTTCGGCGCGGTGTGCGGTACCGAAGGCATCATTCACGTAAATATCGCAAAGCGCTGCCATTTTTCGTGAAAGCGCTTCATCGTTCTTCTTTTCGCCCTTGTTGCAGCGGCAGTTTTCCAGCAACACCACTTGACCGGGGGCCACCTGAACACCGTCGGTCCAGTTGCTGACGAGGGGAACAGGGCGACCCAGCAACTCGCTTAGGCGTTCAGCGACAGGGGCCAGTGAATCTTCGGGGCGCACCTCCCCTTCAGTCGGACGGCCCAGGTGGCTGGTGACCATGACAGCGGCGCCTGCATCCAGAGCCTGCTGAATGCAGGGAACGCTGGCGCGGATGCGCGTGTCTTCGGTGATGCGGCCTGCATCATCCTGGGGCACGTTGAGATCGGCGCGAATGAAGACGCGCTGGCCTTTGGCCTTGCCTTGGGTGCAAAGATCGGAGAAGCGAATGACGTTCATGATGGTAATGGTGAGTCAGGTCGAATGACGGGGGAACCAGCGTTGGGTCGGGCCGCGCACGGCTTCGATGCGCTCAAGCCAACCTGGGAGCCTGTTCAACCTTTGAATTTTAGGCCGACTACCAGCCTAACCCAAGGCGCAACGGCAGGTACACCGCCAGACCGACCGCCATGGTCGCAGGAAGCACCAGACTGAACTGGCGGCGCCAGAAATAGAACAGGGCAGCCACCACGGCGGCCAGCACACGGGCGTCGCGCCACGGTGTTGCCAGCGCACCGTCGAGCATCACGATGTCGGGCGTGATCACGGCCGTGAGCGCGGCGATGGGGGCGTATTGCAGACCACGTTGCGCCCAGTAAGGCACCTTCCACTCCCGCTCCGAAATAAAGAAAAAGCTGCGTGCAACTACGGTAATGACCGTCAGGCCCACGATCACCAGCAATGTCCAGGCATCGGTCTCAGCCATGATTTCCCCTGTCATCAGCATTGGACTGCCGGTCTGGCGAAGTTCGACTGTAGGGCTCAATCAGCAAGCATACGGCCACGGCGACGACAATGGCGGCCACAATGTTCAGCCGATACGGCAGGCCGTACACAGCCACCGCCGCTGCGCCTGCCACCACCGCCGATAGCGCGCGCAACCGGTTGGTTGCCAGCGAACACGCGACGCCCAGCAGCGCGAGAATGCCCGCGAACTCAAGTCCCCAGCGGGCGGGCAACGCATTACCCAAAAAGATGCCCAGCAAGCTCATAAACTGCCAGGTAACCCAGTTGGTGGAGTTGCCGCCCCACAAATAAGCCATCTGGGCGCGGCGCTGGGTGTCGGTCTGCGCCGGTTTTGGAAAACGGCTCGTGAAGAGCACGTAGGTGACGTCGCCCGTGAAATACCCCAGGTACATGCGCTTGACCCTGGGCAGGAACATGAGGTAATCACGCAAGTGCAGACTGAACACCACAAAGCGCAGGTTGACGCAGAACGCGGTCGCCAGGATCACCCATAGTGGCGCACTGGCTGCGATCAGCGGCAGGGCCGCCAGCTGCGCACTGCCAGCAAACACCAGCAGGGACATGAGCACCGCCTCGGTCAGCGACATGCCGGACTTGACCATGGCCACGCCGGTCATGAAGGACCAGGCCGAAAGCCCGATCGAGACGCCGGCCATATCTCGCGCGCCAACCCAGTACAGAGGATGCCGGGCGGTGTGGGCGATGGCATCGACCCGACGGGAGAGCCAGTTGCCCAGACGGGCGCGTGGCGTCAGCCCCGGTGGCAGTGGCATGCTCATGCCGCCAGCTCACCGAGTTGATCGCCCACGGCCAGAGTGAAGCCGCGCAGGAAGTCGGCTGCGGGCAGTCGCTTGCCACCCGCGCGTTGCAGCTCGGTCAAACACAGCACACCGGTGCCGCATTGCACGAAGATGCCTGTCGAGTCGATGCTCAGAACGCGGCCTGGCTCGCTGGTCGTCAGCGGCGCCTCCGGGAAGGCCTCCAATGTTGCACTCCAGACTTTGACCTGGGCGCCATGAGCCGACGTTCCAGCGCCAGGAAACGGGTTGAACGCGCGTATGCGGCGCTCGATCACCTCAGACGCTTGAGTCCAATCGATGGCGGCCTCTTGCTTTTCGATCTTGTGCGCGTAGGTGATGCCTTGCTGCGGCTGCGGCACAGGCTGAAAACCACCGCAGGCCGCCAGCTCCAGTGCCTCTACGATCAACCTGCCCCCCAGCGCAGCCAGCTTGTCATGCAGCGCACCCGTGGTGTCGCGCGATGTGATGGGCAATTTTTCGATCAGCAGCATGTCGCCCGTGTCGAGCCCTGCGTCCATCTGCATGATGGTGACACCGGTCTCCGTGTCGCCGGCTTCTATGGCGCGGTGAATGGGCGCTGCGCCACGCCAGCGCGGCAGCAGGCTGGCGTGGATGTTCAGGCACCCAAGCCAAGGCAAGGACCCTTCGCGCCGCACAGGGAGTCCATCGAGTACCCATTGCGGCAAGATGAGCCCGTAGGCGGCAACCACCAGCACGTCTGGATCAGCGGCTTGGAGGGCGGCACGCGCCTCTTCGGCGTCCTGAGGATATTTACCGTCCAGCCGCAGGCTGCGCGGCTGCGCCACCGGAATGTTGTGCTCCAGCGCGAATTGCTTGACGGGCGAAGCCTGTAGCTTCATGCCGCGACCAGCCGGACGGTCAGGCTGTGTCAGGACAAGCGGAATACTGAAGCCGGCCGCATGCAAACGCTGTAGTGCCACGCTGGCAAATTCTGGCGTTCCGGCAAACGCAACTTTCATGGGGGAAGACATTTATATTTTTTAGATAGTGAGACCAGGTTCGCGCCAGACTCCAAACGCTGTCAGCCGTGAGACCCCTCAGAGGTTGTATTAAAAGTGATTCTGACGCCTAGCTTGGCCGCCCTCCGAACATCCCCGCAGATGCTTTCCCATCGTCATCCCCGCGCAGGCGGGGATCCAGGCAACGGTGGATAGGCCCCCTGGATTCCCGCCTGCGCGGGAATGACGAAGAAGGAGGCAAGTACGACGACTAAAGAACCAAAAATGACTTTTGCGGTACCCACCGCACACCCCGCCTACTTCCGGCGCGAAACGCGCAACGCCAACAGAGCCTAATGACTTCTCATCGTGCGGGTTCATGGGGCTCCGGCATGGGCTCATCACCCACACTGTAGCCGCGCACAATGCCTTGTGGGTCGACATCAATGAAAAGCAGGCGCCAGACCGGGCCGTCAGCGTAACGCCAGACCCAAATGCGACCTTTGAAATTGTGAACCCCTTCGGTTCGCGCCGGCGGACCATATTCACGCAGAATTTCGTCGCGCGTCCAGCGGTTGGGCACAATGCGCTGAGGGAACAGGCCTTCGTTGAGGACTTGCTCCGCGCGCACCAGACGCCCAGTCGCATCAAAATCGACGTTATAGACGAGCTGCCCGGCGGGCTGCATGGAGTACTGTAGACGCTCGCCGTCTGCCAAGGGATAACGCGCGGTAGGCGAACCAAGGGCCTCCAGCACTTGAGGCTCGCGGCGTGCCGGCAGCGATTTTTTCAGGGTTGGCGGCACACCCGACCAAGATCGCAGCCACGGCCAGCAGCATCGTAGCCCCAAAGGTGCGCGCGGCCGACATCATCACGCGCTCTCCTGGTGCTCCCGGCGTTCTTGCTTTTCCTGCTTTTCCTGCTTCAACAGCTTTGTCTTGATACGCCCCTGCTTGAGCGGCGAAAGGTACTGGACAAAGACCTTGCCCATGAGGTGGTCCATTTCGTGCTGGATGCATACAGCCAGCAGGTCTTCAGCCTCAATCTCGCGGGAACGCCCTTCAGCATCCAGGGCACGCACCTTGACTCGCGCCGCGCGCTCGACACCGTCATAGATACCGGGAACCGACAGGCAGCCTTCATCGCCCTTCAGGCGCTCCTCACTGGCCCAGACCAATTCAGGATTGATCAGCACCAGGGGCTCGTTGCGCTCTTCCGACGTGTCGATGACGATGAGGCGCTCGTGCACGTCCACCTGTGTGGCGGCAAGGCCGATGCCTTTGGCGTCGTACATGGTCTCGAACATGTCGGCTATCAGCGAGCGGATACGGGCGTCTACGGCCTCCACTGGTCTTGCGACCTTGTGCAGGCGAGAATCGGGATAACGGAGAATGGGAAGGAGTGCCATGTGCAAAGCAGGAAGATGTAGTTATTTTCGCTATTTTTCAAGGTTTGTGCTGGCGCCTTCGCCTATTTTCATTGCCCGCCAAAGGGTTGGATGCAAGAATGTCCGGTAGCCTGTCATGTCTTTTGCCTAGCCACAACAAAATGAAACACAGTTTTACGCCCCCTCAAGGATGGCGCAGCGCATTGGCTCTGGGCTGGCTGACGTTGCTGCCGAGTGCCATGGCCATGGCCCAGCAAGGCCCCAACTACCCAGTGACCGCCGCACAGCGGAGCATGGCCGCGCAAGTGGCACAGGCCGGCGTCCCCCTGTCAGAGCTTGCACCCGATGCGCCGGACGAATACACGGTGCGTCGTGGAGACACGCTTTGGGGGATTTCTAGCCGCTTTCTGCGCTCGCCCTGGCGCTGGCCTGCCCTGTGGGGCATCAACATGGATCAGATTCGGAATCCGCATCTGATCTACCCCGGGCAGCAGCTCTATCTGGATCGCTCGGGCGACCGTGCTCGCCTGCGAGTGCGCGGCAGCGCAGAAGGCGAAGTTGGCGCCACGGTACGCGTGTCGCCTCGCAACCGCATCGAACTGCTGGGTGGAGGCCCATTGCCCACGCTCCAGCCGCACCTGATCGAGCCCTTCCTCTCCGAGCCCCTGGTGGTGGACGACGCCACCTTCGAGCAAGCGCCGCGCATTGTGGCTACCAACAGCGAGCGGCGCGTGCTGCTGGCCTCGGGTGACCGTGCCTACGTCCGTGGGCCCGCCGACGCACCCTTGCTGCTGGGACCGGACTTACCGAAGCGTTTTCGCGTCTTCCGAAACGCCACGCCACTGAAAGACCCCGTCTCACGGGAAATCCTCGGATACGAAGGCCAGTATGTAGGCAGCGCCGAACTGGTCAGCGGCGAAGGTGAGGCCTACGACACGAGCTCCGACGCGACCGACGAGCCACTTCGCCCGCCTCGGATGCCGGCAGCCGGCTACCATGACGGCCCCGCCCTGATCAGCAAGGATCAGCGCCCGAAGTTGCCGGTGCCCGCCACCATTACCGTGCTGGCCAACAAAGAGGAAATGCGCACCGGCGACAGACTCCTGCCCGAGCCACCGCGCGAGTTTCGCAGCTACATGCCGCACGCTCCCAGCATTCCAGTTGAAGCCCGTGTGGTGTCGGTCTACGGCAGTGCCGTGCGCTACGCCGCGCAAAACCAGGTGGTGGTGATCAACAAGGGGCTGCGTGACGGCATCGAGAACGGCCATGTGCTGGAGCTGCGCTCTACAGGCCCGCAAGTGCTCGACAAGACCCTGTCGGAGGGCGGCGAACTGATTCAGCTCCCCGATGAGCGTAACGGCGTGGCTTTGGTTTTCCGACCGTTCGAGCGAGTGTCCTACGCCTTGGTGATGGAGATCACCGATCCGGTTGAGGTGGGCGACAAGTTGGTCAATCCTCGCTGAATGCCCTCGGTCGCGGAACGAGAGGAGTTGGCCGCCTGGTTGCGGCTGACCATGACGTCGGGCGTTGGCAACGATAGCGCGCGCAAATTGCTGGCGGCCTTTGGGCTGCCTCAGGCCATTTTTCAGCAAAGCGCAGCTGCGTTGAGACAAGTCGTGACCGATCGCCAGGCCAGCGCCTTGACCAAGGAGCCTCCCAAGCTTGAGGAACAACTGCAGCTCACCCTGGACTGGCTGGCCGGCCAGGAAGACGGGCCCGATCGGCGGATCGTTACCCTGGGGGACCCCGGTTACCCGGAAAGCCTGCTGACGATCGAAGACCCACCCTTGATGCTGTACCTGCTGGGAGGTCGCCCAGCTTCCGGCTCAGATGGCCTCGCACAGCAGCCGGTGACCCGGCCATCGCGTTCGCTGGCCATTGTAGGCAGCCGCAATCCTACGCCGCAGGGCAAGTTGAATGCGCACCAGTTCGCGCATGCTTTTGCAAAGGCGGGCCTCACGGTGGTCTCGGGGCTTGCGCTGGGCGTGGATGCGGCCGCGCACGAAGGGGCACTGGAAGGTGGCCAGCAGAGCGAGGGGGCAGACCCCGGCGCGCCTATCACGATCGCCGTGATTGGTACCGGCATTGATCGGGTCTACCCACGCCAGCACCTCGATCTCGCACACCGCATCGCACGGCATGGGCTCATTGTCAGTGAGTATCCGGTGGGTACCTCACCACTGCCCGGCAATTTTCCGAAGCGCAACCGGCTGATCTCAGGATTGGCGCAGGGCACGTTGGTGGTCGAAGCGGCCCTGCAATCGGGCTCCCTCATCACTGCTCGTTTGGCCAGCGAGCAGGGCAAGGAAGTTTTCGCCATCCCGGGGTCGATTCACGGCACACAGTCACGCGGCTGCCACGCCCTGATCAAGCAGGGTGCCAAGCTGGTCGAGAGCGCACAGGATGTGCTGGAGGAGCTGCGTTGGCCAACCACCGCAAGTTTCACCGTGACGCCGCCGCCCCCGGCCACGGGAACCGCTGACGATTCCGGATTGCTGATGGCGCTCGGAGCCGACCCAGCCAGCCTGGACGCCCTGCAGGCGCGCACCGGGTTGCCCACTGCCACATTGCAGGCAAGGCTGCTTGAATTGGAGCTAGACGGCCGAGTGGGCCGTTTGCCCGGCGGATTGTTTCAGCGACTCGGGCATGCCTGAGAGCCTGTTCAAAGTCTCTCAGGAGGGAGCCAATTTTTTCAGGGCCTCACGCGTGGCGCGCACAGTCAGCGCCTCGTCCTCCACTGGCACCAGCAGGCCGGCCTGCAGGTAGGAGGCCAGTCGGCGGGTTTGCACCAGATAGCTCTTGCCCGGACTTGACGCAAACAGATGCAACTGACCACGCTGGCTACGCCACACATACTGCACTTGCACCACCCCTCCGGACAGCTCCAGCACGAACCACGCACCCAGTTCCAGCTCGCGCGCCCATGCCAGGGAGCCCGCACCGGGCTTTGAACCACCACTGGAAATAACCTCCAGCGCCGCGGCATCAACACCGGACATCATCTCAATCAGCCCGGGGTCGAGCAACACATCCCCGTCTGCATCGTTGGACACGACATCCTCCAGACCGGTCAAACCTCGTGCCAACTCTTCCAGCGTGTCGGCAGACATGCCCTCCGCACGGGAAACAAAGGCCTGCATGACGGCGTCGTTGACCAGTTTGATGTGCTGATCCTGCGCATCCACCGGCATGGCAAGGGTGGCCATGCCCTCACGCAAGGTGTGGAGCAAAGAAGGCAACTGCAGCACCACACGGCTACGATCGGCGCGCGCGGCCTTGGCACTGACCGACCACAGAAGATCAGCCGCCGCCTGCTTGTAGCGCAAAGTCTGCTCATGCTGGGAGCCCAGCCGAACAGCCGCCAGCGCCAGCACCTCCGCCCAGACGCGGAACAGGAACTCGCGAACTTCTTCGCCCACTGGCACCGATGACAGCATCTTGCGAAGCTCGATGGTGTACTGGATCGACAACGCCTCCTTCTGCTCCACCTGCTGCGCCAAGGTTGCCGCCTGCGTGGTACTGCCTTGCGTGAGTGAACGACCCAGGAATTTTTTGAACTCTTCGAACACCAGTTGGTAGACGCGCCGGCCAGTTTCCGGGTACTGCTCGATCACCTGCACGATACGCTTGATCTCGCGCTCGAGTTGGCTGCCAGCAATGTCTCCGGCATCGAACCCCAGCGCGCATGCGCCCATGCGGTCGATCAGCTGCCGCGCCGGATGCTCCACCGAGGCAAAGAAATCCGGCTCTGCCAAAGCCAACCGCAGCACGGGAATCTGCAAACGCGCAAACCAGACCCGCACCGTGGCCGGAATACGCTCTTCCGCAAGGATCGCCTGAAACATCAGCGCCACGATCTCGATAATCGCCTTCTCACTAGGCCTCTCGGCCTTGGCCTTCAGTTCGTTGGCCCGCTCCCACAGCCGCTTCGCCGCCACCTCGACGCTCACCGGAACCACCATGGTGACCGGCTCACCACCTGGCTTCATTTCGTGGGTGGCAGCGAATGGGTCGCGCTGCTCGAGCAACGCCCGGGCCAGAGGAGGCGAGGGCGGATCTGGAAGCAAGCTGGTATCGTTATCTCCCAGCACCGTATTCGCATCGTCAGGTGATGCTGATGGCGCTGGCGACGCTGGTGAAGGCTGCGCCAAATGCCCTGCATCGGCGCTCCAGGATCTACCCGATCCCGGCAAATTTTCTTCGGTTCCCCGATCGGCCAACAAGCGCCGCACTTGGCCGAGGACATCCCGGGCTCGCTGACGCGCGCGGCCCAGAGGCGTACCCATGGACATGGCCCGCGCCTCCATACCTTCTCGAGCCACGGGAGAATGGGTATCGCCCACACTGTTTTCGAACTCGGCTCTTGCGTCAAGACGCATGGCTGAGCCCCGATCTCCATGGGAGTTCTGAACTCCGCCGCCGGAATCCTCCGCCCGCTTGACCATGGGCTTCAGATCAATGTCAGCCATTCCCCCCTGCTGGATCAGAAACTCATTGACCCCTTGATAGGCCTCGGTCATGCGCGTGGCCAACACAGCCCGCACGCTCTCGTGCACCAGAGCCCACATTTCTCGGGAGAGACCGCACTCCACCCAGGCTTTTATAAGCAAGCTTGCGAGCACCTCGGGTCGGAACACGTCATCGCCAGACAATTCCCGGCCACCCTCCAACCGCTGGATGCGCAGGCGCAGATCGTTGAGTTCCCAATGCGCGGTTTCCTGAACACCCAGGCTGAGACGCGAGGCGAGAATCTCCCGCTCAACCACTTCGTCGTCCAGCAGTTCCAGTTTTTGGCGCTGGCCGGCAGGTGAACTGGCAACGGTCTCGTCCTTCAGGGCTATGCGCCAGCCCTGAACGGCAGACGCCGCCCAGCGCTTGCTTTCGGCCGCGAAAATCCGCGAGGCGTCCATCGCTAGGCGTGCCTTTTCAAGTGAAGAGGCGCTGCTGCTTTGAGAAAGTTCAGCCAGCAGTTGCTGAATGGGAGCGACCAAGTCCGCGAACAGGGGCTCGAGCACCTGAGCAAACTGCTCGCGCGCCTGCCAAGCCAGTTGGCGATCAGGCGTTAGCGGCTGCGAAGACGTGGACATGGGTGATTTGCTCGGCCACTAAAAGGCCTCAACCTAGTATCGCACGCGGCAAACACGAGGGCCTTGGTTTTCGACTTCGGCGCTCCATAAACGGTGGTCTCCCAGGAAGACGTTACACCACGGCGCCCGCATTGGGATCATTCTGATCCCCGTCACGGCGATTCGGTTTGATCAGGTCCTCACGCTTGACGCCCAGCCACATGGCAATGGCTGCCGCCACGAACACTGAGGAATAAATGCCGAACAAAATGCCAATGGTCAGTGCCATGGCAAAGTAGTGCAGCGCCTCGCCACCGAACAGCAGCATCGCCAGCACCATCACCTGCGTGGAGCCGTGGGTGATGATAGTGCGACTGATGTTGGCAGTAATGCCATGGTCAATGACCTCAATGGGGGTCATCTTGCGAAAGCGCCGGAAAGCCTCTCGGATACGGTCAAAAATCACCACCGACTCGTTCACCGAATAACCCAGAACCGCCAAGATAGCCGCCAGCACCGACAGCGAGAACTCCCACTGAAAGAACGCGAAGAAGCCCATGATGATCACGACGTCATGGAGGTTGGCGATGATACCGGCCACCGCATACTTCCACTCGAAGCGCACCGCCAAGTAGATCATGATGCCAATGATCACGAAGGCGAGCGCCTTCAGGCCGTCAACCGCCAGTTCCTGGCCCACCTGCGGCCCCACAAATTCCGTACGGCGCATCTCGACATCGGGCGTGACCGCTCTGAGCGCTTCCAGCACCTGAGCGCTCTGCTGTGCGGAGGTCTGATCCTTGAGCACAGGCAAGCGGATCATGACGTCGCGGGAAGTGCCGAAATTCTGCACCAGCACTTCGCCATAGCCCATGGAGGACACCGTTTCACGCACCTTGACCAGGTCGGCGGGCTGGCTGTAGGCGACCTCCATGACGGTACCGCCCGTGAACTCCACCGACAGGTGCAGCCCACGAGTGACCAGGAAAAACACGGCCAGTGCAAAGGTGAGGAAAGAAATCACGTTGAAAATCAACGCGTGCTTCATGAACGGGATGTCCCGCTTGATCCTGAAAAATTCCATGACTTGGTCTTCCCTTACGCTGACTTCCCGGGTTTTTCCAACGCTTGCGCCTCAGGCTCGGGCCGCCACACGGTGCCGATAGACACAGACTTGAGCTTCTTCTGACCGCCATACCAAAGGTTCACCAACCCGCGTGAGAAGAACACGGCCGAGAACATGGAGGTAAGAATACCGATGCAATGCACCACGGCGAAACCTCGAACCGGGCCAGATCCAAATGCCAGCAGAGCCAAACCTGCGATCAGCGAAGTGACGTTGGAGTCGAGAATGGTGGCCCAGGCGCGGTCATAACCAGCGAAGATAGCCCCCTGCGGCGAGGCACCAGCGCGCAGCTCTTCGCGAATACGCTCGTTAATCAGCACGTTGGCATCAATTGCCATACCCAGCGCCAGTGCCATCGCCGCCATGCCAGGCAAGGTGAGCGTGGCTTGTAGCATGGAGAGCGTGGCCACCAGCAAAAGCAGGTTAAATGAAAGCGCTATGGCCGAGAACACGCCAAAAAGCGCGTAGTAGACCATCATGAAGATCGCAATAGCGACGAAGCCCCAAAACACGCTGTTGAAGCCCTTGCTGATGTTTTCCGCACCGAGGCTCGGTCCAATGGTGCGCTCCTCGATGATCTCCATAGGCGCGGCCAGAGAACCGGCGCGCAGCAGCAGCGCGAGGTCGTTGGCCTCTGCGACGGTCATGGAGCCAGAAATCTGGAACCGGTTGCCGAGTTCGCCCTGAATGACCGGCGCGGTCAGCGCCTCGCCCTTGCCCTTTTCGAACAAGATGATGGCCATGCGCTTTTTCAGGTTCTCGCGGCTGGTGTCGCGCATGATGCGGCCACCTTTGGCGTCCACGGTCAGATCGACCTTGGGCTGCTGCGTCTGAGAATCAAACCCAGGTTGGGCGTCCGTCAGGCTGTCTCCTGTGATGATGACCTGACGCTTGACAATGACAGGGCGGCCGTCGCGCTGCATGAATCGCTCGGATCCAAAAGGCACGGGGCCGTTGCTGAGCTCGGCCGCCTGGCCTTCGGCGCTTTCGTCGACCAGCCGCATTTCCAGCGTGGCGGTACGACCCAGGATATCCTTGGCCTTGGCGGTATCTTGCACCCCAGGCAGCTGGACCACAACGCGGTCGGCACCTTGCTGCTGAATCACTGGTTCCGCCACGCCCAGTTCATTGACCCGGTTGTGCAAGGTGGTAATGTTCTGCTTGATGGCCTGATCCTGCACCTTGCGCAGCGCCTCAGGCTTGAAGGTGGCCACCAGCGTGGGGTCGGAGCCGGTGCCAGGGGTAAGTTGCAGATCAGTGAGCTGATCGGTAATCACGCGGCGCGCTGCCTCCAGCGTAGCCGCATCGCGGGCCCGAATTTCGATGGTCTGGCCCTCACGGCTGATGCCGCCGTGGCGCACGTCCTTCTCGCGCAGTGCCAACCGGATGTCGCTGGCAAGCGTATCCAGTCGCTTGGTCAGCGCCGTGCGCATGTCCACCTGGAGCATGAAATGCACCCCGCCCCGTAGATCAAGGCCCAGGTACATCGGCTTGGCATGCAAGGCTGACAGCCAGGCGGGCGAGCGTGACACCAGGTTGAGTGCCACGATGTAGGCGGCATCGGATGGGTCTGGCACCAAAGCGCTCTGGATCGCGTCCTTGGCCTTGAGCTGGTCGTCGGTATTGGTGAACCGCGCACGCACCGAGCCGGCGTCCAGCGTGATCATGTCCGGCTCCAGGCTGGCTGCCTTCAGCGCCTGCTCAACGCGCTCCTGCGTAGAAGTGTCGATCTTCGTGGAGGTCTTGCCAGCCGACACCTGCACTGCCGGGGCCTCGCCGAACAGATTGGGCAGGGCGTAGATAGCCGCCACCAGCAACGCGACGACGATGACGGCGTATTTCCATAACGGATAACGGTTCATGGGAAGAGACTCGAACTATCGGCAGCCAAGGCAGCCGGGGCAGCAACAGGATCGGTACTTCGCTTCAATACAAGGTAGTGAAGCAAAGTACCAGGAGCAGGTGGAAACTGGAATCGAAACGCGAAACGCGAAACGCGAAACGCAAAGCCGAAAAATGCGTGAGTCGATGAGACTCTGCAGCTTACTTAATGGTTCCCTTGGGCAGCACCTGTACCACGGCACTGCGCTGCATCTGCACTTCGACGCCATTGGCGATCTGCAGCGTCAGGCTGCCTTCGGAGATGCCTGTGACGCGGCCCATCAGGCCGCCAGCGGTGGCCACCTCGTCGCCCTTGGCCAAAGCGTCGATCATGGCGCGATGCTCCTTTTGCTTGCGCATTTGCGGACGGATCATAATGAAATAAAGCACCGCGAACATCAAGAGCAGCGGCAGCATGCTCATCAACGAGGAAGTCATGCCACCTTCCGCTGCAGCGGCTGGGGCGGTCTGGGCAAAAGCATTGGAAATAAACACCAGCGAACTCCTGGGAAAAGGGGGTGAAATGGACGCACGAGGTTAAGACGCTCGCGCGAAAGCACCCTTCGCGGGCACTCCAAGGGAACTTGCTATTCTATGCTGGCCTGTGGCGGTTGGGAGCCGGCAATCTGCCGGCTCCACTAATCAGGCCGCCTACCGCCCCTTAATCACGCCGCCTGCTGGCGCCCCGAACCCGGCTCCACAGGGTTACGGTAGGCGGTCAGCAACTCATCCCACCGAATGCGCGCAGCCTTCAGGTTGCGCTCCTTGACGTGGCCGTATCCCTTGATCTGCTCGGGGATACGGGCAATTTCCACACCCACAGCGTGGTTTTGAGCGTTCAGCGTCTTCAGCACCTCCTCCATGCTGGCGCGATACTGCTGGATCAGCGCGCGCTCAGTCTGGCGCTCTTCGGTCTTGCCAAAAATGTCGAAGGCCGTGCCTCGCAAGCCCCGCAGCCGAGCCAGCCAACGGAAATTACGCAGCATGCTGGGTCCGTATTTTTTCTTGACCAGTTCGCCTTTGTCATTGCGGCTGGCTGTCATGGGCGGCGCCAAATGGTAGTTGAGCGTGAAATCTCCCTCAAACATGCCGTTGATCCGCTCCAGAAAGGCCGGATCGGTATGCAGGCGGGCAACCTCGTACTCATCTTTGTAAGCCATGAGCTTGAACAGGTAGCGGGCCACGGCCTCGCTCAGAGTCGTTTTGCCCAACGGAGCTTCCTGCTGCTGTACCCGTGCCACGAAGGCACGGTACTGCTCGGCATAAGCCGCGTTCTGGTAGCCGGTGAGAAACTCCACACGGCGCTTCACGATGGACTCCAGGGTTTCGCGCTTCTTGAATTCGATCACCTGCGCGCCACCAGATTGACCCAGAAGCTTTTCGACGCGCCCCCAATCATGCGCAGCCTGGCGCCCCCATTCAAAGGCGGTCTTGTTGTTTTCCACCTGAACCGCATTGAGCTCCATGGCGCGCATCAACGCCTCGCGGCCAAGCGGCACCCAACCCTTTTGCCAAGCGTAGCCCAGGATCATGGGGTTGATATAGATCGTGTCTCCCATCAGGCGACTGGCCACGGCGTCGGCATCGAAGCCGCTGAAGCCGCCGGGACCCACAGCGCGGACGATATCGGCAGCGCACTGCTCGGCCGGGTTACTCCATGCCCCGTCTCGCACGAAGGCGGCCGTGGGGGTGCCGTGCACGTTCAGCGCCACATGCGTGCGACCTTCGCGCATGCGCAGCACGGTTTCCTTGCTTGCCGAAACAATCGGGTCGCAGCCGATCACCAGGTCGGCGGCGGCCATACCCACGCGGGTGGTGCGAATGTCGTCCTGCGCGTTGCCGATCAGCACATGACTCCAGGTGGCACCTCCTTTTTGCGCCAAGCCTGCCGCATCTTGCGTGACGATGCCCTTGCCTTCTATATGCGCGGCCATGCCGAGCAACTGCCCAATGGTGATGACACCTGTGCCTCCCACCCCCGCCACCACAATGCCATAGGCGGTGGGCATGGATGGAAGTTCGGGCTCCGGCAGCGCGCCCAGTTCATAAGGTGAAGCGCTGAATTTTTCCTTGGCTTTTTTCTTGAGATTTCCACCCTCCACGGTAATGAAGCTCGGGCAGAAGCCTTTCAGACAGGAATAATCTTTGTTGCAGGTGCTCTGATTAATGGTGCGTTTGCGACCAAATTCAGTCTCAAGCGGCTCCACGCTGAGGCAGTTGCTCTGCACGCTGCAATCGCCACAGCCCTCGCAGACCAGTTCATTGATAATCACGCGCCGAGCGGGGTCTTCCAGGGTGCCGCGCTTGCGGCGGCGGCGCTTTTCGGTGGCGCAGGTCTGGTCGTAGATGATGACGGTGGTGCCCGCAATTTCCCGGAACTCTCGCTGCACGGCGTCAAGCCTGTCGCGGTGCTGGATCTCGATGCCATCGGGCAGGCCATGCTCGCGCGCATGCTGGTACTTCTCAGGCTCGTCCGTCACAATTGTGATCTTGGCTGCGCCCTCTGCGCGCATGCTCTGCGCGATCTGGATCACCGACAGCCCCTCCGGCCGCTCGCCAATTTGCTGGCCCCCTGTCATGGCCACCGCGTCGTTGTAGAGGATCTTGTAGGTGATGTTCACCCCCGAGGCGATCGACTGTCGGATGGCGAGCGAACCACTGTGAAAATAGGTACCGTCGCCCAGGTTGGCAAAAACGTGCTGCTCCTTGCTGAACGGCTGCTGCCCCACCCAAGGGACGCCTTCTCCACCCATTTGCGTGAAGCCCACGGTGGCCCGATCCATCCAGATGGTCATGAAGTGGCAGCCTATACCCGCCATGGCCCGCGAACCCTCTGGCACGCGGGTGCTGGTGTTGTGCGGACACCCGGAGCAGAACCAGGGCTGGCGATCAGCCCCCGCACCCGACACTTCCAGGGCCTTCAGGTTTCGCTCAGACGCGTCGAGGATGGCAAGCTGGCGATCAATGCGTGCGGCCATGTCGGCATCAAGGCCCAGCTTTTTCAGCCGCTGCGCGATCGCGCGTGCAATCAGCGCGGGCGAAAGATCGGCGTTGGCACGCAAGAGCTCGTTGGCCGTGGGATTTGCCTGCGACCATTCGCCCCCGCTGAAATCACCCTCACCCCCTTCGTGGTATTTGCCCACCACCGTGGGGCGCACGTCGGCCCGCCAGTTATAGAGCTCTTCCTTGATCTGGTATTCGATCACCTGGCGCTTTTCCTCGACCACCAGTATCTCGCGCAGGCCGGTGGCGAACTCGCGTGTGGTCGCCGCTTCCAGGGGCCACACGACGTTGACCTTGTGCAGGCGGATGCCGAGCTGGCGGCAGGTGGCATCATCGAGGCCGAGGTCCATCAGCGCCTGGCGGGTGTCGTTATAGGCCTTGCCGCTGGCAATGATCCCGAAGCGATCATGCGGCCCCTCGATGACGTTGTGGTTGAGCCGGTTGGCACGTATGTATGCAAGAGCGGCGTACCACTTGTAGTGGAACAGGCGCGCCTCCTGTTCCAGGGCCGCATCGGGCCAACGGATGTGCACCCCACCCGGGGGCATTTCGAAATCTTCTGGCAGCCGAATCTGCACCCGCTCGGGATCGATCATGGCGGTGGCACTGGATTCGACGATCTCCTGGATGGTCTTCATGCCAGCCCAGACACCCGCATACCGGCTCATGGCAAAGGCATGTATCCCCTGATCCAGAATGTCCTGCACCGATGCCGGGAAGAATACCGGCAGTCCACAGGCCTTGAAGATGTGATCGCTCTGATGTGCGGCGGTGCTGCTCTTGGCCACATGGTCGTCGCCCGCCACTGCAATGACGCCGCCCCAAGGCGTGGTGCCC
This sequence comes from Ottowia caeni, assembly GCF_050821495.1. GTDB lineage: Bacteria > Pseudomonadota > Gammaproteobacteria > Burkholderiales > Burkholderiaceae_C > Ottowia > Ottowia caeni. The sequence goes on along the minus strand of NZ_CP151080.1, from coordinate 527,543 downwards.
GCCATGTTGGCATGCTTGAACACGTCGGAGCAACGATCCACGCCCGGACCCTTGCCATACCAGATGCCAAACACGCCGTCGAATTTGTTGGTGCCGGGGGGCGCGAAACCCATCTGCTGCGTGCCCCACAAAGCAGTGGCCGCGAGCTCTTCATTGACACCAGGCTGGAAGACGATGTTCTGGGCCTGCAGGTATTGCCTGGCTTTCCAGAGGGCCTGATCGTAGCCACCCAGTGGCGAGCCCCGGTAGCCACTGATGAAGCCGGCTGTATTCTTGCCCGCGAGCGCGTCGCGCTGGCGCTGCAGCATGGGCAGCTTGACCAGCGCCTGCACGCCGCTCATGAACGCACGACCATAGTCCAGACTGTACTTGTCATCAAGCGTGACGGTTTCCAGCGCCTTGCGAATGTGCTCGGGTAGTGGGGCATTCATTGTGGTGTCTCCTTCGTGCGGGCGCGGCCTCGACTGGTGTGCTACACCCGCCAGCCTGGAGGCAATGCAGCCAGAAAGCGCTGTTGTTGCGTCTGATTCCATGCCTGCAGAACACCGGGCGAGAGCTGCGCCGTGTAAAAGCAAAGTGTATGCCGCCTGCAGCGATAAGTGTTTTCTTTGCAACCCGTTATCAAGGCCCTAAAGGAAATATTCTTTCTAAAATCAGGCATAAATGGAAACACTTGATTCTTATGACTTGGCCATCTTGCAGCACCTGCAAGCTGATGGGCGGCTCACGAACACCGAACTTGCTCAGCGCGTGGGGCTTTCTGCCGCGCCATGCTGGAGGCGGGTCAGGGCGCTTGAGGAGGCCGGCATCATCCGCGGCTACCGAGCTGAAATTGACCGCCACAAGATCGGCCTGGGTGTGCTGGCCTTCGTGCGACTGGACGCGGAGCGCAATGCGGGCAGCGTGACGCGCGAACTGGAAGTGCACATCCGCCACCTGCCCGAAGTCATCTCGTGTCATTACATTAGCGGCTCCGGCACGTTCGAGCTACAAGTGGTGAGCCGCGACCTGGACGCTTTCAGCCAATTTGCGCGCGATGTGCTGCTCAACCTACCCGGCGTAAAAGACTTGCACACGAGCTTCTCTCTCGGCGAGGTAAAAGCAGTCGGCACCTTGCCGCTGGCACATCTGAAGAGAAACTAAACCTTGAACCCAGATTTTCCATTAGGCGCACCTTCGGTGCTGCCTGGGCGTCAGCGGTGCATTTGCGGTCATTTCGGCCCCTCCTCGTCGCCCATAGCTACGGCTATGGGCTCCTCAGTCGGGACCAAACTGCCTCGCAACTGCCCTCGCTGCCATCCCAGGCCCTAATGGGAAATCTGGGTTGAACGTCGGCTGAAGAGCATCCAGGCTGACTTCGGATTGAACTACCAGGCCAGGCCTCCGCTCACTGCAGCATCTGGCCTTGTATAAAGGTTTCGAGATCATTGGCCGGCATCGGGCTGGCCAGCAGGAACCCCTGAAACCGGTCGCATCCGCACTCCACCAGGAACTCGTACTGCGCTTCGGTTTCCACCCCTTCGGCCACCACCGGCAAGCGCAAACTGTGTGCAAGTTCTATGACTGTCCGGGCAATGGCGACATCGCTCGGGTCGGTCAGCAAGTCGGCCACAAAGCTCTTGTCGATTTTCAACTGATCCAAAGGCAGTCGCTTGAGATAGGAGAGCGACGAATAGCCGGTACCAAAATCGTCCAGCGAGAAGCTCACGCCCAGTTGCTTGAGCGCATGCATACGGGCCAAAGTAATGTCCAGCCGGTCAATCAACAGGCTCTCCGTCAACTCCAGACGCAGCAGACGAGGCTGCACGCGGTAGTGAGAAATAGTGGACATCACCTGGTTGACGAACTCGGGGTGGCGGAACTGACGTACGCTGACGTTGACCGAGATGCCTAGTTGCGCCGTATGCGAGTTGCGCGCCCAAGCCGCCAGGCGGGCGCAGGCTTGCTCTAGCACCCACAGGCCCAAGGAGTGGATTAGGCCCGTGTTTTCTGCGACCGGGATGAACTCCGTCGGGCTGATCATGCCTCGCACCGGATGTCGCCAGCGCAGCAATGCCTCCACGCCAACAACTCGGCGCACACGGTCGAACAGCGGTTGGTAATTGACGCTGAACTGATCGCCTGCCTGCATAGCCGCCCGCAGATCGGCGCTGAGTGCCGCGCTGGCATGAATGGAGTCCTGCATCGCCGGATTGAAGAAGGCAATCGTGTTGCCATTCATGTCCTTGGACTGATACATGGCCAGATCGGCCTGCATGAGCAGTTCGCTGACCTCTCCGCGCCCAGCGCCAAACCGCGTTACTCCGATGCTGGTAGTGCTGTAGTGCACGTAGTCGTCGCCCAACTCGAAGGGTTCGCTCATCTTGGCCAGGATCTTGGCGGCCACGGCATTCGTCTTGGCTTCGGCCACGTCAGGATCAACGCCCAAGTCTTGCAGCAGGATCACGAACTCGTCGCCCCCAATGCGCGCCACGGTGTCCGATTTGCGAAGGCATTGCGCCAAACGTTCGGCCACACGTTGCAGCAATAGATCGCCGTGTGAGTGGCCCATGGTGTCGTTAAGCACCTTGAAGTTATCAAGGTCGATGAACATCAAGGCCCCTTCCTGGCCAGTGAACGCGCAATCATTGAGGGTTGTTTCCAGGCGCTCCATCAACAACTGGCGGTTGGGGAGGCCGGTGAGCGAGTCGAAAAAAGCAAGGTGGTGGATTTTTCTTCAGCCAGCCTGCGCTCGGTCACGTCGCGCCCCACCGCCATCCAGTGGGTGAGCTGACCCTGGTCATCGTGCACAGGCACGACGTCCAGATCCATCCAGAACGTGGTGCCGTCGCGGCGTCGCAGCAGCACCTCCCGGCGCAACAGGGTATGTGCATTCGGCTCAATGGCTTCCTGGGCAAGGCTTTTCACCAAGTCTTCGCCCATCACGTGGCGCAGAATATCTGGCGGATGCCCGATGACTTCCTCGCGGGAAAATCCGGTCTGGCGCTCGAAGGCATCGTTAACGAACGAGATGCTTGCGTCGCTGACCCCCACCCCGCCCACCCTGGCAACCGCGACAATGTCGTTGATCCGCTCGATACCCATTCGCAGCAGCGTCAACTGGTTCTGCGACTGCCGGCGCTCGGACACGTCGCGCAGGTACATCGCCAAGCCCTCCGCATAGGGGTGGATGCGGATTTCGAGCCACTTGTCGAGCTCGGGGTAGAAATCTTCAAACTCCGTGCGCTGGTTGCCTGCCAACGCATTCTCGATCTGCGTGCGCAACAGCCCCTGAACCTCGCCATCGAGCAACTCGAAAATAGGCCTGCCCAACAACTGGCCGGCCGTTCGCACCAGCAACCTTTCGCTCTCCCGGTTGACGTGCGTGAGTCGTCCCTGGCGGTCCACGGTCACGAAGGCCTCGGTAATACTGGCCAGCGTGGTCGTCAGCCGCATGGTCAGCCGCAGAGTTTCTTCCCGAACCCTCTTGTAGGTCGTGATGTCTTGTACGGCACCGTGGATCTCGCCGGTTTCATTCTCGGTGTCTGGGACGGATTCGCCGACGAAACGCACCCAGCGCGATCTGTCAGGCGGTGATGCAAGCAGCACCTCTGCATCAATTGGTGTGCCGCTACCCAGGCACGCGAGGAATGCATTCTTCAAGCGCTCTGCCGATTCCGCGACGAAATGAGAAAAAAGATCGTCCAGGCAAGATGGAATGGCGCAATCCATGCCCATGATCGCGGCGGCGTCGGCGCTCAATACCAGCCGACGCTCAGCTGCCTGGCAACTCCAATGCCCCATCCCAAGTGAGCGCATCGCACTGAGTAGCGGCGAGCGGCGAGAAGCTGGAACAGATAGCATGGTCTCCTCAGTTTTATATGAAATTTAAATCGATTTCATTTATGCCATGCAATCATTCAATGCTCAAGTTCTTTCATTCAGTGACGAAATAAATTTCTTTATTCAACAACAGTGCCAGCTGAACCCATTTAATACAAAGAAATTATTCTTGAAGCGACTACAGTTACTGCATGAACATTGGCACGGAACTTCCCATCATCTTCAACGAGGGCGATGACCGGATTCGTTGAAGCAAAGACCGCACGTCGAGACAAGACAAAAAAATCCCTCTATGATGAATACTTTTGATTTATTATTAATAGGGTTTTCAGAGGTCACCTGGCGTCCCTCAACGCGATAGCGGAACTTCTTCACGGCCAGCGAAGCAGATTCGCACAAGGATCTTCGCCAGCTCGAGAACACACACCTATTTTTCGGACACCCCCCCACAACAAGCATCGAAATTGATATGCCCCATGCCCAGAAGCTGTCCCTTTGCACAGACCATCGGCAAGTGCCTCTGTATGGATCCGAGCTGAACAGCATCAGCTTGGTGCCACGCCATCCTGAGCACCCCATGCCGGCCAACGCCACCGGAGAAGCCCCTCGGCACCGGCAGGATGAGGCGAAGCGAGATGTCTGCTTTGCCGGCGCATTCCAATCCGCTACCCAATCAATCGCCGTGACCGATGCCATCCAGCGCTGGGATCTGGACGGGCTGCTTGAGTTGCTGAGAGGAGGCGCCCCTGACCATCGTGCCGGTTTGGCCGCCCTGAAGATGGCCGCCGGCGAGAACGATCGCGAGAAAGTGATCGAACTGCTGGAAATGCTTGATCGGGCGGGGGTGGACATGAATGCGCAGGACACGCATGGCGACACCGCGCTCACGGTCGCTGCGCGAGAGGGTCATCATGAAGTCGTGGCGCTGCTGGTCGAGGCCGTTCTGCACTCTGGAGGCGATCTCAATGCCCCCAACAAGTACGGATTCACGCCACTTCTGGAAGCCGCTTACAAAGGACACCAGAAGGCAGCAGAAGTGCTGATCGAGGGGCTGCTGCAATCGGGCGGCGACCTGAATGCTGCCAACGAGTATGGTTTCACGCCGCTGACCAGGGCGGCTTACATGGCAAGGTGGGATGTAGTCGCGCTTCTGGCGAACGCGCTGCACCAATCCGGGGGTGATGTGAATGTATCCACGCCCGGATACGGAACCGCGCTGACACTGGCAGGCGAGCACCACGCTCTGAAGGCCATGGACCAATTGCTGGACGCTGGTGCGCTAGCTACGGATGACGACCTCGAGATGATCGCGCGACTATTAGGATTTGACGATGCCGAGATCAGCTACGCAGACGTACTCACCCGCGCAACCGAGTTGGATCTCGAGGGGGTGGCCAAGGCTTTGCATGCTGCGGAGTTACCGATTGATTGAGGCCGCGCCAGAAACCGAAAAAGAATCCTAACCGCCGTCGACCGGTCCCTGCCCCGATCGGATATTGGTTTGAATGGGTGCGTTGGGATCAGGCGGCGGAGGAGGGGGCGCGGGCCTTCACGCGCAGCGGCCTCGACCGACGCATCCTCTCCCGGCGCCAGGATGCGCTCGCAGTACACGGGTTCGGGAATGCTGGTGTAGTCCAGTCGCGCCAGTCGACCGTCGACGCCAAGACCGAACCGCGCGTGCACTGTCTCATCGGTGTAGCTGGGGCCAGCTTCGGCCTCACCGGTCTTGCGCGCCAAAACCGCATGCCCACGCAAGCCTTCGAGAATGGCCATATCCTGGTAAAGGCGGGCTTCAAAGCGCAGGTCGTTGGCGCAGAGAAAAGTAAGCCGGGGTGCATCACGCATCGCGGCGCAGCCTGCCATGGCTCCCATGAGGAGCGCCGCCAAGAGCGTGCGGGATTGCGTCGACACCGGTATAAAAATCATCTGGGCCAAAGGGCCCACAAGCGCAGTGTCTGCTTCATGCGACCGGCGAACTCCCCCGCTTCCGGCCCCCAGCCGGCAAAATAGTCGGCACGCACTGCACCCACAATGGCACTGCCCGTGTCCTGAGCAAGCACCAAACGCTGAAGATTGGCCACTGGGCCTTGCGAGGCCAGCCAGACCGGCGTGCCATAGGGAATGCTTTGGGGGTCGACAGCTATCGAGCGCCCTGGAGTCAAGGGAACGCCCTGGGCACCTCGAGGGCCGAACTGCGCATCAAGAGGCGACAACGCTTCTTCACGGAAGAAGACCATGCGCGGGTTGCTCCACAAGAAATCCTGCTGCAAATGCGGGTTGGCCAACAGTGCGTTGCGTATGCCGGGCCAAGTCACATCGCCACGCAGCATCCCCTGGTCGATCAGCCACTTGCCCGGGCTGCGGTACGGGTGATCGTTGGTGGCTGCAAAAGCCAGACGGACCATGCGCCGGCTGCCGTCAGGCTCCAACACATTCACCCGGCCGGAGCCCTGGATCTGAAGGATCAGCGCGTCTAGCGGGTCTGCCAGCCAGACCAGTTCCTGGCCAGCCAGTTGAGCGCGAGCCTCGGGGAGCACATCCATCTCCTGCCGTGTGAACCAGGGCTTGCGCTGCCCCAGTGTGGGAGGTGCGCGGTAAATCGGCGCCCCAAAGCCCGGGCGTGGAACGCGCGATGCTTCGTAGACAGGCTCGAAGTAGCTGGTCAAAAGCCCCTCGGAGCCCGGCGCGCTGGGGCCAGCCAAGGGCTCCACGCGGTAGGGTTGTAGCCGCGCGCGCAGCCGCTGCTGACGCTCAGCATCCGTACCCAGAGAAAGGCGCCGCACTTCGCTGCACAGGCGCGCAAAGGTGGCTCCGGGGCGCTCACAGCTTTTGATGAACGCGTTCCAGGCTTCGCTCGTGGCATCTTGCTCGAAGCCCGGCAACTCAGCCCAGCGCACGGGCACCCAGCGGCTGCGCGCGGTCTGGCGCGGAGGCGGCAGCGGCGCCGCGTCTCCCGGATCAACCACCGGCGGAACCTGCGCATCAGGCAAGGTGGGCGCTGGAGGCTTGGCGGGCTCGGGAGGTGGCTTGGTGGCACAACTGGCGAGCATTCCTACAATGCAGGCTGCACAAAGAAACCGGAGTAATCGATTCATGGGCGTAATTCTGCTGGAAGCACTCGGCGCGGGTCTGCTGTTTGTGCTCATCGTGTGGTGGACCATGTTCTCCGGCCGCAAAAAAGGTGAACTGCCAGGCCACCACGACCAAGCCGAGGCTGCACGGGAGGTGTCACATGCCTCGGAAAGTCAATCCGACCCGGAGGATTCCGCCTCAAAAAAGTAAGCACGAATTCAACCGCACGCAAACGGTGAGCCAATGCGACGCGAAACACAGTGATACCAAGTCGCATCGCGAGGTTCCACAACACCGCACGGGGTCGATTCTCGTCGGATTTGTTCAACGAACTTCCAACTCAGGACACTAAACTCTCTGCAGCAAATTGGCCAGTTCCACGGCCGATTTGACGTCCATTTTCTCGAACACGCGGGCTCGGTGGACTTCCACGGTGCGTACGCTGATGCCGAGTTCATCGGCGATGAGTTTGTTCGGGCGTCCGGCGGCGACGAGCTGCATCACGCCCTGTTCGCGCTCGGTCAACTCTGCCACGCGTGTCTGCACAGCCTGCCGCTCGACCAGCTGAGCTACCCGCTCAGTGGACTGCGTGAGCGCGTGCTCAACTCGATCGACGAGCGCGTTGTCTGAAAACGGTTTCTCGCAAAAATCAAAGGCACCGCGCTTCACGGTGTCGACTGCGGTGGGCACATCGGCATGCCCCGTGAGAAAGATCACCGGCCAGGCCTTCGTGATGCCACGCTCGACCAAGCGGTCAAACAAGGCCAAGCCGCTCATGCCCGGCATGCGCACATCGAGCAAAATGCAGCCTGGTCGCGTGGGGGCACAGCCCCGGCGGGCAGCCCGTCCAGCATGCGCTCAAACGCTTCGGCACTATCGAATGACTCCGAAAGCAGCCGACGCGAGCGCAACAACCACGCCATGGCCTCGCGGACAATGGCGTCGTCGTCGATGATGTAAACAGTGGCGTCACATAGGCGCGTCATGCGCCCATTTTATGAGGCTGCTCAACGGCTCGACGGAAAGCTGAACATAGCCCCTTCACGAACACCGGCGGAAGGCCAACGCTGGGTGATGGTCTTGCGCTTGGTGTAGAAGCGCACGGCGTCCGGGCCGTAGGCGTGCAGATCACCGAACAGGCTGCGCTTCCAGCCGCCAAATGAATGGTAGGCCACCGGCACGGGCAGTGGCACGTTCACGCCCACCATGCCGACCTGAATGTGGTCTGTGAAATACCGCGCCGCCTCGCCATCGCGAGTGAAAATGCACGTGCCGTTGCCATACTCATGATCATTGATGAGCTTCATTCCCTCCTCAAGGGTCTTCACGCGCACAATGCCCAGCACAGGCCCGAAAATCTCTTCCTGATAGATCTTCATGCCGGGCTTGACGTGGTCAAACAGACAGGGCCCCAGGAAATAGCCATCTTCGTGACCTGGCACTCTCAGGCCGCGGCCATCTACCAGCAACTCGGCGCCCTCGGCCACACCCTGGTCAACATAGCCCCTGACCTTCTCGAAATGCGGTTTGGTGACCAGCGGACCCATGTCGTTGCCGTTGTCGGTGCCTGGGCCGACTTTCATCTTTGCAATCTCGGTCTGCAGACCCGCGATCATCTGGTCTGCCACCTCATCGCCTACGCACACGATCAAAGGAACCGCCATGCAGCGCTCTCCGCAGCTGCCGTAGGCCGCACCCATCATGGCGCTCACGGCATTGGCGATGTCAGCATCAGGCATGACCACGGCATGGTTCTTGGCGCCTCCCAGGGCCTGCACACGCTTGCCAGCCTTGCAGCCTTCTGAATAAATGTATTCAGCGATGGGTGTGGAGCCTACAAAGCTGACGGCTTTGACGCGGGTGTCGTGCAGAAGGGTGTCCACAGCCTCCTTGTCGCCATTCACCACGTTCAATACGCCGGGTGGCAGGCCGGCCTGAAGAGCCAACTGTGCAATGAAGAGCGCACTGCTTGGATCACGCTCGGAAGGCTTCAGTACGAATGTGTTGCCACAGACCACGGCCATAGGCCACATCCACAGCGGCACCATCGCGGGAAAGTTGAACGGCGTGATGCCCGCCGCCACCCCCAGCGCCTGATGCTCAGCCCATGAGTCGATGCCAGGGCCAGCATTGCGCGAATGCTCGCCCTTGAGCAGTTCGGGCGCATAGCTTGCGTACTCGACGTTCTCGATGCCGCGCTGCAATTCGCCGTGCGCATCATTGAGAACCTTGCCGTGTTCGTTGGTGATCAGGCGCGCGATCTGGTCGGCGTTTTCTTCCAGAAGTGTCTTGAGGCGGCTCATCACCCGTGCCCGCTTCAGCGGTGGGGTATTGCGCCATTCAGGGAAGGCCTTCTCGGCAGACGCGATAGCCTTCTCGACGGTCGCCTTGGAGGCCAACTCTACATGACCGCTCACCTGTCCGGTGGCCGGGTTGAAGACCGCTTGCGTGCGTGCGGCGTCGTGGACAAGCTCACCGTCAATGAGGTGACCAATGGTTTCGGTAACAGGTTTATCGCGGTTCATGGGAAGTCTTGGATTAAGTAGAAATATCAAAACAGTAATGCGGCTTATTCGGACCCGACACACCAATTTGTTGTATGAGAGGCCTTAGAGCTTCAAAGGCCCTTGGGGCGCCCGGCGTTCGTGGAGAAACAGTGGTCTTCCTTGTAGGAGCGGCTTCAGCCGCGAATGGCTTCCTTAGGAGCAAAAGGCGACATGGGTGACGGTGGCCCTTCGCGGCTGAAGCCGCTCCTACAAAGACAGAGGCGATGTAGGCCGTTTTGGGCTTTCAAAGTTTTGTGTCTCATGAGGGTGTCGCAAAACGGCCTCGTTTTTCTTCCCTCTCCCTCCGGGAGAGGGCCAGGGTGAGGGCAGCGGCGCATGATCTGAGACTGTCTTTGGGCGCGCTCCCTCACCCCAACCCTCTCCCGAAAGGAGAGGGGGCAATCGCCACTGCTGCACCAACCACTTTAACGACAGCCTCTAAAGCCGCTCCTACAAGGTGTGACAAGTACCGTAAGACCGGGAGTCTGTCGTCAGGCCGTCGCGTTCAGCGCGTCGCCGAGGGCACTCACCAGCCGGTCGATTTCAGCCCTTTCGCTGATGAAAGGCGGCGCCAGCTGGATGGTGTCGCCGCCGTAGCGCACGTAGAAGCCGTTCTTCCAGCAGTGCATGGCGATTTCATAGGGCCGCTTGGCCGGCTCGCCTGGCAAGGCGCTGATGGTCAAACCGGCCGCCAGACCATAGTTGCGGATGTCAGCGACGTGCTTGGCGCCTCTGAGGCTGTGAATCGCAGATTCGAAATGCGGAGCCAGTGTCTTGACGCGTCCCGGGCCGTCTTCGGCCTCCAGCAGGTCGAGCGCCGCCAGAGCAGCGGCGCAGGCCACCGGGTGCGCGCTGTAGGTGTAGCCGTGGGCGAATTCGAGCATGTAGTCCGGCCCGCCGGCAGCCATGAAAGTGTCGTAAATGCCCTTGCTGGCCACCACGCCGCCCAGCGGCTGCACGCCGTTGGTAACCTGCTTGGCGAAGGTGAGGATGTCGGGCGTCACGCCGAAGGCTTCGGAGCCGGTCATGGCGCCGCAACGGCCAAAACCGGTGATGACCTCATCAAAAATCAACAGAATGTCGTGCTGCGTGCAGATTTCGCGCAAGCGCTCCAAGTACCCTACCGGAGGCACCACGACACCGCCCGAGCCGCTGAAGGGCTCAACAATCACGGCTGCAATATTGCTGGCATCGTGCAAAGCGATGACGTCCAGCAACTTGTCGGCCATCGCTTTGCCGCCCTCGGCCGCCTGCCCCTTGACGAAGCTGCCCATCGGCGGCTGCGTGTGGGGAATGTGATCAGCCGACACGGCTTGCCCGTAGAGCTTGCGATTGGCCACCATGCCGCCCACGGAAATGCCGCCAAAGTTCACCCCGTGGTAGCCTTTCTCGCGCCCCACCAGAAGTTGCTTGCTGCCCTGCCCCTTCAGGCGCCAGTAGGCGCGCGCCATTTTCAGCGCGGTATCGGCGGATTCGGACCCGCTGGAGGTGAAAAAAACGTAATCGAGACCTTCAGGCGTCAGGCGCTTGATGCGGTTGGCCAGTTCGAAGGAAAGCGGGTGGCCAAACTGAAAGCCCGGTGAGTAGTCGAGCCTGGCGGCCTGTTGACCGATGGCCTCGGCGATCTCGCGCCGGCCGTGCCCGAGGCCCGTGCACCACAGGCCGGAAAGGCCATCGAACACCTGCCGTCCGTCGGCATCTGTGAAATAGGCGCCCTGTGCCCCAACGATCATGCGCGGATCGCGCTTGAACTGTCGGTTGGCAGTAAACGGCATCCAGTGCGCTTCAAGCCAGGCGGCATCTTGGCGAACGGCATCAATTTTGGGGGCTGTGATCACGCTCATGACGAAATCTCCTTATGAATGCAAGCATTGTGGACATAAGGTTTAATCGTTCAAATAAGCAAATATTCAAGTTTAGTTGCCAAATAATGCAAGTAAAAACCCATGCTCCCCGCGCACGCGCCTTGCTGGGCCAGGTCAGCGACATGGATCTACGGTTGCTGCAGGTTTTCAAGGCGGTTGTGGATTGCGGAGGCTTCACTGCCGCCGAGCTGGAACTGAACATCGGCACCAGTACTGTCAGCCGCCACGTGAAGGATCTGGAAACGCGTCTGGGGCTCACCCTGTGCCGCCGAGGTCGTGCCGGCTTCGCCCTGACGGTGGAGGGTGAGCGCGTATACGACGAGACTCTGCGCCTGCTGGCCGCTGTAGACGGGTTCCGTGCGGGCGTTGACGACATTCACCAGCGCATGGGCGGCACGCTGGCGGTTGCGCTGTTCGACAAAACCGCCAGCAACCCCGATGCGCACATTCATACCGCCATAGCCGACTTCACTGCGCAAGCGCCTGACGTAAAGCTGCACCTTCACGTGGACAGCATCCAGGCCATTGAGCGCGGCGTGATGGATGGCAGCTTCGCCGTGGGCATCATTCCTTCGCACCGCACCTCGGCCAGCCTGCGCTACGACCGATTGTTCGGCGAAACCATGCACCTGTATTGCGGCACCGGCCACCCGCTTTTCAGTTCGGAGCATGACGCCCTGGACTGGCCATCCTTGCAGGCCCGGCGCGATTTTGCCGGCCTGGGCTACCACTCTCCCAACATGGAACTGGCGCATAGTCGGCACCTGCAACGCCGCGCGACAGCTTTCGAACAGGAAGCTATCGCCACCTTGATCCTCTCCGGGCGTTTTCTAGGTTTCTTGCCAGACCACTATGCAGACGCCTTCGTGCAGCGCGGGCAGATGCGCGCGGTGCGCCCACACCTGCTGCAGTACGCCTGCGATTTTGTGAGTGTGCTGCGCCGTTCGCCAGCCCCTTCCCGCGCGGCCCTGGCCTTTCATGGCTGCCTGCTGTCGGCCCACCAGCGTTCGCACGCTGAACCCTGAACACAGCCTCCGGCTATCATGCTCCTTTCCCAGATTCCCCATGTCGCCTCGCACCGCCACGCCTGCTGCTTTCTCAGCCCCCGAATTTCGCACTGCGCTGGGCATGTTCGCCACTGGCGTAACCATCGTGACCGCCATTGGCGACACGGGTGAGCCGATCGGCCTGACCGCCAACTCCTTCAATTCGGTCTCCCTTCAACCTCCGCTGGTGCTATGGAGCTTGGGTCTGCGATCCAAATCTCTGCCGATTTTTTGCGCGGGCACTCACTACGCCATCAACATATTGGCAGCTGACCAGCAAGAATTGGCACTGCGTTTTGCGACCCCGTCGCGTAGCCGGTGGGAAGGGGTCCACTGGAGGCCAGGCATTGCCGGCGCTCCTCTGATCGAAGGCGCCGCAGCCAGTTTCGAGTGTTTCAACCGAAGCCGCTACGAAGAGGGCGATCACGTTATCTTCGTAGGCAAGGTGGAGCATTGCACCCATCGCCCTGGCGCTTCACCACTGCTGTTTCATGGCGGGCGCTTCTACACCGAACACCCGCTATGACTGATGTGACCGCCATGCATACGTCGCGCCGCGAGCATCTGGATGGGCAGGCTGTCAGCCTGTTGCTGCTCTGCTGCTTTTTCTGGGGTTTTCAGCAAGTGTTGGTCAAGGCCACCCTGCCAGAATTACCGCCGATTTTCCAGGCGGCGGTGCGGTTCGTGGGCGCCACCATCTTGCTTTGGCTGTGGTGCCGCTGGCGCGGCATACCGCTGCGGGGTACCGGTGGCACGCTCGTGCCCGGCCTGCTCGCCGGAGCGTTGTTTGCGCTGGAGTTCACCTGCATGAACATAGGCCTGCAGTACACCACGGCGTCGCGACTCACAGTATTCATGTACACCTCGCCTTTCTGGGTCGCGCTGCTGGTGCCTCTCTTCGTTCCGACGGAGCGCCTGCGGCCTCGGCAATGGCTGGGTCTGGCCTGCGCGTTCGTGGCGGTGATCGTCGCGCTGTGGGACGGCTTTTCCCAGGGCGGCGCTGGGCGGACCTGGCGAGGCGACCTGCTGGGTCTGGCGGCGGGTCTGTTCTGGGGTTTGACGACTGTGGTGATCCGCAGCACACGGCTTTCCACCATTTCCGCCGAGCGAACACTGATGTACCAGGTGGCGGTCAGTGCAGCCACTCTGCCAGCACTGTCATTGGCCCTGGGAGAGAGTTGGCAATGGCAATGGAGCTCGTTCGCTGCAACTTCCATCGCACTGCAGACCGTGGTCGGCGCGTTTGCCAGTTATCTGGCATGGATGTGGCTACTCTCGCGCTACCCGGCCACCAAGGTGTCTGCGTTCGTTTTTCTTACTCCTCTGTTCGCCCTGTTGTTCGGCGCCCTATGGCTTGGTGAGACTATCACTCTGCAGTTGGTGGTGGCACTGGCCTTGGTTGCCGTAGGCATGGTGCTGGTCAACCGGAAGCCGTCAGCCGCAAAGATAGAAAACTGAGCGAAGAACCGCGGCTTTCATTACCATTGGGTCTATGGAGTTCAAGGACTACTACCAAATCCTCGGTGTAAGCAAAAGCGCCAGCGCCGACGAGATCAAGAAGGCCTACCGCAAGCTGGCCCGCAAGTACCATCCGGACGTCAGCAAGGAACCTGACGCCGCCAAGCGCATGACCGAGGTCAACGAAGCCAACGAAGTGCTGGGCGACCCGGAGAAGCGCTCAGCCTATGACACCGTAGGAGCTCAGGCGTGGGCACGCGGAGCACGCTCTGGTGACGATGTGCGACCTCCGCCGGGCTGGGACACTGGTTTCGAGTTCAGCAATGGCGGTGCTGGCAATGGCGGCGAAGCAGATTACAGCGAGTTTTTTGAAAACCTGTTCGGCCGCGCTGCCCGATCCCAACGCGGAGGCAGCCCCCATGGGGCGGGTTCACAGATGCGTGGAAACGATCATCACGCCAAGATCGAGCTGGACCTGATCGACGCCTACCGCGGGACTGAGCGCACGATCCATTTGCAAGCCGCGCGCATGGATCAAAACGGCCATGTGGTGCCCGAAACCCGTGCGCTTCAAGTAAAGATTCCCAAAGGCGTGAAAGAAGGCCAGCTGATCCGCCTGGCCGGACAAGGCAGCCCTGGTTTTGGCGGCGGCCCGGCAGGCGATCTGCTACTGGAGGTGCATTTCAAGCCCGACTCGCGCTGGCGCATCGAAGGCCGGGACGTTACCCAGCGGCTGCGCGTCACCCCCTGGGAGGCGGCTCTTGGGGCCGGGGTAAGAGTTCAGACGCCGGACGGCGCGACCGTCGAGGTCACCGTGCCACCCGGATCAGGTTCTGGCCGCAAGCTGCGTTTAAAGGGGCGCGGCATCCCTTCATCCACCGCCCCGGGCGATTTGTACCTGGAATTGGAGCCGGCTGTTCCCGGCGCCGTGACCGATGCGCAGCGAGAGGCCTGGAAAGCACTCGCTGCGGCCTACCCTGGCTTCGATCCACGTAGCGCGTAGGAGCCTTTACAAATGAGCCTGACCCCTGCACACGAAACCCTGGTCGAACTTCTCGACGACGCGCTCACCGTGGACGACATCGCCCGCTGCGCCCGCAAGGAGCCCGAATGGGTGGTTACTCATGTCGAAGCCGGCGTGCTGCAACCCACCGCTGGTCAAGCTGCCGCCGAGTGGCGTTTTACCAGCACCACCCTGGTGCGGGCCCGCCGCATTGCCCATCTGGAACACGCATTTGACGCCGACCCCCAACTGGCCGCCCTGACCGCGGACCTGATGGAAGAAGTGGCTATGCTGCGCCGCAGACTTCAGGGACTTTGAACCTGTTGGTCGGTCAAAACCCCAGACCAATTCCCCAGCCAACGCGCGAACCCCGTCCGCGGTGGCCGCCAACGACCCCGCCCACGGAGAGTGTGACCCCTACCGGATTCACATAGACCGGCTGCGGCATGTACACCGGTTGCGGCCTATAAACCGGCTGCGGTGGCGCGGGAACATAGACCACCTGAGGAGCCGCGACCGGATAAGGTGGCGGGTAGGTCGCCGGATACATTGGCGCCGTAACCACCGCGCCGGGGGGCAGACGTCCCGCACCAGGAAAAGGAGCCGGATAGTAATAACCGCCCTCAGGCTGCGTAGCGGCCGGATACGCCGGTACGCCAACAGGCGTGTTGTACGCTCCATACTCGCCATACGCAGCACCACCATATCCCGAGGGCGCAGGCACCTGCACCCATGCTCCCGGGTCGCCCGCCATGCGGGCTTGATACCGCTGACCGTCGATTTCGTAGCTCACGTCGTAACCGGTGACGCGGTTCTCATAGCGCGTGGCACACCCGCCGGCATAGCGCTGCTGGGCCTCTGCGGTGTTTCCCAGGGCAGCGCCACCCAGCACCCCCGCCGCAGTGGCCAACGCCCGCCCATCTCCGTAGCCAAAGGCGTTGCCAACCACACCACCGATCACGGCGCCTACAATGGCCCCGACACCCGACGTGGCGGAGTAGCCCGGCGCGCAGCCTTGCACCGGCACGGCTTCCCACGCCGGCATGGATGACAGCACGCGGGCAGTGACCAGGGACTGGGCCCCTGCCGACGTCGCACCCGCGAGCATGGCTGCCGTCACCGCGAGGGTGCGAACGGAAAAGGTAGTGAGGTTCATGGCTATTCTTCCGGGGCCAAGCAGAAAATTGCTCGACTGATTACCCCCCACTTCAACGCGCCGTGGGGCCAACGGCTGACTGCCTTTACGCCTTATTCACAAGCAATAACAGTTTTAAAAGCTGTAACTGCCCCGGCGCACATGTATTGGAGACGAATACGCAAGGAAGGTTTCAAAACAGCCTGCCATGTGTCCCTCACACACCTCAGGTTCCATGTGCTCCTTGCCGCTGGGCTGCAAAGGACACGTACCACTCCAGGCTCTGGGGGTTGGCCATGGCTTCACGGTTAACCACTTTCTCCAGCGGCTGCCCCAGCAGCAGCTTCTTGATGGGCAATTCCTGCTTCTTGCCCGAGAGTGTGCGCGGGATTTCAGGCACCTGGAAAACATCGTCAGGTACGAAGCGAGGGCTCAGGGATTGCCGGATCGCCGCATTGATTCGCCCCTTCAACGCGTCATCCAAGGCCATTCCCGGGCGCAGAACTACGAAGAGCGGCATGTAACTGTCGCGCCCCAGGTATTCCAGATCGACCACCATGGAGTCGAGCACCTCTGAAATGCCCTCCACAGCGCTGTAAATCTCGCTGGTGCCCATGCGCAGACCATGACGGTTAATGGTGGCATCACTGCGGCCGTAGATCACGCACCACTCACCTTCGGCATTTTTCTCGTCGCCCACACGCAGCCAGTCGCCATGGCGCCAGACACTGCCGGCCGCTGGATCCAGGTCGCCACCACCGGGCTTGCGGCCGTGGCCAGGCGGGTACATCTCGAAATAGCTCGCCTTGTAGCGCGCGCCATCGGCATCGTTCACCAGATACAAGGGCATCGAGGGAATGGGCTGGGTGCAGATCAGCTCGCCCACCTGGCCCGTGACCGGTTCACCTGCATCGTTCCAGGCCTCCACTGCGGCGCCTAGCAAGCGGCACTGCATTGCGCCCGGCAACTGCGGTAACTCCCGGTTGCCACCAATGAAGGCACCACAAAAATCAGTACCCCCTGAAATATTGCACCACCAGATGTCTTGCTGCTCCGGTGTGGCAGCCATGCGCCTGAACTGCTCAGTGCCCCACTGCTGCACGTCAGCGGCCAGCGGAGAGCCGGTGCTGCCAATGGCCCGGACACGAGAAAGATCGCCGCACGCGGCCAAATCAACCCCGGCCTTCATGCAATTGGCATAGAACGCGGCACCAGCACCAAAGAAACTGACCTGGTGCCGCGCAGCGAACCGCCACAGCACCGTCCAGTCGGGCGCATCTTTGCTGCCTCCGGGGCTGCCATCAAAGAGAACGCAGGTGGTTCCTGCGAGGAGACCGCCCATCTGCGCGTTCCACATCACCCAGCCTGTGGAGCTGTACCAGTGAAAGCGCTCGCCAAACGTGTCGGGCGCATAGCTGCAGCCGATATCGTTATGCAGGCTACCCTGCATCAGCATGACCATGATCATCCCGCCGTGGCCATGCACGATGGGCTTGGGAAGGCCAGTGGTTCCGCTCGAATACACCACCCACAAGGGATGATCGAAAGGCACCCAAAGTGGCTCAAAGGCAGTGGTTTCTGCATCATTGCGCGCCGTGGCGTCTGCAAAATTCGTGACACCCGAAAGGTCCGCCATGCCGGCTGCATCTTTCAGGTTTTGGAAGACCACCGTGTGCCGTACCGAAGTGAGCGCTTCGCGCAGCTCGCGCAGCACATCCAGGCGGTTGATGTCTCGCCCAGCCCAAGTCACACCGTCACAGGCGATCAGCACCTTGGGTTCGATCTGCTTGAAGCGATCGAGCACGGCGTGCGTTCCCATATCGGGCGCGCACACGCTCCAGACGGCACCCAGGCTAGCGGTAGCCAGAAAGGCCACGATCGTCTCGGGAATATTGGGCATGTACGCCGCCACCCGATCACCCGGCTGAACGCCTTGTTCCCGCAAGTGGAGGGCCAACGAGGCCACCTGACGCCGAAGTTCAGGCCACGAAAGCTCCCGCGCCTCGCCCTTTTCGTTGTCGGAAATAAGCGCCGGCAAACCCGCGGCATGGGCGGGATCGACATGGCGAAGCACCTGGCGCGCATAGTTCGTCTGAGCCCCGGGAAACCACTTAGCGCCGGGCATGACGTTGCGCTCCAGCACCGCGGTGTGGGGAGTGGGCGATTGCAGATCCAGGTAATCCCAGATGCTCTGCCAGAAAGCTTCGAGGTCAGTCGTCGACCAACGCCAAAGATCGTGGTAGCTCTGGAACGAGAGGCCGTGCTTTTCACGCAACCAGTTCTGGTAGCGCCGGATCTGGGGAATGCGCGAAGGCGTGCCGGGGGTGTTGCTGGCCACGGAACGGGGATTGGCAGGGGAGCTAACGGTACTCATACGCCGGATTATTGAACCCAGCGAGCGGGTGCGCCATCCCTAAAAACCCACGCCCGGGTGGCTGCGGGCGTATCCACAAGGAACGATTTCGCGGGTTTGTACGCATGTTCGAAATTCTTGTACGCCTGTTCAATCCAATCATGCTCGCTCCCGCGCTTTCTCCTGCTTCATCGACAGTGCTCCGTGCAAGGCGGAAGGCTTACGCGCCAGAGCGACGCGATCGGCGCACGGACATCCTTCTGGCAGCGGAGAAGCTCTTTGCCCAGCATGGCTACCACGCAGTGTCTCTGCGGCAGATCGCAGGCGAAGCTGGTGTGCCGCTGGCTCTGGTGGGCTATTACTTCGGTGCCAAGAACGAACTGTTCCACGCCATTTTTGAGCGCTGGCACCCCACCATTGAAGCGCGTCTTGCGCTGCTACGCGAAGCGGTCTCGGCATCAGGCACGAAGGCGTCGACCCTTCCCCGAATCGTGCGCGCTTTTGTGGAGCCGGTGCTCCAGATGCGGGCCAGCCCGGAAGGCGAGTTCTATGCCCTGCTCGTGAGTCGCGAGCTTACCTATACCCGCGATGAATCTGACCGCGTGCTGCGTGAGTTTTTCGACCCGCTTGCACACGCCTTCATTGATGCGCTACATACCGCCAGGCCGCATGCTTCCAGAGCGCAGGCGGCCTGGAGTTACCAGTTCGCGCTGGGCGCCTTATTGCACCACATCAGCGATCAGCGGGTGGGGCGACTCTCTCACGGCGCCAACACGCCCAATGACGCCGCCGCCGCGCCACTGCTGGTTGATTTCATCGCCGCAGGCATCAACGCTGCCTTGAAATGACACACCTGCCTCTACCTTCGTTTGACACCAGTTGAAGGCCCAGTGCGCTGTCAACTCTGATTCTTTGCCTAAAACAATCCCAAGGAGACTCTCATGAAACGCCGCCACACCTTGCAAGCCATGACCGCACTGGCCGCAGCCGGCTTCTTTCGCCCCGCGTTCAGCCAGACAACCAAAATCGTGTTCGGCTACACGGCCGTGACAGATTTCGCCTCAGTTTTCGTGGCTGCCGAACAGGGGTATTTCAAAAAGCGCGGGCTTGATGTGGATCTGAAGTTCATCCCGCTCAACTCCACCATCCCGGCCGCTATCCAGGCTGATTCGCTGCAGATTGGCGGCCCGACCCCGAGCGTGTTTCTTCAATCGGTAGATGGCGGACTGGATCAAGTGGTGGTGGCTGGCGGTGGCGTAACCTCCAAATCGATCACAGGGTTTGGGCTGGTGGCTCGCGCGGGTAGCGGCATCAAGACCGCCGCCGACTGCGTGGGGAAAAAATTGGCGTTCCGGGCCTCGGCGCGTTCCTGCATGTCACCTTCCGCGCCTGGCTCAAGGACCAGGGTGTCGATTACAAGAAGGTCAGTTTCGTTGAAGCGGCATTCCCCCAGCACGGCGACATGCTGCGCGGAGGCTCGATCGATGCCGTCGTCAGTGCCGACCCGTTCATGAGCCGCATCACCGAAACGGGTGCGGGCTACGTCGCGTCGTACTACTCCACTTTCCTGCCCGAGGGTCAACCCACCATCATCTACGTTGCCCGACGTGATTGGGCGCAGAAGAACGCTGCTGCAGTGCGCAGTTTCCAGCAAGCTGTTCAGGAAGCAGGCGCGTTCATTCAAAACCCCAAGAACAATGGCGCCGTGCGCGCCGCTATAGGTAAATACATCAAACTTCCGCCAGAGGTTTTGGCGAACGCGCAGATCTCTCCGCCTGCCCCGGTGGTCACAACCAAGCAGCTTGATTACTGGGTGGGACTGATGAAGGATCAGGGCATGCTCAAGACATCTCCCAATGTGACCTCGCTGCTCTTCAAGTGAAGCTGAATGAAGATGCCCCAAGGGCTGGCGGAAACCAGATGACAGGCAGCGTTCTAGAGTTTGATCAAGTCGCCATTCACCTGGGTGGACGGGAGATCCTCTCTCCCACCAGCGTAGAAATCAGGCGCGGCGAGTTCGTGTGCATCATCGGTCCCTCGGGATGCGGCAAGACCACCCTGCTGCGCGCGGCCGCCGGCTTCGTTGCCCCCACCAGCGGCCAAGTAACGCGGCGCGGCCAGCCCGTCACCGGGCCTTCGCGCGAGGTCGCCTTTGTGTTCCAGGATTACGGCCGGGCGCTGCTACCCTGGCGTACGGTGGAACGCAATGTGGCCCTGGCCCTGGAGGCTGCGCGTGTTCCGGCCGCCGAGCAGCCTGATCGCATCAAGCGCGTACTGGCCACAGTAGGCCTCAGCACGCACGCGAACAAGTTTCCGGCGCAACTCTCGGGCGGCATGCAACAGCGCGTGCAAATCGCGCGCTGCCTGGCGCAACAGCCTGAGCTGATGCTGATGGACGAGCCCTTTGGCGCGCTGGACGCCATGACGCGAGAAAGCCTGCAGGATGAAGTTTCGCGCCTGGTACGGGAGCAGGGCCTCACAGTTCTGTTCGTCACTCACGACCTGGAGGAAGCGCTCTACCTGGGCGATCGCGTGCTGGCGCTGCGCAGCAACCCGACACCAGAACAGCCCAGCCTGGCAGCCCTGATCGATGTGCCCTTGCCAAAGCCGCGCGACCAACTCTCCACCAAGGAGGACCCTGAGTTTCTACGGCTGCGGCGTGAGCTCTATCAATATCTGGGGCATCCATGAAAGGACGCGCAAAATCATGAGGCCATGGCTACGTCCCTTGCTTTTTCCAGCGCTGCTGCTGTCGGCACTGGAGTGGTGGGCCCGCACTGTAGGCGCGCAAAGCGATGCCATCTCAGCGCCGAGCCATGCAGTGCGCGCTCTTGGCGGCGCGCTCACTGACGGCTCGCTTCTGGCTGCCACCAGCTTTACCCTTGGCAGCGCGGCACTCGGCCTGCTCATTGGAGGTTCGCTGGGCGTGGCACTGGGCACACTGCTGGGTTTGTCGAAGCGCGCCGCCCGCCTCTCCTTTATCAGCGTGGAGGTGCTGCGACCCGTGCCTTCTGTGGCCTTGATTCCACTGGCCATGCTGGTCTTCGGCTTTGGGCTGCGCATGGAGGTCAGCGTGGTTGCCTTCGCCTGCCTGTGGCCTATCGGCCTGCTGACGCAGGCGGCAGTGCAGCAGGTTGAGCCACGCCTGCTGGAGGTGGCGCGGGCGCTGCAGATGACGGCGTGGCAGCGCTTTACCTGGATCGTCGGTCCGGCCATCGTGCCCAGGTTGTTCGTAGCGCTTCGGCTCGGTGTGGCGATCGCTCTGGTGGTGGCCGTCACGGTGGAAATCGCTGCCAACCCCAACGGCATGGGATACGCCATGATGATTGCCCAGCAGAGCCTGGACCCGGCCCTGATGCTGGCCTGGTTGCTATGGATTGGCATCGTGGGATCCGCCATCAACTCCGGGGCAGAGTGGTTGCAGCACAAGGTAGCGCGGCGCATGGGCGAGGTGGCCGCATGAGCACCTGCAAACACATAGAGGCGTTCTACCACGGTCTCGCAGCACAGAGGGGCGCCTGATGAACCGTCAACTCACTACTTCCGAGTTGCTTGGCTCTACGGCCGTACTGGCCGGCTTGCTGGCGCTGTGGTGGCTGACCAGCCATGCAGGCTGGATCAGCAAAGTGTTCCTGCCCACACCCGAAGCGACGCTCTCCAGTCTGCGCGAAGGACTGACAGATGGCGAACTGTTGAGTTTCACGGGGGCTACCGTCGGCCGCATGCTGGCAGGATGGGGATTGGCCATCGTGGCTGGCATAGGCTTGGGCGCCCTCATAGGCAGCAGCGTCACGGCGCGCAACTGGATTGGCCCCACGCTCGAATTCGTTCGCCCGCTGCCCGCCTCGGCGGTGATGCCGCTGGCCATCGCCATATTCGGTCTTTCCGGCGGCATGGTGCTCACAGTGGTCGCCTTTGGAGCCATGTGGCCGGTACTTCTGGCCACCGTGCATGGCCTCGCTGGCGTGCACCCATCCCTTCGCGAGGTGGCAGCGTCACTGCAGATAGGACGCGGCGAGTTCCTCTGGAAAATCGGTCTGCCCAATGCGCTGCCCGACATCGTCGCCGGCATGCGCCTGGCCATGACGATATCGCTGATCGTCAGCGTGGTGGGGGAAATGATCGCGTCGCAACCCGGCCTCGGTCAGGCCATCTTGCTAGCCGCGCGCGCTTTTCGAGCCAGCGAACTCTTCGCCGGCATCGTCCTGCTGGGCGCCATTGGTTTCGCGAGCAATGCTCTCTTGGCGCTTGCGGAGCGACGCCTGTTGCACTGGCAGAACACTTGAATTCTTCTCACATATCCTGGAGGTTTCCATGGCACGCAGATTCATCGACCTATCCATTTACCTGGAAAACGACGTCATCTCTGACCCGCCCGCCTTCGCCCCGAAGATCGAGTATTTCAACCATCAGAACTCGTTCGAGCAGATGGCGCCATTCTTTCCAGGGCTGAAGAAAGAAGACTTGCCGGACGGCGAAGTGTGGGCAGTGGAGATGATCCAGCTATCCACCCATAACGGCACGCACCTGGATGCCCCTTATCATTTTCATAGCACCATGGACAAGGCGCTTGGCAACAAGAAGCCGGCCTGGACCATTGATGAAGTACCGCTGGAGTGGTGCTTCCAGCCCGGCGTGAAGCTTGATTTTCGTCATTTCGCAGATGGCTACGTCGTCACCGCAGCCGATGTGGAAGCCGAGCTTAAACGCATCGGCCATGAACTTAAACCGCTGGAGATTGTGGTCGTCAACACCCGTGCTGGCAGCCGCTACGGCCACAATGACTTTGTTGCTGCTGGCTGCGGCATGGGCTACGAGGCGACGATGTATCTGTTGGAGCGCGGCGTACGCCTGACAGGCACCGACGCCTGGAGCTGGGACGCCCCCTTCGTCTACACCGCAGAAAAATACGCGGAAAAGCACGATGCCAGCCTCATCTGGGAAGGCCACAAGGCAGGACGCGACATCGGCTACTGTCACCTGGAAAAACTTCACAACCTCGAAGCGCTGCCAGCCAGCGGTTTTTATATCTCATGCTTCCCGCACAAGATTCGCGGCGCCTCCGCGGGCTGGACGCGCGCGGTAGCGATCTTCGACGACGCCTTGATGGCTGAACCAAAGTAATCCTGAACACGTAATGACCACACTCGACCACACCCACGACCCTTCGGCGCGCAGCTGGCTGGCTTCGGCCAACGTGCCCGGCACTGACTTCCCCATCCAGAATCTGCCCTTCAGCGTGCTGCGCTCGCATGGCAGCAACGAGGCCTTTCGGGGTGCCGTGGCTATCGGCGATCAGGCGCTGGATCTTGCGGCACTGTCCGCCACCGGCACTATCGCCGGAGCAGCGGGCGAGGCACTGAAGCTGGCGGCCCAAGACACGCTCAATGATTTCATGGCCGGCGGCCCCGGCGCCTGGCGCGCATTGCGGCACGCGCTGTTCGACGCCTTGAAAGAGGGCGCCGCTTCGCAGCAAGCCGTGCGAGCCTGCCTCATCCCACTAGTTGACGTCGAATACCGACTGCCCACGCGCATCGGCGACTACACCGATTTTTACACCTCCATCCATCACGCGCGCAACGTAGGCCGAGTCATTCGTCCGGAAGATCCACTGACACCCAACTTTCAATGGTTGCCGGTCGCCTACCACGGGCGCTCCAGCAGCGTGGTGATCAGCGGCACCAACTACCACCGCCCGCACGGACAGGCCAAACTTCCCGGCAGCAGTGCACCCGTCTACACGGCTTGCACCCGGCTCGACTTTGAACTGGAAATGGGTTTTTTCATTGGCCCCGGTAACGCCCTGGGCCACCCCGTTCCGCTCGCAGAAGCTGAGCAGCACATCTTCGGAATGTGTCTGCTCAACGACTGGTCGGCGCGCGATCACCAGTTCTGGGAAATGAACCCGCTGGGCCCCTTCCTTGGGAAAAACTTTTGCACCAGCATTTCACCCTGGGTAGTCACCATGGATGCGCTGGCGCCATTCCGCCTACCTTTCGAACGACCAGCCGACGAACCCCAGCCCCTGGCGTACCTGGACGAAACCCACAACCGCCAGTCTGGCAGCCTGGACGTGCAGCTTACGGTGAACATCGAGTCCGCTCAGCACCGTCAACAAGGCCTGACACCCGCTGAAGTGTCGCGCACCAGCTTCCGCCATCAATACTGGACCATTGCGCAAATGCTCACCCAGCACACGGTGGGCGGCTGCAACCTTCAACCCGGAGACCTGTGCGGCACCGGCACCATCAGCGGCCCGACGCCCTCCGAAGCAGGCGCCATCGTCGAACTGAGCCAGGGCGGCACCCGCCCCATTACCCTGGCCGGCACGGGCGAGCAGCGCACCTTTCTGGAAGACGGCGATGCGGTCATACTGCGTGGCTGGTGCGAGCGCACCGGCGCAGCTCGCATTGGTTTCGGTGAGTGCCGTGGAATGGTGCTACCGGCAATTAGCTAGGGAAGGTGTTCAAAACTCTGGCGGGAAGCGCGGGCCGATGCCTGGGATGCGGCGCAAGGCGGATTTTGTTGCCAATAGCCCAGCTATTGGCGATGAAAGCCAACGCAGCGATGCGCCCTGACATCGGATTCGCGCGTCGTCACGAGTTTTGAACACCTTCCCTAATCCTGAGGCGCCACGAATAAGCAATACCATTGGTGGGTACTTTTGCGAACGACATGCCCCGATTCCACGTCCCCACCGATCTAGCCAGTGGCGCCGAGCTTCTGCTACCCCCGGCGCTGCGCGCCATGTTCAGGTATTGCGCCTGCAACCCGGCTCCCCAATCACGTTGTTTGATGGGCGTGGCGGCGAGTGGGATGCTCAAGTACTGCGCATGGGCCGAAGTGACGTTCAGGTGGCCGTGGGGTCACACCACGTCGTTGAGCGCGAGCCCCAGCGTGCCATCCATCTGGCCACAGGCCTGATGGCCAGCGACCGGATGGATTGGCTCGTTGAAAAGGCCACTGAACTGGGAGCTGCCAGCTTTTCGCCCGTGCTCGCGGAGCGCAGCAGCCTCCGCCTATCCGGCGAGCGCGCCGAGAAAAAGCGCGCCCACTGGCAGGCGGTGACCATCGCAGCCTGCGAGCAAAGTGGCCGCAACCGTGTTCCCACAGTGCATGAGCAACTCGGTCTGGACATGCTTCTGCGCTCCCCATTAGCCAACAAACGACTGCTGCTGTCCTTGGCCGACGATGCCACGCCCTTGTCCGCCGCGCTTGGTGACTGGAACGATGCTGATTCCGCCATTCTCCTCTCTGGACCGGAAGGTGGGCTGAGCCCCAAAGAAGAAGTCGCTGCCCGCGCCGCCGGCTTCATTCCTGTTTCGCTCGGCCAGCGCGTACTCCGGGCTGAAACGGCGCCCCTGGCCGCCCTGGCTGTCCTATTGACGCTTGCCGGCTAAACTTAAAACACGACTCCACTGAAATCATGAACCGACACCTGCTCCTGCTCACCCTCTGCCAGGGGCTGTTTCTGGTGAATAACGTCACATTTATCGCCATCAACGGGCTTGTCGGGCTGCAATTGGCTCCGTTCGGCTGGATGGCGACCTTGCCCGTCATGGGCTATGTCGTAGGCGGTGCCTTGGCGGCACCACTTGTGGCCAAATCACAATCGCGCTTCGGCCGCCGCGGGTCGTTTCAGATTGGCCTCTTGGTCGCCCTGGGTTCTGCGCTGTTGTGCGCCTGGGCCGCCTATTCGCGCCAGTTCTGGCTACTGGTGGCCGCCACCGTGGTTGCAGGCTACTACAACGCCAATGGTCAGTTGTACCGGTTCGCCGCCGCTGAACTGGTGGCTCCCGGTTGGCGAGAAAAGGCCGTTTCCCTGGTCTTGGCCGGAGGCCTGTTGGGTGCAATCGTCGGTCCCAATCTGGCGGCCTGGACGCGCACCATACTGCCGACCCCGTTCGTTGGAGCCTATCTGGCACTGGCCGTCGTGGCGGTGATCGCCATGGGCGTCATGGCCCTGGTGCAATTTCCGCCCGCTCCGCCAAGGCCAGCCGCCCATGAATCCGGCCGCCCGCTGAGTCAGATCATGCTGCAGCCAGTCTTTCTCGTCGCCACAGCGGCGGCAGCCTTGAGCTACGGAGTGATGAACCTGCTCATGGCCGCCACCCCTTTGGCCATGCAAGTGTGCGGATTCGAGTTTGGCGATACAGCACAGGTACTTCAGTGGCACGTGATCGGGATGTTTGCGCCGGGCTTTTTTACCGGCCACCTGATCCGACGATTCGGTGTTCTGCAGATCATGGGCGTCGGCGTCATACTCAACCTGGCGTGCATTGCCATCGCACTGTCCGGAGTGGAGCTGAACCAGTTCCTGCTGGCACTCTTCCTGCTCGGCGTCGGCTGGAACTTCCTCTTCACCGGCAGCACCACCCTGGCGCTTCAGGCTTACCGTCCCGAAGAAAAAGACCGGGCGCAAGCCGCCATCAATTTTTGCGTGTTCGCCTTCATGGCCCTGACTTCGTTCGCATCAGGCGCGCTGGTGACCACGCAAGGCTGGACATTACTGAACGTCGGCTCACTGCTGCCGGTGCTGCTTACAGGCGCCGCGCTGATCTGGCTGGCGATGCATCAACGGAAACCGGCGCAAGCGTAGGCCGGTCAATCTGGCGCGAATGCCCAACGTTAGACATTGAGCTTAGGGAATTCGTAGGTTGGGCTGACGAAGGAAGCCCAACAGACAGCGGTTCCTCTTTGACGCCGCCGTTCGTTGAACACGCGCTTTGGTGAATCCAATCAATAGCGAGGCTCAGTCCACCCGCGCAATGACTTCGGCCACCGCCGCCGTCAGCTTCTTGGCATAAGGCACATGCAGAAACTCGTTCGGCCCGTGCGCATTGCTCTTCGGGCCGAGCACGCCGCACACCATCATCTGAGCCTTCGGAAACCCTTCGCTCAACATATTCATCAAGGGAATCGTTCCACCCTGGCCGATGAAGCCGCACGGCGCACCAAAATGCGCTTGAGAGGCATGATCCAGCGCCTGCGCGAACCACGGCGCCATGCCCGGTGCGTTCCAACCGGTGGCACCGCCCTGGCTCTGAAACGTCACCTTGGCCTGATAGGGTGCGTTGTCTTCCAGCAGCGCCTTCATCTCCTCCACCGCCGAAGCGGCATCTACCAAAGGCGGAAGGCGCAGACTCAGCTTGAATGCGGTGTAGGGACGCAACACATTGCCAGAATCCTGAGGGGCCGGAAAACCCTCCGCGCCGATCACGCTGAGCGTCGGGCGCCAAGTGCGGTTGAGCAGCGCCTCGGTCGCATCGCCCGTCATCGGCAGAACCGACTGCTCGCGGCCTCCGCAGTCGTAGTGCACCCAAGGGTAGTTTCTGAAGAGCTCGTCGCCCAGAATGGCCGCCGTGGCTCGGGCTTGCTCGATACGCTCCGCTGGAATGGCGCAATGGAAACTTGCCGGCAGCATGCGGCCAGTGGCTGAATCCTCCAGACGATCCAGCACCTGTCGCATGATCCGGAAGCTGCTGGGAACCAAGCCGGATGCATCGCCAGAATGCACACCCTCGCTCAGCACTTCGACCTTGAGCGTGCCGCTGGCCATGCCTCGCAAACTGGTGGTCAGCCACAGCTGGTCGTAGTTTCCAGCACCGGAATCCAGACAAACCACCAGCCCCACATCGCCCAAGCGAGGACGCAAAACGTCAATGTAGGGCAGCAGGTCTGGCGAGCCGCTTTCCTCGCTCGTCTCGATGAGGCCGACAATGCGCGGGTGCGGCACATTCTGGCTCTTGAGTGCTTGCACGGCCGCGATCGCGGCATACACCGCGTAGCCGTCATCCGCGCCGCCGCGGCCATAGAGCTTGCCGTTCTCATACTTGGGCGTCCAGGGGCCCAGGTCGTTTCGCCAGCCGGTGAATTCGGGCTGCTTGTCGAGGTGGCCATACATGAGCACGGTGTGTGTGCTGCCAGTCTTGGTGCCATCGATCTCGAAAAAATCACCGGCGTGCGGCCGCCTAGGCGCACCACCTCAAGCTTAAGGCCCGGCACTTTCTGCGCCTGAACCCAGTCGGCCGCCTGGCGCACCACGGTATCGATGAAACCGTGTGCCGCCCAGTCCGCATCGAATCCCGGCGATTTGGCAGGAATAGCGATGTAGTCGGTGAGCCGGCCGACGATGTCGCCGTCCCACTGGGCGTCAATCTGTTGAGCAGCCGCCTGAGAATTCAAGGCGGGCATTTCACGGTGCAAAGGAGCATTCATGGTCAGGTATCAGGACAATGACAGATACTGTAACTGTACGCCCATGAGCCGCTATCCATCAACGTCATGCGGATATCGCACTGGCCGTATATTGATGCTTATGAACTCACTCCATGACTTCCCCATCACCCATAAGTGGCCCGCCACTCACCCTGAGCGCCTGCAACTTTATTCGCTGGCTACACCAAACGGCGTAAAGGTGTCGATCATGCTGGAGGAAATCGGTCTGCCTTATGAGGCGCACAAGGTCGATTTTGGCAAGAACGACCAAGTTTCCCCTGAGTTCCTGTCGCTCAGCCCGAACAACAAGATTCCGGCGATTCTCGACCCCCATGGACCCGGCGGCCAACCTTTGGCGCTCTTCGAGTCGGGGGCCATCTTGGTGTACCTGGCCGAGAAAACAGGCCGACTGCTGCCAAAAGATGCAGCTGCGCGCTATCAGACCTTGCAGTGGGTCATGTTCCAGATGGGCGGCGTGGGCCCCATGTTCGGGCAACTGGGCTTCTTCCACAAGTTTGCCGGCAAGGACTATGACGACAAGCGACCGCGGGATCGTTATGTAGCTGAAAGCGCGCGGCTTCTTGGCGTGCTCGACAAACACCTGGCCGGCAAGAGCTGGGTCATGGGCGATGAATACACCATTGCCGACATCGCCATTTTTCCATGGATTCGCAACCTGATCGGCTTCTATGGAGCTGGCGAACTGGTTCAGTTCGAGCGCTTCACACAAGTGCAGCGCGTGCTGGATGCATTCGTTGCCAGGCCAGCTGTGCAGCGCGGGTTGCAGATCCCTGCTTGATCTCAGGGTGCAGCGGACGCCGGAAGCAAGTCTACTTTCAGGCCCTCACGCGTCACGCGCACCTCGCCCACCCGATAGCCCAGACCGCTAACCATGCTCAACTGATCGGGCTCGATTTTGTGCAACACCATCTCGTTCAGTGACTGCTCAGCCAGACGCGGTGCAGCGCGCGCGAAAAGCGGCCGGAACTGTTCCGGCATAGCGGGGAACTCCACCTTGCCGACGCGCACATCGACCATGCGAACGCTGCCATCTGAGGCATCGAATCGAACGCCATAGTCCAGATCCATCGATCCTTCATAGCGCTTACCCACGACCTGCTCGGAGACGAGCAGATCGATCATCGTACCCAGGCGATTGGTTTCTGGCAGCAAGCGTAGGCGCGGCCTGAGCAAGGTAATTTCCATTAAACCCGCCAGTTGCCGCCGCTGCGGAAACTTCCTGCCGATCAGCTTTTCCAGCTGGGCCAACGGCAAAGTGTAGGAGCGCGGTCCGCTGGAACTCCGGCCTGCGCACGCAGGCAGCGCGGGCAAAGTTCCCGCCAGCATCATGCCGGCGAGTGCGCCAAGACTTCGACGGCGAGTGTGAAACGGAAAGGCAGGCATGCTCATCACCCAAGAAGGCCCTTCACCCCATCAAAGTGGTCACGCATAGAACCGCAATGCCGATGCACAAGTTGGCGAATACCCAAATGCGGATTGAGGCCATCGCCGCACCGGCGACTGGCCAATCGTCGGTATCAACGGCGCGTGAAAGCCGCTTGAAAAGCGCAAACCGGATATGTCCGAAGATCGCGATCATCACGATACCCAACGTCGCCATGATGCTCCAGGCCAGCGGCATCTCAAAAACCTGACCGGCCTGAACCGTCTGCTTGGCCACACGACCGATCATCCAGACACCTGACACCAGCACTGCCAATGAGGCCAGCAGCACCGCCGAAAAGAATCGCTGCATCACCGCGTGCAGTAGGCGCAAGCGCACCGGCGGATCCAGTGCCTGCACAGAAGGGCGCAGGAAAAAATGCGCGAAAGCCATGCCGCCTACCCACAGCACGACGGCGAGCACGTGAATCAGCTTTAATACGGAAAAAATCATGGCTGTGCTTTATGTTGGGACAATAGGCCGCCAGCTTAGCCCAAGCGAAGTCCCCCAGGCTCAACGCCTAGCGCAGGTCGGTACTCACACCCCACCCAGCCTGACCAGCTGCTCTGCGCAGATACCTCGTCAATCACGCTGAAAAGATAGGGATAGTTCAGCTCTCCGATATTCGGCTCATGCCTTTCCGGCACACCGGCGATCTGAATATGCCCCACTCGGCCAGTGGGCAAATACTGGCGAAGTTTCGTCGCGACGTCGCCCTCCACGATCTGGCAGTGGTAGAGATCCATCTGCACCTTCAAATTGGGCGCGCCCACCTCTTGCACGACGGCATGTGCTTCGTTTTGGCGGTTCAGGAAAAAACCGGGCATGTCTCGCGGGTTGATGGGCTCGATCAGTATGTCGCAGCCACTCTTGGCGGCCTCGGCGGCAGCCCAACGCAGGTTTCGCACATACGTGTCTCGGGCTTCGGCGTACGCCACGCCCTCGGGCAGCAGCCCAGCCATGCAATGAATGCGCGAACATGCCAGCGCTTCGGCGTAGCGCAACGCCAACTGTACGCTTGCACGAAACTCAGACTCTCGCCCGGGCAGGCAGGCGGTGCCGCGCTCGCCACCGACCCACGCACGATCAATGCCGGCAGCATCAAAACCGGCGGGCGGTGCGTTGAACAAAACCTGTCGCAGCCCGTTGGCCGCCAGCCTCTCGGCAAGCACGTGCGGTTCGTAGGCGTAAGGGAACAGGTATTCAACACCCTCGAAGCCATCGCGCGCGGCGGCCTCAAAACGGTCTAAAAAGGGCAGTTCCGGGTACAGAAAACTCAGGTTGGCGGCAAAGCGAGGCATGGCAAGATGTTAAACGTCTTGGAATTTGGTACCGTAGGCGGTATGCAAGACACTCCCACACCCGCCGATCTGGCTGCCACCGAAACCATCGACTCCCGCCACCCCTTGGTCACCGAGTTCGCCCACGCGCATGCTCGCGGCGCCAACGATCGGGAGCGCGCCGTGGCGCTGACGCACGCCGTTCGAGACACCTTCCGGTACGACCCTTACCGCATTGATCTGTCCCCCGCCGGCATGCGTGCCAGCACCGTGCTGATCAACGGCTACGGTTGGTGCGTACCCAAAGCCATTCTTCTGGCCGCCGTGTGCCGCGCTGCTGGCATTCCTGCACGGCTCGGTTTTGCAGATGTGCGCAACCACATGTCGACCGAGCGCATGCGCCAGACCATGAAGACCGATCTGTTCATCTGGCACGGCTACACCGACATCTGGCTGGACGGCGCCTGGCGCAAAGCCACACCCGCCTTCAACCTCAGCCTGTGTGAGAAATTCGGTCTGCACCCGCTGGATTTTGATGGCGTGCAAGACTCCATCTACCACTCGTTTGACAAGGCCGGCAACCGGCACATGGAGTACGTTCTCGAACGCGGCCACTTCGAAGATCTTCCGTTGACACGCATCGTGACAGACTTCAGGCGCACTTATCCCGGTTGGCTGCATGGCACCGACTTGCACAGTGAACTGGCACAGGACGATTTTCTAGCCGACGTTTCGCGTGAAAGCTCTTCTTCTGGCGATTAGGGCGCGCGCCGATGCGCGCCCTTTTTCGGATGCGCTCAGAACGTAGCCATCATCGACGTCTGCGTTGCTGCTTGAAGTTGCGCCTGCAATCAACAGGTCCATCAACATAAGTGCCCACTCGCCAAGCGCAGGCGCAGGCACCAGCGCCACCCACGCCTACCTCACCCGGGAATGGGAGCGGCGCGCCCAGCACCACGGGGTCGGAAATGCTGCCGTTGACTGTCAAGTCCGCATCGCCATTGGCTCCATCAGTGAGAGGAAAGGTAACCGTTTGGCCGCTGACCGTAGCGGTACGGTGTACCAGTGCTGGGTCGGATTCTCATGGGTGACCCCATTTCCACAATTAATCGCCGGTCGGCACATTCTGTAGGTATGTAAGAGTCAGCGTCTGGCTGCCGCTTTCGCCTCAACCGCTGGCCGTGAATGAATGCAGATCTTGGAGCATCTGCCAGCCGGAAGGCGCTTCGGGTGGCAGGGTGCCGGAAAGGGCAGGGACGTTAGCCCAACGGCAAGTGAAGTGTCTGCACCTCGTTGCTCATTGCACCTGGCGAACCGGCCAAGCAGGATTACGAATACGTGCGCAAGGGCACGACCAATCTGTTCGTTGCGGTCGAGCACAAGGCGGGAATGCGCTTCGTCTCGGTCACCGATCTCCGGGCCAAGACGGACTTCGTCGGCTTCGTCCAGACACTCCTGACCGAAACGCGCTGCGTCGAACCATCGAGTGGAAGTTCACCCGACAGGATGCAGATCGCAAGCTCGGGCGTCACTACGTTTCGAGACTTATGTGTTGATGTACTAGGTATGCTTGGGCAAGGTTTCGCGAGTGATGCGGCGAGCCGTTAACTCCTTGCCCAGCAGAGCTGCCGTCGCGCGCAGCGCGGCGATGACTTTGGGCTCATGCGCCTCGAGCGCGGGCAAATAGGTCTGCACCGCAATGCCGCATGACACCCGTCCGTTCTCGTCGAATATCGGCAGGGCGCAGCTTCCAATGCCCACGTACTGCTCCGAGGCGGTGCGTGCCAGGCCATCTCGCCTGATTTGTTTCAGCGCGTCCGACAGGATTGAAAGCGTGGTGTTCGTATGTGGCGTGAAAACGTCATAAGGTTCCGGACCCAGCCAGTACGACCAGCTTTCCTCTGGTTCATAAGCCACCAGCAGCCGGCCCAGCGCTCTTGAATGAATGGCCAGCGCTGCGCCCAACTGCACGTCGTAACGGACAGAACCGCCAGCGTCGTACCGATCGCCGTAGACCAGGGTTTTTTGGGTTCGGTCCAGATACCCGAAAGCCACCGTCATTTTCAGCTCTTCACTGACCTGGCGGAGGCCATCTCGAATCAGTCGGCTCACCGAATCCAGAGACATCAGCTGAAGACCCAAGCGGAACGAACGCGATCCCAGCTCGAATCCACCGCCCACTCGTCGTACATAGCCCAAGGAAACGAGTTCGTTGAGCAGCGCCAACGCGCTCGGCTTGGGTGTATTCAACAGCGTGCTCAGCCGCGCCAGGGAATACGGCGCTTCGGGGCTGGCCAGCGTCTGCAGCAAGTTCAGCACGCGATTGACGGCCATGGGGCCCGCGCGGGCGGTCTTGCTTTTCACATATTCACTGCTTTGTTCACCGTTTATTCGCATATGTGAATATTACACCAGCTTTCACATCCCCTAAAAATAGACATCAATCCCATTTTCCAATAGTTATTTAGGTGTTTTCCCTGAACACAGAAAGTTGCAAATCGCTATAAGCTCATGTTTCCAAAACGGAATGCATGTTTACATATGGGTACGAATTTGAAAACCGCCGGCGCATGCTCCAGAGAAGCTCTGCAATGCAGATGCCAGCCATGCGGGCACTAGAAGTCACGCCGATCGGTGCGACCTTCGGCACTCGCGTGCGTGGCGGGCAGCTTCAGGAGCTCGGTGCCTTTCCAGAAGAGGTGCAAACCATTCACCAGCTGCTGCTTGGCCGCGGCGTGGTGGTGCTGTCCGGCGTGAATATCAATGCCGAGCAGTTTGTGGATCTCGGCCAATTGTTCGGAGCGGTCAGGCCCACACGCATCCAGGACAAATCCCTGTCGCCTCCCGCGAGCGAATACGTGTTTGTGGGGCAACGAACCTCAGACAACATTCCCACCCAACTGACGCGTGCGGATGTGGCCCACATCTGGCACGTGGACTACAGCACGGCAGGCCCCATCCCCAGGTTGGCAGCGCAATACACGGTGAATGTGAACGAAGGGGGAGGCAGGTTGAGTTTCACGGACATGAGAAAGGCCTACGCCAGCTTGCGCTTGGAAACCCGGGAGAAACTGCGTGGCGTGGGCGCGGTTCATTACGAACACCCGAAGGGGGTCGATGTTGAACAGCCGGGTCAGGAAATCGCTTTGTCCTGGCAAGAGCGCCACAAGGGAGCCATCCACCCGCTCGTCATGAACGATGCGTCGGGCACTCCCATGCTCTGCCTACCCGCTCGACCAGACAGCCCGGTTCAAGGCATGGATGAAAAGCAAAGCGCAGCCTTACTCCAACACCTGTGGTCACACGCCCTGTCCCAGGGTGAGCCATGGGAGATCGAACCCCAAACCGGTGACATCGTTATTTGGAACAACCACGCCATCGCTCACAAACGCTCGGAATGGCCATTGAAAAAAGAAAGACTTGTATGGTTTATTACGACCCACTGAACATGAAGCCCGTCGCTCCTGCTGAAGTCACCCTTCCGGAGATGAACCGGAGAAAGGTCATGGGATGGATGGCGGCTGCGGGCTCCTCCATTGCACTGCTGCCTGGAATGTCCCACGCCCAAATGGGTGGCGACATCTTCACGCTACTCGTTCCTTTTTCACCAGGCTCACCGCCTGATGTATTCAGCCGCCTGTTCGCAGAGAAACTGTCAAAACGCATGGGCCGGCCTGTCGTGGTCTCCCTCAAGCCCGGCGCAAGCACAACTATCGGCACCACCCTCGCGTCGCGGGCCAAGCCGGATGGAAAAATGATGCTGTACGCGACCAACTCCTCCATTACGGCAGCGCCCGGGCTGTTCAAGAATCTGCAGTACGACCCCGAGAAGGATTTTTCCGCCGTCACGGTGATGCTCGAATCCGTCTTCTGCATTCTGGTGCGCCCTGAAGACGCTCGACTAGGAGTCGAAGGCTTGGCCAAGCGCATTCGCGCCAACCCCCAGACAACGGCATGGGTGGCGGAAGCACGACGGCAGAAGTCGCGCACAGGCTCTTCGAGCAAGCCATCGGAGTGACCTACCCCTACGCCAGGTACAACTCCAACACGCTCTATACCGACCTGATGGGCAAGGTACTTCACGCCGCCTGGTGCCCCATGAGCACGGCACTGAACTTTGGTCAGAAGAACAATCTGCACATCATGGCAATCACGGGCGCCAAGCGCCTACCCCAATTCCCCAACATACCCACCATTGCGGAGACCTTCCCCAGTGTGGCGGTGGACAGCTGGAGCGGTTTCTTCGTTCCCTCCGGCACGCCACGTTCTATCGTCGACAAACTTTGGGAAGATGTGCACGCCGTTTTGCTGGACCCAGATATCGTGGAGCGAGGTAGATCCGAGGGCAACCGCGCGCTCAATCTCAACCCTCAGCAGTCAGACGAGTACGTGAAGAAAGACTTCCCGAAATGGCGCGCCCTGTTCAAGTCGGCGAACATCGAACCCGCTTGATAGCGGGCGGAGATCGCGCTCAGCGCTCTGCGTGAATAATCTGCTCAACGGCGAGACCGAGCGCCAGGATCTCGCGGTCTCTGCCGCCCGCACCAGCCAACGTCAAGCCCACGGGCGGCTCACCCTTGGCATGGCAGGGCAGTGAGAGCGCGCAGCCATCCAGGAAGTTAATCAGCGTTGGGTTACGCAAGATCAGCCCATTGGCGGCAGCATAGGCCTCTTCGCAAGATTGCAGTTCAGCGATCGGCGGGGCAAGCACCGGCACGGTAGGGAAAATCAGCGCATCAAAGCCAGCAATGCGCATCTCGACCCTGGTGATCCAGCGCTTGCGTGCCTGAATCAAGTCTATGTAGTCGGCCGCGCCCATCTTCCCACCTGCACGGATGCGGCCGTTCACGCGCGGATCGTATTCAGCGCCGCGTTCGGTCAACAGCGTGCGGTGCCAAGCCCAGGCTTCTGCGTTAGCCAAGGTACGGCGAGCGTGCAGGCTGGCCATCTCTGTGAACTCTGGAATGGCTATGCGCGTAATCAACGCGCCCGCAGACTGCAGCTTGACACAGGCCGAC
This sequence comes from Ottowia caeni, assembly GCF_050821495.1. Classification (GTDB taxonomy): domain Bacteria; phylum Pseudomonadota; class Gammaproteobacteria; order Burkholderiales; family Burkholderiaceae_C; genus Ottowia; species Ottowia caeni. The sequence continues at coordinate 491,283 of NZ_CP151080.1, read as the reverse complement.
TCGAACGCAGCCGCCACCACGGCGTCCATGCCATCCAAAACCACGGTCTCTGGCACCGCCGGATCGCGCGCCAGAGCCAGCGCGGTTTCGGCCAGTTGAACCGCCGTGGCTCGGCCGCCGGCCAATGCCCCGGATATCTGCGCCTGCGTGGGTAACTTGTTTACGCCTTGATCTCGTTCTACTGAAGTCGCTGCTTCACTTTTTTAGCCGAAACACTGCCGTACTCGCTCGCAGATTGGGCAACCAGCGCACCTCGCGCCCTTCCTCCAGGCCAAAGGCGTCGAGTATTTCCAGACCGTTGCGGCGCGCAAGCACCTCGAAATCGGCGTAAGTGCCTACCCTGATGTTAGGTGTGTCGTACCACTGGTAGGGCAGGCGCCGCGTCACCGGCATGCGTCCGCGCAGCACTTGCAGCCGATTCGGCCAGTGGGCAAAGTTCGGGAACGCGAGAATTCCCATCCGACCTACGCGTGCGGTTTCACGCAGCATGATCTCCGCATTGCGCAAGTGCTGAAGAGTGTCGATCTGAAGCACCACGTCAAAGCTTTGATCATGAAAGGCCGCCAGCCCCTGATGCAGGTTGAGTTGCAGCACGTTCACACCGCGCCGCACACAGGCCAGCACGTTGGCATCGTCGATCTCGATGCCGTAGCCGGTACAGCCACGTTCGCGCATCAAGATCTCCAGCAGCGAGCCATCTCCGCAGCCAAGATCCAGCACGTGTGAACCCTCAGGCACCAGGGCCGCGATGAGCTTCTGAATTTTGGTGTCGCTCATGCTTTCCCTTCGCGCGCGATGCTTTCAAAATAGGAGCGCACCACGTTCAGATAACGTGGATCTTCCAGCAGGAAGGCGTCGTGGCCATGGGGCGCATCAATCTCGGCGTAGCTCACCTGGCGACGGTTTTCCAGCAGGGCTTTGACGATCTCGCGCGAGCGTGCGGGAGGAAAACGCCAGTCCGTCGTGAAGCTCGCCAGCAAAAATTTGGCCTGCGTCTGCGCCAACGCCCTGGTCAGGTCGCCGCCAAAGGCGAGGGCAGGATCAAAATAGTCCAGGGCGCGCGTAATCAACAGATAGGTGTTGGCGTCGAAGTATTCGCTGAACTTGTCTCCCTGATAGCGTAGGTAGCTCTCGATCTGGAACTCCACATCTTGCGTTGAATATCGATAGCCGCTGGCATGCTGGGTGACGGCCTCCCGCAATTCGCGGCCGAATTTTTCGTTCATCACATCGTCGCTCAGGTATGTGATGTGCCCGATCATGCGTGCGATCCGCAGACCGCGTTGGGGCACAACGCCGTGACGATAGAAGTGTCCGCCATGAAAATCCGGATCGGTCACGATGGCACGCCGTGCGACCTCGTTGAAAGCAATGTTCTCAGCTGAGAGGTTGGGCGCGCTGGCGATCACCACGGCATGACGAACGCGATCCGGGTACTGCATCGTCCAGCTGAGTGCCTGCATGCCCCCCAGGCTGCCCCCCATAACCGCCGCCAACTGCTTGACGCCCAGCCCATCAAGTAGACGCGCCTGAGCGCTTACCCAGTCCTCCACCGTGACCACAGGAAAATCAGCGCCATAGACCTGCCCAGTGTCGGGGCTGATATGCATGGGCCCGGTAGAGCCAAAGCAAGAACCCAGGTTGTTGACACCAATCACGAAGAAACGATCAGTGTCCACCGGTTTACCCGGCCCCACCATGTTGTCCCACCAGCCCTCGCTGCGCTGCTGGCCTTCATAGGTCCCCGCCACATGATGCGATGCGTTGAGCGCGTGGCAGATCAGGACAGCGTTGCTACGATCAGCATTGAGCTGGCCGTAGGTTTCGTAAGTGAGGTCATAGCCGCGGATCAACGCACCACTCTGGAGAGGCAGCGGAGCCTCGAAGTGCATGGATTGCGGCGTGGCAATGAACGACATGGCAAAAAAACCCGGTTCGCCAAAATCGAAACCGGGATGCGTGCTCAGGCTCGAATTTAGCGGTACTTATTGAGCGCCCGCAAGCAGAGGCAAATCGGCGCTATGCTTTGCAGTATAGCGCGAAGAAAAAGGCCCGGCAGACGTCCGCTCGCAACGCTGGAATCGGTAAAAACCCGGACTCACATTCCGGTTCGGGAGCGCACGATGTGCGAAATCCCTCTCGTAAACATCCTCATCCGATGTCGATTTTCTGGTAACCACACAAGAAAGTCGGAATTAAAAGGCTTGCTTGACTTTCGTAATTCTGACGCATAATTGCCAAGTGTCCGTATCAAAAGGGCACTTGGTCTTGCGGTGAAAAGGTCAGTTTCGCTTCCCCCTCGGTGTTTTTTGCCAGGTTCGAAAAGGCGTTTTGCGGACTCCATCGCTTTTTACTTGTCATTGAGGAGTCCCTTTAATGGGCAATAAACTTTACGTCGGCAACCTTCCCTACTCGGTGCGTGACGGTGATCTGGAACAGGCGTTCAGCCAATTTGGTGCTGTCACCAGCGCGAAGGTAATGATGGAGCGCGACACCGGCCGCTCGAAAGGCTTCGGCTTTGTCGAGATGGGCAGCGATGCGGACGCACAAGCCGCCATCAGCGGCATGAACGGCCAATCGTTGGGTGGACGCAACGTTGTTGTCAACGAAGCTCGCCCCATGGAAGCCCGCCCACCCCGCTCCGGTGGTGGCGGCTACGGTGGCGGCTACGGTGGTGGCGGCGGCTACGGCGGCGGTGGTGGTGGTGGTGGTGGCGGCTACGGTGGTGGCGGCGGCGGCTACGGCGGCGGTGGTCGTGAAGGCGGCGGCGGTTACGGTGGTGGCGGCGGTCGTCGTGAAGGCGGCGGCGGTGGTGGCTACGGTGGTGGCGGTCGTCGTGAAGGCGGCGGTGGTGGCGACAGCGGTTTCCGCAGCCCCTACGGCTCCGGTCCACGCGGCGGCGGTCGTCGTGAAGGCGGCGGTGGCGGCTACGGCGGCGGCAGCAGCGGTGGTTACGGCGGCGGCGACGACTATTGATCGCTTGATCGGTACGCCAGCATGCTGGCGTTCGTGAAATAAAAAGGGCTCCTACTGGAGCCTTTTTTGCGTCTTGATCAGCAGGACGCTTCCCATTTTCGCTTTCGGCTCTCCAAGTCCGACAGGCTCCAGACCATGATGTCGGCTACTCGCCACGCCGGGCCTTGCGTGGCCGCCCGTCGAGCAGGCGGTCAAACAGTGAGTTGGGCAACACGCGCAAAATCTTGGCCGCCACGCCCATCTGCCAGGGAATGACCCGATAGCTGGCTCCCGCCTCAATCACCGCGAAAGCACGGTCGGCAAATACTTCGGGCTGCATCAAAAACGGCATTGCATACCGGTTTCCACGGGTCAGAGGCGTATCGATATAGCCGGGCACAATCGTCACCACCTTGATGCCGTGTCCGCGCAGTTCACCGCGCAAACTCTCGCAGTAACTGACCACCCCTGCCTTGCTGGCGCAGTAGGCACCGTGCCCCGGCAGGCCGCGAATGGCCGCCACACTGGCAACACCCGTCAGAGTGCCGCTGCCGCGCACCCGCATGGGATCAATGAACGGATGGAAGGTTGCGGCCAATCCTTGGAGGTTGATGGCGAGGGTCTGTGCCATGACGTCCAGATCGGCGCGCTCGGCAGTGTCCATCCCGATGCTGACACCGGCGTTCGCGATCACCGCGTCTGGCACGCCTTGCTCGGCCAGACAGGCGTGACCAGCCGCCACTATGCTGTCCGTTTGGGCCACATCAGCCCCGTATACCCGCCAGCGCTCGGGCTGCCAACCTTGCGCGACAGCCCAGGCAGTCATCTCTGCATTGCGACGCGCCACCAACGCCACGCTCCAGCCAGCGTTGTAGAACCGTTCCGCCAGAGCCTGACCGATGCCGCTGGAAGCGCCGGTAATGAAGACCAGGCGGTTCATGGACGCGATGAGCCCTTCATCTGAATGACACCGCGCACCCGACCCGTGAGCTTGGCCACCCCACTGCTGTTGTCGTAATCGAGCGTGTCGCCGGTAAAACGGTCAGCGCCCCGCACCAGCTCCACCGGCTTGTCCGAACTGACTCGATCCTTCTCGATCAAGGCGAGCAGATACTCACCTCGAAACTCAAGCTTGGGCAATGTCTCGCCGCGAGCCGCCCGCACGGCCTCACGGACCACGTGAGCGTCGCCAAACAGCTCGACCTCGGAGCCATCGCCATTGGAAATCGCGCGCTGAGCTGTAGCCACCGTAAGCCGGCCTTTCTCGTCGAACGAGCGCATGCGTGGCGCCTCAACCTCCAGCGTATCGGTGTCGGGAAAATGATGCCCTTCGGCGCCGATGATTTCCGACTGCAATTGACCCGTAGAGTCAAAACTGCGCACGGAAAAATCACGCATGAAATAGTCAGGCTCATGCCTTGGCGGTCGCGCCACGTCCGAGCCCGGCATGTTCGGCGCGTTACGCACCAGCCACCAAGTGCCCAGCGCAAACAACGCCATCAGCAGCACGGGCAGCCATGCGACGAAATGGTCTCGTCCTTGGCTCCATAGTTGCGCGGCCTTCATGCGTCTGCCTCAGGCGCGAGATGCGCCTCCAGGAGCGGCCGGTAACGGCCTCCCGCCATCAGCAGGACATCGCAGAACTCACGGGCCGCGCCCTCGCCGCCCCCGGCTGCCGTCACATGGTGCGCCAAGGCGCGCACCTCGGCGTGGGCACGTGGAGGAGAGCATGCAAAAGCGGCACGCTGCATAACGGGAAGATCCGGCCAGTCATCGCCAATCACGGCAACCTGCTGCCAATTTACCCCTAATTCCGCCATCAGGCCTTCTGCGGCAGGCAGCTTATCTTCGGTGCCCAGGCGCAAATGGGTGACGCCAAGAGCCGCCAGGCGGGCGCGCAAGGGCGCAGAATCACGACCGGAGATCACTGCTGGCGTCATGCCAGCTCTCGCCAGCAGCTTCAGCCCGTGACCATCCAGCGTGTTGAAGCGTTTGAGCACCTCGCCCTCGCCCGAAAAATAAAGGCCGCCATCGGTCAGCACGCCATCGACGTCGAAAATGGCCAAACGCACCCCTTGGGCGCGCAACAGCAACTCGGGCGGAAACGCAAGAGCGGGTGAGAAGGAGCGTGTTTGTGCCATGAATTCGATCTGAGATTAAACCTGGATTCGGCAGTTGGACGCGCCCGAGCAGGTCGTCATCGGGTGCGCTGGCAAGACGTGAGGACGCGGCAGGCTCGTGCCTGCAAGAACGAGCAACGCCGCCAGCGTGCCCGAGGGCGGCCTGATCGGGTGCGTAGCGCTCTCAGCCGCAGCCGGCCGCCCAAACAGGTGAGCGTTATCGGAGCATCGAAATTGAGTGTCCACGCGGCTTTCTTGGAGATTGCAAGCGGTCAACTGCCGGATCCAGGTTAAATGACCTTGGCACGCATCAAGTCGTTGCTGCTCAGTGCGCCGCAGAGCTTTCCGGTCTCGTCCAGGACCAACAGCACGGTCACACGATTCCTCTCCATCATGTCAGCTGCTTCGGCAGCCAGGGCTGTCTGGCTGATCACCAGCGGGTGAGGACGCATGACTTCACGCGCCGTGAGCGTGCGCAGGTCGCGTCCGGTTTCCACCAGCCTGCGCAAATCTCCGTCGGTAAAGATGCCGAGCACCTGATTTTCTTCATCCACGATGGCGGCCGCGCCCATTCCCTTGTCAGAAATTTCGCGCATCAGCGCGCTGAACAAAGCTTCGGGCGCAGCACGCGGAACGTCGCTGCCGCTTCGCATGACGTCGGCCACACGGGTCAGCAAGCGCCGGCCGAGTGATCCACCGGGATGCGAACGCGCAAAATCCTCGGCCTTGAAGCCACGCGCATCCAACAATGCAACGGCCAAGGCATCGCCCAGCGCCATTTGCGCGGTCGTACTGGCGGTGGGTGCAAGGTTCAGCGGACAGGCTTCTTTCTCGACCCCGCTGTGCAGCACAATGTCGGCGTAGCGGGCCAGGGTAGATTGGGTGTTGCCGGTCATGGCGATCAGCGGCGCGCCGAGGCGTTTGACCAACGGCAGGATGGCGGTGAACTCGGCGCTCTCTCCACTGTTGGAAATAGCCAGCACCGCATCCGCCGCCTGGATCATGCCCAAGTCGCCATGACTGGCTTCTGCTGGGTGCACAAACATGGCCGGCGTACCGGTAGAAGCCAGCGTAGCGGCAATCTTGCGGCCGACATGGCCGCTCTTTCCCATGCCCATCACCACCACCCGACCGGAGGTTTGCAGCACGAGTTTCACCGCTTGGGCGAATCCGCCATCCAGCTGGCTTTTAAGGCCCAGCACGGCGGCGGCTTCGATATCAAGCGTTTCATGGGCCAGGCGCACGGCCTGGGCTGGATCGAAGGACATAGGGGGGATTTTATAGATCAGCCTCTCCAAGGTGCTTGAAAGTGCGCGAAAGTGATTGAAAGCAAGCGCGAAGATGACTCAGGAGGTGCCTGATTTCGATATAGCATCGCGTATGAGCGCATTGGAACTCGCCCTGGTGTACCTGTTGGCCGCCGTCCTAGGAGTGGCTGCATGCCGCTGGCTCAAGCTGCCGGCAATTTTGGGTTACCTGGTGGTGGGCGTGCTGATCGAGCCTCACACACTTGGCCTGGCATTCGGCCAAGATGCAGAAAGTGTCAAGCATCTGGCCGAGTATGGCGTGGTGTTCCTCATGTTCGTCATCGGGCTCGAATTCAACTTGCCCAAGCTGCGCGCCATGCGCAGGCACGTCTTCGGCTTGGGGCTGGCGCAGGTCGCGCTGACCATGGCAATTGCCACCACGGCCTCGATCGTGCTCGCCAGTGTGGCGGCAGCGCAGTGGAGCATGAGTTGGCAATCCGCGCTCGCACTTTCCAGTGCATTGGCCATGAGTAGCACTGCCATTGTCGTCAAGATGATGGCCGATCGACTGGAGCTGGAGTCCGAACACGGTCAGCGTGTCATGGGGATACTGCTGCTTCAGGATCTTGCGGTGGTGCCCCTCCTGGTGCTGATTCCTGCCCTGAGCGCCAACCCGGAACGTCTTTTCAGCGCGCTGACGCTGGCAGGCCTGAAAGCTGCACTGTTGATCACCTTGCTCCTGGCCGGCGGTCAGAAGGTGATGCGCTGGTGGCTTACTCTGGTAGCCCGCCGACGCAGCGAAGAGCTCTTCATGCTCAACCTGCTGCTGATGACGCTGGGCCTCGCCTGGCTCACGGAGCGCGCCGGCCTGTCACTGGCACTGGGCGCTTTCATCTGCGGCGCGCTGATCTCCGAAACGGAGTTCAAGTATCAGGTGGAGTCGCAGATCAGACCCTTTCACGATGTGCTGTTGGGCCTGTTTTTCATCACGATCGGCATGCTGCTCGACTGGCGGCTGGTCCTGTGGCAGTGGCCCCATGTGCTCGTGCTGCTCATCATGCTGGTGTTGTTCAAGCTGGCGCTCATCGCGAGTCTGGCGAAATGGCTGGGTGCCAGCGCGGGCGTTGCCCTGCGAACCGGCCTTTACCTGGCTCAGGCCGGTGAATTCGGTTTCGTCCTGCTCACGCTCAGTCGGCGCGAAGGTCTGCTGGCGCCGGAGTTGTTCAACCCGGTGCTGGCGGCCATGGTGCTATCCATGCTGGCGACACCCTTCATCATCATGGCCAGCAACCGCGTCGTCATGCGGCTGGTCGCCAGCGAATGGCTGCAGCAGTCGGTTCAAATGACCAACATCGCGCGCCAGTCGATCAATACCAGCGGCCACGTCGTCATCTGCGGCTATGGCCGTTCAGGCCAAAATCTGGCGCGCCTGCTGAAGCAGGAGGGCATACCCTACATGGCGCTGGACCTCGACCCCGATCGCGTCCGTCAGGCCGCAGCGGCGGGCGACATGGTGGCCTATGGCGACGCCGCCCGGCAGCAAGCACTGGTAGCCGCTGGCCTGGGACGAGCCAGTGCCGTGGTTCTCACCTATCTTGACCAGCACAGCGTGCTGAACGCACTGGCCACCATCCGCCGCCTGGCTCCCCAGCTACCGGTAATTGTGCGCACCTACAGCGACCGCGACCTGGAGAAGCTACACGCCGCAGGCGCCACCGAAGTGGTGCCAGAGGCGGTGGAGGGCTCGCTGATGCTGGCAAGCCATGCCATGGCGCTGATGGGCGTACCCGTGCGCCGCGTGATCCGCATCGTGCGTGATCAGCGAGACGCCCGCTACCGACTCTTGCGCGGCCACTTCCATGGCGCCGACGATGTCAGCGAAGACGAAATGCAGGAAGAGCGTCTGATGACCATCACCTTGCCCCCGCACACGCCCAAAGGCCTCCAGTTGAACGAAGCGCTGGTAGACGCCGGCGACGTCCACATCGTGAGCCTGCGCCGCCAAGGTCGCGTTTACCCCGTTGTTGCAAACGACACGACTCTCGAGGCAGGCGACACGCTGTTGCTCTCCGGCAAGGCCGAAGCTCTGGCGGCAGCGGAGCGGCTATTGATGCGATGAACGTCGGCGTTCAATATTCTCACGACTGGCCGAGGCGGGGCACAATCATGGTCATGAGCACACAGCCCACTACCGATTACCTGCGCGATCACATCCGCACCGTCCCCGACTGGCCGGCGCCCGGCGTTCAGTTTCGCGACATCACCCCCCTGCTGCAGGACCCCAAGGTTTTCCGGGTGCTGATCAAAGCCTTCGTGGATCGTTATAAAACTCCGGAACTCCGCCCGGACGTTGTGGCAGGGCTCGACGCCCGCGGTTTCATCATCGGTGCCGTGGTGGCCTATGAGCTCCAGGTTGGTTTCGTGCCGGTGCGCAAGAAAGGCAAGCTCCCTTTCACCACAGTGCAGGAAACCTACGAGCTCGAATACGGCAGTGCCACGGTAGAGCTGCACACCGACGCCGTGAAGCCTGGCGACCGGGTCTTGCTGATCGATGACCTGATTGCCACCGGGGGCACCATGATGGCCGGCAGGAGGCTGCTGGAAAAACTGGGTGCCACAGTCATCGAAGGCGCTGCCATTGTCGACCTGCCTGAGCTAGGCGGTTCCGCGCGCCTCAAGGAATCAGGGTTGCCGCTCTTTACGCTGGTGGACTTCGCGGGGCATTGAACTTCGCCGTTCGGTCTGCAAGATCACATCCCGCATCGTTTCGCACAATCCACCCAGGCCAAGTTGGCGTTTGCCGACGCCACCGTAATCCCCCCTGGGACCGCCAAGCTCCAGCTTGGCATCTTCCACCCTCCTCAGACCCCACAAAGAGCCGAGCTGGAGCTCGGCGATCTCAGGTCATCCTTGTCCCAGCTCAAACCGCCCTGAAGCCGCGCAGAGTTCGCACAGCCCCCTGGGACCGCCAAGCTCCAGCTTGGCATCTTCCACCCTCCTCAGACCCCACAAAGAGCCGAGCTGGAGCTCGGCGATCCCAGGTCATCCTTTTCCCAGCTCAAACCGCCCTGAAGCCGCGCAGAGTTCGCACAGCCCCCTGGGACCGCCAAGCTCCAGCTTGGCATCTTCCACCCTCCTCAGACCCCACAAAGAGCCGAGCTGGAGCTCGGCAATCCCAGGTCATCCTTTTCCCAGCTCAAACCGCCCTGATGCCGCGCAGAGTTCGCACAGCCCCCTGGGACCGCCAAGCTCCAGCTTGGCATCTCACGCCCTCCTCAGACCCACAAAGGGCTGAGCAGGAGTTCGGTATCTAAAGCCCAGTACGTCGACCCTCGGTCATCCAGGAAGTTCGCTCACCCAATCGCCATGCGCTGGACCATCTCCACTCATGCGACAGCTCCACAAGACCTGCCTTGACTGGGTTCTGGTGAACATACTCCACAACGGCTCTCAGGTGCGCCTCGTTCCGGATGTAGCGATCCCAGTAATCCCGCATCCAGAAGCGTGGCCCAGGGATGGTTAAAGCCAGCCGATCCTTTGTTTCCATCGCACGGCGCGCAACAAACGATTTCCAGGATTGAACGATACGGCCCAGATCTGCCAGAGGCTCAAGCACCACATGCACATGGTTGGGCATGATCACCCAACATATCAGCCGATAGCGCTCACCGTCAAAATGCATCAGCGCATTTTCAAGAGTCTCGGCAATTGCAGGATGCTGTAGCGCACAACATCCCATGCCGGAGTCCAGCCAACTCTCGATTTGCATTCGTCGCACCCGGTAATGCTCATCTTCACTAAGCTCTTTCAGGTCCAGCTCCAGTTGCCGCAATTTCTCTTGCGGCAATGAGTCGGCCAGGCGGAACGTGACAGACTGGAGAACCCCCTGCGCGTCGAGGTGCGGCACATAGCCGCGCGAATACCAACCTCTAGATCTGCCAATTTGCGGCCTGGCACCTGTGCCCTCAGTTGGCGCCACCGATGCCGAGCTGGAGCTCGGCGATCCCAGGGCAGACCTCACTTCTCCCAATTCAAATCGGACCACAGAATCCAACCCATTCCTGATACAACACTGATACAACAAAAATCCACGCGAGCAAGCCCTCTTCCTGGGACCGCCAAGCTCCAACTTGGCACTTCCCGCCCTCCTCAGCCCCACCAAGAGCCGAGCTGGAGCTCGGCGGTCCCAGGGGAGACCTCACTTCCCAATGCAAAAGCGCGAAAAAATCACGCCCAGCAGGTCATCTGCCGTGAATTCGCCGGTAATCTCGCCCAACGCGTTTTGAGCCAGGCGCAATTCCTCAGCCAGCAAGTCGAGCATAGGGGCTAGGCCATTCAGGTGACTGATGGCTTCTTCCAGGTGAGCCGCGGCCTGGGCCAAGGCCTGCAGATGGCGCTCGCGGGCAATAAAGACACCTTCACCCGCACCTGCCTGCCAACCCACCACTTGCAACAGACGTTCGCGCAGCTTTTCCAGCCCTGCACCAGTGCGGGCGGAAAGCGCGATGGCGTCTGGCGGAAGTGACGCCTGCTGAGCGGCGTCGCACTTGTTCCAGAGGTGAATTACAGGCACTGAAGCAGGCAGCTTGTCGGCCATGGCCTGAGCAATGATCGCATCTTCTGCAACATACTCAGGCAGATTCACCCGCGTAAGATCGTGCAGCATGAGCACCGCGTCGGCGGATGAAATGTGCGTCCAGGCGCGCTCAATGCCCAGGCGCTCCACTTCGTCGCTGCTCTCACGCAAACCCGCCGTGTCGAGCACGTGCAGCGGAACGCCTTCAATCTGGATCGTTTGCTGCACCACATCGCGCGTGGTGCCGGCAATCGGCGTCACAATGGCCAGTTCAGCGCCGGCCAGCGCGTTCAGCAAGCTGCTCTTGCCCGCGTTGGGCTGCCCGGCAATCACCACCTTGATCCCTTCACGCAACAACGCTCCTTGGCGCGCGCGTGCCTGTACGCCCGAAAGCGTCTGCCGCAAATTCAACAACTGCCCGTTCACATCGTGCGCCGAGAGAACATCAATCTCTTCCTCTGGAAAATCGAGCGTAGCCTCGATCAACATGCGCAAATGAATCAAGCCATCGGTAAGTTGATGGATTTCTCGTGAAAACTCCCCGGCCAGCGACCGGCTCGCCGAGCGCGCCGCGCTCTCCGTGCTGGCATCAATCAGGTCCATGACGGCCTCCGCCTGAGCCAGATCAAGCTTGCCATTCAGGAACGCACGCTCTGTAAACTCGCCCGGACGCGCCAAACGCAGACGGGGTAGACGCGCATCACCCGTGGCCGAGTCGGCCTCCGCCGCCGCCTTCAGGCAACGCTGCAAAAGCAACTGCAACACCACAGGGCCGCCATGCGCCTGCAGCTCCAGCACGTCTTCGCCGGTATAAGAATTCGGCGCCGGAAAATGCAGCGCCAGCCCGTGATCGATCGGGGCACCATCTGCCTCCAGGAACGCCCCGTAGGTCGCCATGCGCGGCACCAGCGAGCGCCCGCAAATTGCGAAGGCCAAGGACGTTACATCGCGCCCTGACACGCGCACGATACCGACGGCACCACGACCGGGTGCAGTGGCAATCGCGACAATAGGATCAGCTGTTGAAATCGGCATGGCATGATTGTCCGCGACACGCTCCACTTTATTGTCGCCATGAGCCTTATCCTTTTCACCAACGTCCACGTGCTCGACGTCCGGCACGGCAGGCTTCAGGAAAATCACCACGTCCTGGTCGAGGGCGATACGATCCGGGAGGTCTCCGATCGGCCTCTCACATCGGCCAGTGCTCGCGTGATCAATGGCGGCGGACGCACCCTGATGCCGGGGTTAATTGATTGCCACGTGCACACCACGTTTTCCCAGACCAATCTGGGACTGCTCGCTCAAACTCCCAACACTACGCTGGCTTTGCGTGCACTGCCCATTCTTCGCGGCATGCTCAGGCGGGGCTTCACGACGGTGCGGGATGCCGGAGGAGCCGATTACGCATTGAAGGCCGCATTAGAAGACGGGATGTCCGGCACGGTGCTGGGCCCACGCCTCTTCGTGAGCGGCCCGGCTCTGAGCCCCACCGGAGGCCACGGTGACTTCAGGCCGCGCAGCGACCGTTTGCAGCCCGTCGGATGCGGCTGTCAGCGCCTCGCGTCCACCCGGGTGGTCGATGGCGTTGACGCCGTGCGCCTTGCAGTGCGCGAGTTGCTGCAGATGGGCGCAGACCAGATCAAGATCATGTCTTCCGGCGGTGTCGCCTCTCCCACAGACCCCGTAAACGCTCTAGGCTACTCGGTGGAAGAAACTCGGGCCATTGTCGACGAAGCGGCCGCGCGCCAAACATATGTCCTTGCCCATGCCTACACACCCGAAGCCATACGCCGCGCAGTGGAATGCGGTGTGCGGACCATCGAGCACGGCAACCTGATCGACGCGCCAACCGCCAAGCTGATGGCCGAGCATGACGCTTATGCCGTGCCTACGCTGATCACCTACGAAGCCCTGGCACGAGATGGCGTCAGATTAGGCCTGGGCGCGGAAAGCGTGGCCAAAATCGAGCAGGTACGCGCGGCCGGCCTGCATTCCCTGGAGATCTTCCGGGCAGCTGGCGTCAAGCTCGCTTTCGGCACCGACCTACTCGGGGCATCGCACAACTTGCAGAGCGAGGAATTCCTCATCCGCGCGCAAGTACAAACTCCCGCCGAAGTACTTCGCAGCGCTACCCTCATTGGCGCAGAAGTCCTGGGCCGGAGTGGTCGTCTCGGCGAGGTCACCCCAGGCGCCATGGCCGACCTACTACTGGTCGACGGCAACCCTCTGCAAGACCTGACATGCCTCGCCGGCCAAGGTGAGCAAATCGCGCTAGTGATGCAGGGCGGGCATATTCGTGTTGGCTCGCTGGCGGCATAGGCACCTCACCACCGAAACAGGCCGCCAATCAACTTCCTGCCCACTTGCGGAGTGCGAAGTGAAGCAGAGCAGCACCAAGTGCAACGAAGCGCCTCATTCGCAGGCACTCGCGGAGCTGGCTTCGCCAGGCCGCTGGGTGCGTCCCCCTGGGGGAAGGCGCGTAAGCGCCTCAGGGCAGCGACCCGACCTCTTACGCCAACGCCCATCGTAAACGGCCACCATAGACTGAGAACGAAGCAAACGGCCGCGGAGCAGGCCAACCCATAGGCTGCCGCGGAGCGGCTTGGCCCGGCCGCTGGCAGCGTCCCCCTGGGGGAAGGCGCGTGAGCGCCTCAGGGCAGCGACCCGACCTCTTACGCCAACGCCCGTCGTAAACGGCCACCATAGACTGAGAACGAAGCAAACGGCCGCGGAGCAGGCCAACCCATAGGCTGCCGCGGAGCGGGCTTGGCCCGGCCGCTGGCAGCGTCCCCCTGGGGGGAAGGCGCGTGAGCGCCTCAGGGGGTGCCTTATTTCTTCGTGGTCCAAGTCACCATAGGACGATCGTCCGCACGGTGCACGGTGGTCACGCCCTTACGCATGGCCCACGGGCGTATCTGGTCGTGCAGCGGCAGGTAGTTGTAGTCGTCCTTCACGATCTTCAGCGCCTCGTGGATCATGCCGTCGCGCTTCTTGGTGTCCATTTCCACCTTGATCTGCTGGATCAGCGAGTCCAACTGCGGGTTGCTCATACGACCGCAGTTGAAGTTCCCAGCCGCACCGCCCTTCGGATCGACCGTGCTCATGAGGGAATCGAGCGAGTAGAGTGCGTCGAACGTAGCCACACCCCAGCCCAGCATGTAGGCACTGACATCGAACTTCTGGATCTTGGCTGCGTGAATCGACATCGGATTGGTCTGCAGCTTGGTCTTGACGCCAATGCGCGTCCACATCGCGGTCACGGCCTGGCAAATGGCCTCATCGTTCACATAACGATCATTGGGGCAGTCGAGCGTCAGCTCGAAGCCATTGGGGTAACCTGCTTCCGTCAGCAATTTCTTGGCCGCTTCGACGTCATACTTGGCTGCGCGGGCGCCAAGCTGCGGCGTCCAGCCATTGACCATAGGGGAGATCATGGTTCCCGTGGGCTTTCCAAGGCCGCGCATGACCGTCTTTTCAATAGCCGCCATATCCACTGCCTGGTACAGCGCCTGCCTCACGCGCTTGTCCTTGAGCGGATTCTTGCCTTTGACGCCGGGCAGCTCATCGCGGAATTGATCGAAGCCGAAGAACATGGTGCGGTTCTCGGCGCCCTCAATCAGCTTGATGTCAGGGTTACGCTTGATGCGCTCCAGATCCTGCACCGGAGGATCGACCACAAAATCGACCTGGCCAGAGATCAGCGCTGCTGAGCGGGTAGCGGCTGATTTGATGGGAGTAAACACCACTTCGTCAATGTTCCCCTTCGGCTTGTCCCACCAGTCGGGGTTCTTCTTGAGCGTGGTCTTGGTGTCAGGCTGCCAGGCCACCAGAATGAAAGGTCCCGTGCCGTTGGCGTTACGCGCAGCGAAGCTTTCTTCCTTGGCCTTGTAGTCCTGCGCCTTGACGGCGTTGTTCTTTTCCGCCCAGGCCTTGTTCATGATGCGCGCCTCAACCAACTCGCGCAGCACCACAGGACTTGGCCCCTTGAGAATCACGTCCACGGTGTGATCGTCGACCTTCTTCACCTCTTGCACACTCTGGGCGGCCGAGGTCAGGTTGGAAGGGGGGTCATAGTACGTGTGATGGAAAACACGACGTCGTCGGCCGTGAAGGGCGCACCATCATGGAATTTCACGTTCTTTCGCAGCTCGAAACGCAACTGGGTCGGTGTGATGAAGGTCCACTTGGTGGCCAGCGACGGTTCAATCTGGAACTTTTCGTCGTAACGCACCAGGCTTTCATAGACCAGCTGCTGATACGCCAGCGTGGTCTGGTGGTTCTGCCCTTGCGGATCGAAGGTCAGAATGTCGTTGGCACCGGCAATGCGCAACGTCGCGGCCTGAGAAAGGGCGGCTGTCGCCAAAGCTGCCACTACCAGCGCATTGCGCGCAAAAGAAATGCGAGCCATGGATAGTCCTTCAATTAGTTGTAAACGACCATCCTAAAAAATACGCGCGTCCCGCACCATAGTGTTTACACCTGTTCCATCTCTCCAAACGCACGCTATAGGATTCAGTCAAAAATAAAAAGCCTGCTGAAAAGCAGGCTTTTTATTAGGTTTGGCTCACGCCGTACCGGGCAGCGCCCGGCCATCTTCAGAATTTCGGCAAATTGAACTGCGGTGGCACACCCATGCGAGTGTTGATGATCCACTGCTGCGCAATAGACAACAGGTTGTTGGTAATCCAGTAAAGCACCAGGCCCGCCGGGAAGAAGAAGAACATCACACTGAAAATCAGCGGCATGAACCACATCATCTTGGCCTGCATGGGGTCTGGCGGCTGCGGGTTCAGCGCAGTCTGCAAGAGCGTGGACAAGGTCATGATGACGGGCAGAATGAAATACGGGTCCTTGATCGAAAGATCGTTGATCCACAAGATCCATGGCGCGCCGCGCATTTCCACGCTGGAAAGCAGCACCCAGTAGAGCGCAATGAACACTGGGATCTGGATCATGATCGGCAAGCAGCCGCCCATGGGGTTAACCTTCTCCTCACGGTAGATGCGCATCATCTCCTGCTGCATCTGCTGCGGTTTGTCTTTCAAACGCTCGCGCATTTCCATGATCTTGGGGTTGATGGCCTTCATCTTGGCCATGCTGGAATAGGCCTTGGCATTGAGCCAATAGAAGGCGATCTTCAGCAGCACGACCAGCGCCACAATGGCCCAGCCCCAGTTACCAATTACCCCGTGCAGCTTGTCGAGAAGCCAGTAGAGTGGCTTGGACAAAATGGTCAGCCAGCCATAGTCCTTGACCAGCTCCAGCCCCGGAGTGATGCTCTCCAGCATCTTCTCTTCCTGCGGGCCGACGAACAAGCGCGCGCCGAACGTCTTGGACGCACCTGGTGCCACCTCTCCCACAGGCGCGATCATGCCAGCCGAATAGAGATTGGTATCCACCTTGCGAGCAAAGTTCTCGTGCGTCGTCTCGTTACCGAATATCCATGCGCTGGCAAAATAGTGCTGCACCATGGCCACGTAGCCATCAGGCGACGACTTGACGAAGTCTGCCTTGTTGTTTTCAATGTCCTTGAATTCAACCTTCTGGTATTTCTTGGCGTCCGTGTAGAAAGCCGGGCCCGTGAAGGTCGAGTAGAACGACGACTCTCCTTCAGGAGCATTACCATCGCGCACCAGCTGCACATACACCTGCGGTGACACTGCCGCACCGCCCACGTTGACAACCTCGTGCTTCACGTCGATGACATAGGAGCCACGCTTGAGCGTGTAGGTCTTGACCAGCTTCACACCGCCAGATACGGCCGACTCGAACCGCACGACCAGTTCATTCGCGCCATCGGCCAGCTGCTTATCGCCGCTGAACACCATGGGTGTCTTATGGTTCGGGAAGGATCCACCGATCAGCCCGGACTGTGCCTGATAAACACGGTTGGCGCTGTCATCCATCAACACCAGGGGCTGATCAGGCTGACCTTGCTCGGTGTACTTGAGGAACTCGCTCTTGATGACCGACCCGCCTTCGGTGTCGAAGACCAGCTTCATCACGTCGGTGGTCACTTCGATGCGCTCTCGAGCTACCGCAGCGGCTGGTGCCGCAGGCGCGGCGCCGCCGGGCACTAGCGCACCGCTGCTGCCGGAGGCCGCAGGCAGCGCTCCACTACTGGCTGGCACGGCAGCCGACGCCGGAGGCGCACTGCCCGTCGCCGTGGCCGCGGGTGCGGCAGAAGGAAAGAAGGTGGCCTTGCGTCCGTTGTGGACCTGCCACTGATCCCACAGGAGGACCAGCGAAAAACCAAAGACCACCCATAAGATGGTGCGGCGAATATCGTTCATGAAGAATTCCTGGGCGAGGCGCCGGTCAGTCGGGTGAACAGGCGTGGGGGCTCGTCCGGCACCGGGTCGCAGCCGCCCGCACACCATGGCTGGCAGCGCGCCAACCGGCGCAAGCAAAGATAGCTGCCGGCCGCCGCACCATGGCGCTCAAGCGCCTCGATGGTATAGACCGAGCAGGTGGGCTCGAAGCGGCAAGCCGACCCAAGCCAAGGCGAAAGCAACAGCCGGTAGGCCTTGACGACGCCAATGAGCAGATTGCGCATCACTTGCGCCCCCTGGCGAACAGCGAAAGCAACTCGGCGCGCACGGCACGCCGGAGCGCCTCTGAAGTAGCACTCGGGAACTGAGCTAGCGAAAATGCGGCGCGCAGGCGCACCAGATACGCCCCAGCGGCCAGCGGAGGAGCAAGATCTTCAGCCACGGCGTAGATTTGCCGGCGGATGGCGTTGCGCGTGACGGCGCGACGCGCCCAACGCTTGGGCGCCATGGCGCCTACCCACACAGCGTCGACCGGCGAAAACAGCGTTTGCGCAGGATCGGTCGGGAGCGTCGTGGGAGCATTCAGCCGGTGCAGGGCGAAATGCTGCGTTCGAGCCACCGCAGGACCACCCAGCAATGCTTGGAACTGCGCACGGGTGCGCAAATGCCTGGGACGCATGCGTGTTCACGCCACCCGCGCCTGATTGCACAAGTGCAGTCGGAAACACCGGGAGAGGTGCCGCCGAAAGTGCCGCCGCGAGGGCCGCAAAACTTAGACAGCCAGGCGCTTGCGGCCCTTGGCGCGGCGCGCATTGATGACCGCACGGCCACCGCGCGTTTTCATGCGAACCAGGAAACCGTGAGTGCGCGCGCGGCGCGTCTTCGAAGGCTGATATGTGCGTTTCATGACAAATTGTCCTTTAATTGAATCAAAAAGAAGCGGGGAACGGGCACCCGAAATAGCAACCTGAAGGCACCCTTGCGGGTATTCGAGCACACGCTAGCGGGGCTTACGAGGCCCCCAGAGAAATTCATTCAAATTCATCTGTTTGCGCGCCTCGCGCTTTCCGCAGCCGCTCTCCGAGGTTGCCATTCCACGACCGCCGACCAGACATTGCAGACATTGCCATAAGCTCACAAAGCAATCACAGAGCCAGCAAGCGAAACGACGATCAAAAAGCAATCCAAAAGCAGCAGCCCAAAGGCAGCACCTACTTCCTGCCGGCCTCTCAGCCACTGCAAGAAAACCCTGCATTATCGCAAAGTTTCGCCAAAACCCCAAACCCGTCGGCGCGTGAACTCATCCGGGCGCGAACTTCCTGCTCTCGCCTCTTGTGGATAACCCCCTCGCAGACTACAATCTGCAGCCGCATTCGCGGGATCTTATCCACAACCGGATCCTTTCAATGTACGAGCCTTCTTCCGCCGGCGTGACCCCTGAATCGCCGTCGGACGCTGCCTCTTCTCTTTGGCCTGCCTGCCTTGATGTGCTGGCCCAAGAGTTACCCGAGCAGCAATTCAACACCTGGATAAAACCCTTGGCCGTTCAGGTCGAGCCAGATTTTTCGCGCCTCATTATTTTTGTTGCTAACCGCTTCAAACTGGATTGGATCAGAGCTCAGTACTCTGGCCGCATCTCCGAATTGCTGGAGCAACTGCACGGCGAACCCATACAGATTGAGTTAGCACTTACTCAGCGCGCAGCCCCCGTAAAACAAGGCGCTTCCGACCCTGTCAGGCGCCTTGGAGTCAACGCGCAGCCTTCGTCCGAGCCGCCGCAGGCGCCCCCGAACCTGAGCCGCCACGTGGCGGGGCCCGTAGCCGCCTCAACTCGGCATTGACCTTCGAAACCCTCGTCGAAGGTTCAGCCAACCGCATGGCCCGCGCCGCCGCTTTGCACGTCGCTGGCTCTCCTGGCCGCCTGTACAACCCACTGTTCATCTATGGCGGCGTCGGCCTTGGCAAGACCCACCTGATGCACGCAGTGGGCAACAAGCTGCTCGCCAGCCAGCCGGACGCCAAAGTTCTCTACATCCATGCCGAACAGTTCGTGTCGGATGTGGTCAAGTCCTACCAGCGCAAAACTTTCGACGAATTCAAGGAACGGTATCACTCGCTCGATCTGCTTCTGATCGACGACGTCCAGTTCTTCGCGAACAAAGATCGCACCCAAGAGGAGTTCTTCAACGCCTTCGAGGCCTTGCTGACCAAGAAGAGCCACATCGTGATGACCAGCGACACCTACCCCAAGGGGCTGGCAGACATTCACGAACGTCTGGTTTCACGCTTTGATTCCGGCCTGACGGTGGCGCTGGAGCCACCAGAGCTGGAAATGCGTGTTGCAATTCTTATCAACAAGGCTGCCGCCGAAGGCACCGAAATGCCGGAAGAAGTGGCCTTCTTCGTCGCCAAGAACGTTCGCTCCAACGTGCGCGAACTCGAGGGCGCGCTGCGCAAGATCCTGGCCTATTCGCGCTTCAACCAGAAGGAAATCTCCATCCAGTTGGCACGCGAGGCCTTGCGAGACCTGCTTTCCATCCAGAACCGCCAGATCAGCGTCGAGAACATCCAGAAAACGGTGGCCGACTACTACAAGATCAAGGTGGCCGACATGTACAGCAAGAAGCGCCCCGCCTCCATCGCGCGGCCACGCCAGATCGCCATGTACCTGGCCAAGGAACTGACCCAGAAGAGCCTACCGGAGATCGGCGAGTTGTTTGGGGGGCGCGACCACACCACGGTGCTGCACGCGGTGCGCAAGATCGGCGGCGAGCGCCAGCAACTCACGGAACTGAATCAGCAGTTGCACGTGCTGGAGCAAACGCTAAAAGGCTAAGCCCAGCCCCCTGAAACCGGACCATCGAGCCGCCTTCAAAAAGCGGCGACAATACGAGTTGTTTCCAGGGTCGGCGCCAACATATCATTAGATTGCGCCACCTTCATCATCACAACGCCAATACGTGCCATCACCGAGGAAGACATGATCGTTCTGAAGACCACCCAAGACAAACTTTTGGCCGTGCTTCAGTCGGTCTCCGGTATCGTCGAACGCCGCCACACGCTTCCGGTGCTAGCCAACGTGCTGCTCCGCAAGAACGGCGACCAGATCCAGCTGACCACGAGCGACCTCGAGATCCAGATCCGCACCACAGCCGAACTGGGTGGCGACGAAGGCAGCTTCGCCACCACCGTAGGCGCGCGCAAGCTGATCGACATCCTGCGCACCATGCCTGCCGATCAGGTAGTGAGCCTGGAAACCAATCAGTCCAAGCTGACGCTCAAAGGAGGCAAAAGTAAGTTCACCTTGCAGTCTCTGCCTGCGGAAGACTTTCCCCTGGTGCAGGAAGCGCCAAGCTTTGGGCCCGCATTCAGCGTGCCGCAAAGAACCCTCAAGGGCCTGCTGGATCAGGTGGCGTTCGCCATGGCAGTGCACGACATCCGCTACTACCTGAACGGCATTCTGTTCGTCGCCGAAGGCAAAGGGCTCAGCCTGGTGGCCACCGACGGCCACCGCCTGGCTTTTTCCAGCGCCACGCTGGAAAACGAGGTCCCCAAGCAGGAAGTGATCCTGCCACGCAAGACCGTCATCGAGTTGCAGCGCCTGCTGTCCGACGCCACCGTTCCCGACGACGCACAAGCGCCCCTGATCGAAATGCGCTTTGCCAGTAATCAGGCCAGGTTCAGCTTCGGCGGCATGGAGTTCGTCACCAAGCTGGTAGAGGGCAAATTCCCCGACTACAACCGCGTCATTCCCCGGAATCACAAAAACAGTGTCACCCTGGGCCGTGCGCCGCTGCTGGCCTGCCTGCAGCGCACCGCCATCCTGACCAGCGACAAATTCAAGGGCGTGCGCCTGAATATCGAACCCGGAACCTTGCGCGTAGCGGCCAACAACGCCGAGCAGGAAGAAGCCGTCGACGAACTCGACATCGACTACGGCGGCGACCAGATCGAGATCGGCTTCAACGTGACCTATCTGATCGACGCCCTGTCCAACATGAACCAGGAAATGGTGAAGCTCGAGCTACAGGATTCGAACAGCTCGGCACTGCTCACATTGCCTGACAACGCCAATTTCAAGTATGTCGTGATGCCCATGCGCATTTGATACCCACCGAATGCCCATGCTCATCCA
The DNA here is from genome assembly GCF_050821495.1 of Ottowia caeni. Lineage (GTDB taxonomy): Bacteria > Pseudomonadota > Gammaproteobacteria > Burkholderiales > Burkholderiaceae_C > Ottowia > Ottowia caeni. Next base: position 469,975 of record NZ_CP151080.1, on the reverse strand, counting down.
CATGTTGACGCAAATATCTCACGCTACAGCGTGATACCGCTATTTATTTTATAGCGTTTAATACAGCGAACCCGCCAGCATAGGCGGGTTTGACTTTCAGCGAAAGAAGACCGCAGATGACCGACTCCAGCCCTCAGCAAGACCGCCCGGAAACTGCCCCCGTGCGGGCCGTGGAAAGCTACGGCGAAGGCTCCATCCAGATCCTGGAAGGGCTGGAAGCGGTGCGCAAGCGTCCAGGCATGTACATCGGCGACACGAGCGATGGCACCGGCCTGCACCACCTGGTGTTCGAGGTGGTAGATAACTCCATTGACGAGGCGTTGGCCGGCCATTGCGACGACATCGTCGTCACCATACACACCGACAACTCCATCTCGGTCACCGACAACGGCCGCGGGATTCCTACCGGGGTCAAGATGGATGATAAGCACGAGCCCAAACGCTCGGCGGCCGAGATCGCCCTGACAGAACTGCACGCTGGCGGCAAGTTCAACCAGAACAGCTACAAAGTATCAGGCGGTTTGCACGGCGTGGGCGTCTCCTGCGTGAACGCGTTGTCGGTCAAGCTGCGCCTGACTGTGCGGCGCGACGGAAAAAAACACGAACTCCTGTTCAGCCGCGGCATCGTGCAAGACCGCGTCCTTGAAACCGTGAACGGCGTCGAGATTTCGCCCATGAAGATCACCGGAGACACCGACAAGCGCGGTACCGAGGTGCATTTTTTGCCAGACAGCGAGATTTTCAAAGAAAACGCTGATTTTCACTATGAAATCCTGAGCAAGCGCCTACGTGAGCTCAGCTTCCTGAACAACGGCGTGCGCATTCGGCTGAAGGACGAGCGCAACGGCAAGGAAGATGATTTCTCCGGCGCCGGTGGCGTCAAAGGCTTCGTCGACTTCATCAACACCGGCAAGCGCGTGCTGCATCCGAACGCCTTCCACGCCACCGGCACCCGCCCCGCTGAAACTTATGGCGGCATCCCCGACACCGAGATCGGCGTTGAGGTTGCCATGCAGTGGAACGATGGTTACAACGAGCAGGTTCTCTGCTTTACCAACAACATCCCGCAACGCGACGGCGGCACCCACCTCACGGGCCTGCGCGCAGCCATGACGCGGGTCATCAGCAAGTACATCGACGCCAACGACCTGGCCAAGAAGGCGAAGGTTGAGGTCAGCGGCGACGACTTGCGCGAGGGGCTGACCTGCGTGCTCTCCGTCAAAGTGCCCGAGCCCAAGTTCTCCAGCCAGACCAAGGACAAACTGGTTTCCAGCGAAGTACGTGCGCCGGTAGAAGACATTGTCGCCAAGACGCTCACCGAGTACCTGGAAGAGCGCCCCAACGACGCCAAGATCATCTGCGGAAAAATCGTGGAAGCGGCCCGTGCCCGAGAAGCCGCCCGCAAGGCCCGCGAAATGACCCGCCGCAAGGGAGCACTTGACGGCTTTGGCCTGCCCGGCAAACTGGCCGACTGCCAAGAGAAAGACCCGGCCCTGTGCGAGATCTACCTTGTGGAGGGCGACTCCGCAGGCGGCTCAGCCAAGCAAGGGCGCGACCGCAAGTTCCAGGCCATCCTGCCTCTGCGAGGCAAGATCCTGAACGTGGAGCGTGCACGATACGAGAAGCTTCTGACCAGCAACGAAATCGTCACCCTGATTACGGCATTGGGTACCGGCATCGGCAAGACCGCAGCAGATTCCGGCAAAAGCGCCGTTGACGATTTCAACATCGGAAAACTGCGCTACCACCGCATCATCATCATGACCGACGCCGACGTGGACGGCGCGCACATTCGCACCCTGCTGCTCACGTTCTTCTATCGCCAGATGCCCGAACTGGTGGAGCGCGGCCACATCTACATCGCACAGCCTCCGCTCTACAAAGTGAAGGCCGGAAAAGAAGAGCTTTACCTGAAAGACGGTGCTGCCCTCGATGCCTTTCTGCTGCGCGTGGCCATGAAAGATGCCAGCGTATTCACCGGCACCTCCGCCAACGGTACGCCACCGCAAACCCTCACCGGGGACACCTTGGCGGAACTGGCGCGCAAGCATCAGGTGGCAGAGGCCGTTATCAATCGCCTTTCGGCGTTCATGGACGGCGAAGCCTTGCGTGCCTTGGCCGACGGCGTAGCCCTGGATCTTGACACCGTTGAAGCCGCTGAAGCCAGCGCTGTAGCGCTACAGGCTTACCTTCGCGCGCAGCAAGCCAGCAGCACCCCGGCTGAAGTCTCCAGCGAGTTCGACGTTCGCACCGACAAACCAATTCTGCGCATCAGCCGCCGTCACCACGGCAACATCAAGAGCAGCGTCATCACCCAGGACTTCGTGCACGGCGCCGACTATGCTGCCCTGTCCGAAGCCGCTCAGACCTTCCGCGGCCTGCTGGGCGAAGGCGCCAAAGTGTCGCGTGGTGAGGGCGAGCGCGCACGCGAGGAACGTGTCAGCGACTTCCGCGAAGCGATGGCCTGGCTCATCAGCGAAGCCGAGCGCACCACCACGCGCCAGCGCTACAAGGGCCTGGGTGAAATGAACCCCGAGCAACTCTGGGAAACCACCATGGACCCCGAAGTGCGCCGCCTGCTGCGTGTGCAGATCGACGACGCCATTGAGGCAGATCGCGTGTTCACCACCCTGATGGGTGACGAAGTCGAACCGCGGCGACAGTTCATTGAGACTAACGCGCTGAGGGCGGCCAATATTGATGCATAAAAGCATCTTCAGGTCGCAGGTGCCGTAAGGACTGCACCAAGTCCGTAAAAAGCTCATGAGAAGCCCGACTTGTTCCGGCTTTTTCTATGCTACGGACTCTTTTCGACCCGAAACGATACATCTGGCACAGTTCTGAGAATGGCTGCTTGAGACTGATTTTGACGAGCATGGCTGTCGACGAAGCGTCCTGTACCGGCTTAAAAGCGGCCGTTCGGTGGCGCTGTGCGAGGAGGCTGAAGCTTCCGCGGCTGCGAAAAGCATGGTCTGCGCGCAGGTCCTGTGAGTCGGGTTGCCCGTTCAACTTGATTGTGCTGCTCAGGCGAAGATGTATTTTTCTGCAGCAATTGGCAAGATGGCAACTGGCCACAGATTGGACCTCACCGCCGCTCTGACCCTGACTGCTTGCGTGCATCTTCTTTTTCCATGAACTTTGGAGTCAGGTCATCAACAAAAGTTCATGAATAAATTATGCCGAGTCTATAAGCGGGCTGGGTTACCTTCGTCAGGTCAACTGATGGTTTACTCAACACCGAGCAGCGAGTACACCCGAGATACGTACTGACCAAATTCGGGAGTGGTTTTGACATGCAGCTTGCGAGGCGACGGCAGTTCGATGGGGAAAGTGTCAGCCATGCGGGCGGGTCCTGCCGTGAGCACAGCACACCGCGAGCCAAGAAACACTGCTTCCTGAATGCTATGGGTGACCACTACAAACGTCTTGTGGCTCTCTTCCCATATACGCAGCATCTCGAGGTTCATCTTCTCGCGTGTGAGGGCATCAAGTGCACCGAAGGGTTCGTCCATCAGGATGAGCTTGGGGTCGTGGATCAGCGCACGCGCGATGGCCGCCCGCTGCTGCATGCCGCCCGACAACTCGTACGGCATCTTCTCGGCAAAACCGGAAAGGCCGACCATCTCGAGCAATTGGAGCGCGCGATCTTTCGCCGCCTTGCGCGGCAGCCCCAGGATATCGGCGGGCAGCAGTACGTTCTCCAGTACCGTGCGCCACTTCAACAACAGGGGCTGCTGAAACACCATCCCTACATCTCGACCCGGGTTGAAGCCAGCCGCCCCTCCCATCTGTAGCTCACCGCCATCATGCCCGTGCAGGCCGGCCAGAATCTTCAGCAAAGTTGACTTCCCGCATCCCGATGGACCGACGAGTGAAACCATGTCGCCCTCGTAGATGTCGATCGTCACATCGGATACGGCAAGAAACTCCGTGCCTCGTTTTCGGTAGACCTTGCGCAGGTTGCGCATCTGGATGAGCGGCTCGACAGTTTGTAGGGCCTCATTTGGTGCCACAGGATCGCGGATGTCGTTCATGCGAGCCACCTTTGCAGGTTTTCGCGCACAAAGTCGTCATCTGCCATATCGGCGTGTTGCGAGTAGACCCGGTCAATCTGCGCCGCCTGGCCGGCACCAAGACCTTCCTGCGGATCCAGGCACCAGATGCCTTCCAGTAGCCCTTGGCGACGCAGCACTTCATGGCACCCCGCGATGCAGCCGTGAAAATTGTTGGCCACGTCGAAGAATGCGGAGTTGCAGTCGGTGACGCGGGCATCAAGTGACAACAAGGCGGGCGACAAACCACCCTCGGCATGAGCCAGTTCTGCCTTGATTCGTTGTAGCAGCTTGACCGCTGTGGCGGTCCACACGGACCAGTGTCCCAGTAGACCGCCTCGGAATCTCACGTCGACGGCTTGGCCATCACGCATCGCTGTAAACGGAAGTGCCAGGTCAAGAACGATATGGTCGTCATTACCCGTGTACAGGAACACACGCTCCTCTGCGCGAGCATCAACCACTCCCCGCACAACGTCCAGCGTACGGTACCGGTTGAAAGGTGCCACCTTGATCGCCAAGGCATTGGGTATAAGCGAAAAGCGACGCCAGAAGTCGCTGGTGAGCACCGGTCCGCCGACCACGGTTTGCAGGTAGAAGCCCACCAGCGGGATTTCCTGAGCTACCCGCTCACAATGTTCGATGATCTGGTCCTCAGAAGCAGAACCCACCGCCGCCAGGCTCAGTAAGCCGGCGTGATAGCCAAGGCTTACCGCAGTTCTTGCCTCGTCAACGGCCTGCTGGGTGTGGCCACAAAGGCCAGCAATCATGGCCATCGGGCGATCGCTCCAGGCTAGGCGGTCCTCCATGGCTGCGGCAAGTACGGTGCTGTACAGGCCGCGCTCACGGATCGCAAACTGTGTCGTGTGCACGCCCACGGCCAGACCGCCGACGCCTGCATCAACGTAGTACCGGGTGAGCGCACGCTGGCGCTTGCGTTCAAACTGGCGCTGTGCGTTCAATGCAAGCGGATGCGCAGGAATCACCGTACCCTGCGCCAAGAGGGACAGGACGTTCTGCGGAAGTTCGGATCTGTTCAGGGGCATATGTTCCTCGAGATTTAGTGCCTTTCGGGCGATGAGCGCGCTCAGGCGTATTCGGGACCGGCCACCGCCTGGATGATGGCCGTGTCGGTGGGGGCAAGCGTCAGGCCGCCAGCCCGTACCATCCGGGTAAAGGACCGCTCTGATGCGAAACCCGCGCTTTGCAGCGCCGCCTCAAGGTGGACGCGGCCCTCCGGCACATCAATCACCAAGGTATCTTTCAAGCTCTGTGCCATGGCATTGAGCAAGTTGACAGCATCCAACTCATTGGTGGCGACCAGCGGACCAATCTGCACCGCAGTTCGACCCGCTCGCCAAAGACTTGTCGCCTTGCCATGGCATGTGCAGCACGAGCCACTTCGCCCGGCAATGTCCTGCAAAAGGGCACTGCGATCAAAGCCCAGGGCCTGTCGATCGAGGGCGACGAGCTGGTCGATCGCCGCACCAGTAGGGGTAGGCGCAAGTACTGCCTGCTGTTGCGGGCGGCGCCAGCGAGTAAAACGCCACTGCGCTTCAAACCCGAACTGGGCATACAGCGGTTCACCTTGTGGCGTGGCGTCCAGCATCGGGACGCGACCCTGTGCACGCACTTGGTGGAGGCAACGCTCGAAAACCGCCCGGCCCATACCTTGGCCGCGCAACGCGGGCTTCACGAGAATCATGCTGATCCAGGACACCGGAGCAGTGTTCTCGCGCGACTCTCCCATGGGAAGCACCGCACCGCTGGCGACGATAGAGCCCACCGGGTTGCGAGCTACATAAATGGCTCCGAGCGTGTGAAAGAGCAACCAATCGGCAGGCAACTGGTTCCAGTGGCTGTCTACCACCAGGCTCTGCAGCTCTGCGAGCACTGATGGCGTGAGCGCGGTCAGGCGCTCTATTTCAATGGCATCAGTATTTGCCATCTCGCTTCTCGAATTTGGTGGGTTTGCCCAGCATACGCTGCTCGTTGGCCACCCATTCGGCCACCCAGCCCATCATCTGCTTAAGGGGAATTCGCGGGTAGCCAAATAGACGTTCGGCTTCGCCCGTGTTCATCAACCATGCGGTTGGTGCCTCTTCACCCGTGATCTCGACTGGCTTGCCGAATCGTCGGGCAAACTCCTGTGCCAACCACCGGATCGAGGTGGTCTCCGGCCCACTCACGTTCAGCGGCGATGTGGGGATCGTGGCTTCGGCCAGGCAGCGCAAGGCCTGCGCATTTGCATCGCCTTGCCAGATGACATTGACATGACCCATGGTCACGTCAATGGGTTCACCGTGCCAGACGCGCGAAGCCACATCTGCTAGAACGCCGTAGCGCATATCGATCGCGTAGCTAAGACGAAACAGTCGGCCGGGGGTCTGATGAACCTGTGAAAAGTGCTCAAACATACGTTCGCGGCCCACGCACGACTGCGCGTACTCGCCGGGCGGATCGGGTGGCAGATGCTCGGCGGCACCCTGGCTGTTGACCGGCACGAACGGATAGACGCAAGCTGTCGAGAAGGCGACGATGCGGGAGTGCCGGAAGGTCTCGGCCACCATCGCGGGCACCAGTGTGTTCATGGCCCAGGTGAGCGGCAAATTTCCTTCGCCACCGAATTTGCGACCAGCCATGAAGATAATGTTGGGGCACTGGGGGAGCGCCTGCAGGGCGTCGCGATCCAGAAGGTCGCAGGCAATGGTTTCAATGCCATGAGCGTTCAGGGCCTCTTGCACCCCCGGTTCGCTGAAGCGGGCAACGGCAATGACACGTCGATCGGTGGCCATCGCATTGCGGGCCAGTCGAGCCAGCGTCGGCCCCATTTTCCCGCCTACGCCAAGGATCATCAGATCACCCTCGGTATGCGCCATGTCACGCACGAGGTCGCGCGAGGGCAGCGACAAGAAGTCATCCAGCTCTGCCTCCGTGTTGAAGCGTTCCGGAAGCAGTGTGTCTTCGAGAAACGGGCCAATCATGTTGGGTGCATTGGTCGTCATTGCAGTCTTGCGTCCTGGGTAATGAATAGCCGCTCCAGCAACAGGACCAGCCCATAAAGAAGTACGCCCAATGCTGTGATCAGCAGCACAGCCATGAACACCGCGGGCGTATCCAATGAGGCCTGCACCTGAATCATCAGGTAGCCGAGACCCTTGTCTGAAGCGATGAATTCACCGACAACCGCACCTGCAACAGCCAACACAGTAGCGACTTTCATGCCGGAGAACAGGTAAGGCAAAGAGCCGGGGAGTTGGATGTAGCGGAACAGCTGCCAGCGAGAGCCTTTGAGCGCATGCACCAGGTCAAGCAGATCGGGTTCGGTTTCGTTTAGCCCGCGAATCGTGGTCAGAAGGATGGGAAAGAAACACAGACTGAAGGTGATCAGGATGTTCGGTCCGATTCCGTAGCTGAACCACACAATGATCAAGGGGCCCATGGCCACCTTGGGAATCATGTTTAGCGTAACCAGCACTGGAAACAGCAGCAGCATGAGTCGCTTGCTCGTGACGAACAATAGTGCACCCAGAACGCCTGCGACGAGTCCAAGCGCATAGCCGCCAAAAACCTCGGCAGCGGTGACCAATGTGTTCGAAAACCAGGCATGGCTGGAATTGCCGAGCGTGCCCAGAATGGCCGACGGTGCGGGAAGAATGAAGCTGCGAATCTCAAAGACGCGCACTACGATCTCCCACAGCGCAACCAGCGCGAGATGGACGCCCACAATCGCTGCCCACCGATGCCAGGCGGACGCCTCGCCGGCGCCCGGAGTGAACACCTCGGCAGGCGCCGTCGGTGCGGCCATTGGAACGCTCATTCGGACAACTCCTTCGAAAAGATCTCTGCGCAACCGTGAGCAGACAACCTGGGAAGAATCATAGAAAGCGAAACCCTTGTTGTCAACCATATGGTTGATAAATGGAGGCGCAAGCCTCGCTATCAATCGCGCTGGCAGTCAGTGCTGGCCACGGGCAATCTCCGCGATTAATCAGCGTCTGGACGCAATGCATTCAACGTGAAGTCGATCACATGCTTGCGACGCCGCAGCTGAGCCGCGCGGCTGCTCAGCTTCTTTCCGAAGACGACCGAGAGCGTGTGGTTGTTGGAAAAGTAGAAGTACGACAAGCCAGCCACCGAGATGTAGAGATTGATGGCGTCATAGCCGGCACGAAAAACGCCCTCAGCCACCCCCCGTGCGAGCGTTGCCTCCAAGAGCTCCACCAGTGGAAGGTGCATTTGCTGCAATGGACGCGACTGGCGAATGTGCTGCCCACCATTGCGGTTCTCATCCGCCAACAGCGAAATGAACTCTGGGTGTTCACAGAGATAGTCGAACGAAAAGCCAACCAACACGGCCATGGCCTCAATTGGCGCCATGTCGGCTAGGGACAAGGCGCGCTCTTTCTCGCGCAACTGCGCATACACGGACTCGAGCGCTTCTCTGTACAGGCCTTCCTTGTTTCCGTAGTAGTGGTAGACAAGCTGCTTATTGACTCCAGCCGAGGCTGCAATCGTGTCGACTCTTGCGCCAGCGAACCCATTTCGTGCGAACTCTTCGATAGCGGCCACCAGCAAGGCCGCTCGGGTGGCAACGGCGTCGCGCAGTGGAAGATTGGCGCGAGCCCGCGCAGTGCGCGATGGTGTCAATGACGACTTACCTGCCGGTTTATCGACGGCAGCGTCAACAACGGCGCGCGGGCTGCTTTTGCGCTGTGCGGGTGTCATCAAAGTTCTCCCATTCTCATCATGGTGATCGACTCTACCGGATCGGTCGCAGGCTCTGAAGTCAGATTAGACAGAAGCAGCCTCTCTGCGCTGCAACATGGTTCTAATTGAGCGACCTGTTGATTATCAACAAAAAGGTTGATAACGTATGGACCTCTGCAACCAACCCAAGACAATCATGAAGAAACTGATCACCGCAGCGGGCATCGCCCTTCTGTCCATGGCAGTCGCGCCGGCGTCCGCCGCGGACGTGAAGCTCATGTTGAACTGGACGCCCACAGCCGACCACTCACCTATCTACTACGCCAAGTCTCAGGGCTGGTACAAGAATGCAGGCATCGAGCTTGAAATCGAGGCTGGGCGGGGCTCAGCCGCCACCGCGCAACGCGTGGGCTCGGGAGGCTCCCAGTTGGGCATTGCAGATCTGCCGACCGCAATGCAGGCACGCGGCAAAGGCGCTGACCTGAAGGCAGTCATGGTGATCTATGCCAACACGCCGCAGGGCTTCTATTGGCTCAAGTCGTCGGGCATCACTGGCCCCAAGGACTTTGTTGGCCGAAAAATCGGCAACCCTCCAGGGGATGCTGCTCGGCTGATGTGGCCCGCGTTCGCTAAAAGTGCAGGCCTCGAACCGGGGTCTGTCAACTTTGTCAACCTCAGTCCTCAGGCTAAAGTAGCCGCACTGAAGTCGAAATCTGTCGACATCATCTCTGACTTCTATAACGAGCACGACCTCAAAGTTCGCGAGTTTGGTACCGATCTTGGCTTCGCTCCTTGGCGTTCGGTGGGGTTGAACGTTTACGGAAACTCGATCGTTGCCAACGGCGCATTCCTCAATCAGAACAAGGACATGGTTGCCAAATTTGTCTCGGTCACGCAGCGGGCTTATGAGACGTGCGTCAAGACTTTCGACCCCTGCCTCCAGGCGTTGATGGCAGGCGTAAGCGGACTCAATGCGGATAACCAGCGGAACCAGTGGGAACGCATCAAGACTTTGATGCGCGATGACACTACCAGCAAGATCGCTCTTGGCGCTTTTGACGGCAACCGTGTGAAGGCCGACTATGAGTTGGTAAACACATTGATCGGGATCGACAAGGCGTTCGATCCTGCTGCAATGTTCACCAATGAATATCTCGACAAAAAGATCCGCATGTCCGGGGAGTGAGCCTGATAGAGCGTCGATCGTGCTGCTGGACTAATGCAGCAACTTGATGTCGGCTGAGCCCTACAGTAGTTAGGCGGCCAGCAGTGTATTCGCCTGCGGCATCCACGCTGCCGCCGGCCTGCATCGACGGGCTCGGCGCCAAGACTGTTAGATTGACGTCCACCAGCGACTAACGGCGCACGCTGCAAAGTGGTCAGCCGCGTTGGCCGGGCGACAGGCCGCAGCGGGGTGCTTTTGAACCGCTGCGAGGAAGAGAGTCGTAGGCTGTTGCCCACAGTAAAAGGATCGAAACTGGCGGCCCAAGAGGCGGCTTACTCAATGGCCGATCTTGCCCCTCGGCAATGCTGTTCTGCGTGGCATAGGCATTCCACGAATACTTCGTGGCACGTATCCGTAAGGCGAGCTTCGGCGTCACAACCAAGCTAGCAGGCTACCAAGCCATCGCAGTGTGCCCACACTCTAAAAATCAGGCAGCTTTCACCGACTAGGATCGCTCAGGACCCTAAGGAGTTAGAAGCTTTTCGCTGCGACGTTTTCGCATGCTCACTGCGTCTCAGCTTCGGAACCTGCACGATATGGCGAAGTCCCTGCCAAGAATTCTGCCCATGCACCGCATCGGGCGCCCGGGGACGGCCATGAGCAGGCAGGGGGCTTTTTCCAACCAGACGCCTACGGAGGCTGGCCATGACACGTGTTCGCGTTGAAGGCTTCACCATCTCCCTCGACGGCTATGGGGCAGGGCCGGGGCAAGATATTGACCACCCGCTGGGGGTGGGCGGAACTGAGCTGCATCAGTGGTTGTTGCCCACGCGTACGCTCCAGCGTGTCTTGTTCGGCAAGGACGGCGGCACAACCGGGGTTGACGATGATTTCGCGGCCCGAGGTTTCAAAAACGTAGGCGCCTGGATTCTTGGCAGAAACATGTTCGGGCCCATTCGCGGTGACTGGCCAGACACCAACTGGAAAGGCTGGTGGGGAGATAGCCCGCCGTATCATGTGCCAGTATTCGTCTTGACCCACCATGCTCGCCCCTCCGTTGAAATGGAAGGCAATACGACGTTCCACTTCGTCACAGGAGGAATTCACGAGGCACTCACACGCGCACGCGAAGCCGCGGCCGGGAAGGACGTGCGCATTGGCGGTGGGCCTGACACGATCAAGCAGTATCTTCGTGAAGGCCTCATTGATGAGCTGCACATTGCAATCGCGCCGGTTCTGCTTGGCCGGGGAGAATCTCTGTTTAGCGGGGTTGACCTGCGGGCTCTGGGGTACGAGTGCATTCAATTCGTGGCATCGGAAAAGGCTACGCATGTCGTTCTCCAGCGCCAACCGCGCACGAACCCTTAACGCGGGTAACGCGAACTCACTGAATTATGGAAGCGCTTGACCTTACACCTTATCTATCTGATAACGGCTCTTAGCCTCCATAATTCGTTTCACCAAACGTTTCATAGAAGCTGCCAATCATGACAATCTATGTCATGGAGACTAGGTATTTAGGGCGCAACAAACGTTTCACGCATTGACCAGACGGAGAAAGCGAGCGTCGGCTCGACTAAACACTCCCAGCGACTTCCACGACCAGAATCCGCGCGACACCCTGGGGATGGGCCACGTGCTCATCGCCGGTTTCTGCGTGAAAAATGTCGCCGGGCTCCAGACGGGTCATGCCCTCTTTTCCGTCGCTCCTGGTGTGCATGTTCACCACCCCATCGAGAACGACGAAGACTTCAGGCCCGTCGTTGACGTGCCACTTGTAAGGCTGGTCCGTCCAGTGCAGGCGCACAGTGGTTTGACCGGAGAATTTTTCGATGGGCAGCGCTTCCCACGCTTGGCTGCCCGTGAATTCCTTTGCCGTGATCTTGCGCATGCGTGTACTCCTGCTTTGAAACTAGAAACGGCAGTTGGACGCGCCCGAGCAGTCGTCTTCGGGTGCGTTGGCAACCTGTGCATTGCAGGCTGCGCCGCATTCAGACAATTATCTTGCGACCCGGGTGAACTCAAGGAGATTGGGCAAATTGTAAAATTGAGCTCTAAAGTTAACAATATTTCCGCCTAAATCTCACTCGAGTAGTAAATAAAAACCATTCAGGAAGACAAGATGCTCAACCCTCTTCATGCACTCTCACCCAACCAAGCATCGATCGGCGGGGCCTCTCTACCGGATATCCACGAACATAGAACCGAGACGGAAGTCAATTTTGAAAAGCTAGACAGAGCATTCAACCTAACGAAGTCATGGTTCTGCGAAACCCAGCAGGCTCAAGTTTGGGACATCCTCAAGCTCATGATTTGCAAAAACTCGGCTGCACCAGATGCCGAACTGATTGAGAAGTTCTATGACTTGAAGGCCATCGCCGGAGATGGTCATAAGTCCAAGTTCACCGTCACGCATGGATGCAATGGCAATCTGTACGAGATAGATTTGAGGCCTGAATGCTGCGAATCGTTGGCTTTCAAAACTTCTCCTCCACCCAAGCCCTTGCCAGACAACCCGTATCGAAAGTATCTCTGGGCTGCGGGCGCTGGCGTGGCTGCGATGGCAGCGTATGGCTATTTGCGTCCTGATTTCCGGGCTAAGGTTGTCAACAATCTGTGCCAGGAAGCCTACGGCCTTGTCACTTGCTCATACGATGCGAACCAGGGATGGAGAGAGTTCGCACTCAACCTCCGGCTCGACGAGAAACTTGCAGAATGCCAGCAGGTGGTGGCTGCTCGGCTCACAGACGCAGCAGAATTTTTCCGGGCAGGCGCCGGCCTCATTGGAGATACAAACCGTATGGTCGACTTCGCAGCCACCATACCGGCAGCCACTTTGAAGCACGCCTATGCCATCGCATGCTGGAAGTTTCAACTTTACGTCACCAAGCAGACTTGGGATAGCGTCAGCGGATGGCTATTCCAATCCAGCACCAGAAGCCCCTCCAGTCTGGGCTGTATCGTCGATGCAGCCGGGATTTACTTTTCTTCCGTGCCTTACCTGCAGCTCAAAGGCATCTGGGCTCAGGCCGCTGAACAGGCATCGCAAAACAAAGCGTTGCTCCCTCCGACGGAGCTTGAGACTGAAGTCACGAGCGGCAAGCTTTCCTGGGTCGAAGTCCCTGTGCCACTGAACAATGAAGTGAGGCCGTAGGGAGCGTTCGCAGCGGGATGCGGTGCGCGGCGCCAAACGCTGTGACACCGATTGATATCGCGCCGCCCTGAGAGCTCACTCAGCAGGTTTGAGTGCATCAGCTTGTGCGGTCGGCGCCTCCCAGAATAGGCACCACATCAGGCCATCATTTTGCTGTCCAGCGCCGATCGGAGCTTCACAAGGGCCGCGTGCAACGCAATACGTTCCTCTTCATCAAGCAACTCCAGGATCTCAACTTGCGCCGCCTGAGCACGCGGCAACACTCGTTTGTACAACGCTCTTCCCTTGGCCGTGATGCTGCACACCAGCTTCTTGCCGTGGTTAGGGTCGTTTTCCACCTTCGCAAAACCACGCTCCGCAATGGCCTGAACCGAGCGGCTGACGAGCGCCTTGTCTGACATGGACAGTTTGACCAGTTCCCCAAATGGAATGGGGGAGTAGGTCGCCAGCGCTGCCAAGACGCGCCACTGGGAGGGGTTGAGCTCAAACTCTGACAGATAGCTGCCGGTGACGTCACGCTGCATGACGTTGGCCAGGCGCACAAACAGGAAACTTGGAAAATCTTCCAAAGCCAAGTGCTCCCCAGCTTTTCCAGGTTCAGCCCAGGGTGATGAGTGCGCCTGACTGTCTGCGTGTTTGCGGTAGGTCATTCCAGGCATTATCCCGAATGGCTCACACCCCTAACTTCACGACACCACCGCTCGCACGCTCCTTGTAAAGCGCCTTGATGTCATATTCGGCCCGTTGGCCCGCCTGGAACGGAATTCCGCAGCGTCCGCTATTGAAGAAATTGATCACCTCTGGTACTGCACGGAATCCCTCGGGCGCCTCTATCCACAGCCGTACCATGTGCCGCCGCTTCTCGATCTCGGGGTGGTCGTCGAACTGCGTGCGAGCATGAAGCACCGCCAAGTTGTTCAACAGCAGCAGGTCGCCAGGCTGCATGCGGAAGGACAAGCGCAGCTCAGGAGAGGCGCAAAGCGTGTCGAGCAGATCAAGCGCTTCAATCTGAGAGTCGGTCAAAGGAACACCGGCTTCCTTGTGCCCGGCAGCAATGGGGCTGCGCACATAGCGGCAACTCAGCTGCCCATTGACCTGGGCGAATACGGGCACCAAGTCACGCGTGTAAGGTCCATCCTCGGGCCGGCCTTCGCCAAAACGATGCCAGTAAAAACCCCGGTACAACTCAGCCAGCAAATCAGGCCTCTGCGCCAGCATGGCGTTGTGCACAGCAATGGCACTCGTGATCACGCTTTCGCCTCCCGACTTCGCATCCTGAACACAAGCCAGACCAATGATGTCCGACGCTGGGTCCATGTGCAGCCGCAGTTCCTGACTGGTCTTGTACTGGCGTGGAGAAGGCTCCTTGCCGGTGACATCGGTCACGTTAACCAGCCGCTGCCCCTGCACGGTTTGCGAAACGTGCTCGCCAAACCAGGTTCCTAGGCCCCAGGCTGCGAGCCGTGCCCGGTCCTTGCTCCAACTGCCCAGGGGCAAGCCGCGCAGCAGGGCAAATCCGCGCCCCTGCTTCAGATCATGCAAGGTTTCTTCCAACAGCGGCGCCAGTACCTTGAAAGGAAAATCCGCACGCGAGGTGTCGTTCCAGCTCAAGCCCCTGGCCTCCAGCGATTCACAGATCTGGGTGAGTTCGAGAATCTCGGCAGCATTGAGTTCGCGCGCACAGCTCGCCGGGCTGCTGAAGGTGGCAGCGTTCCAGTTGGCAGGATCAGATAGAGGAACAGAAGAAACAACAGGCATGACAACTCCAGAGCCAGAAACGGCGATGCATGATGCCATTGTGTTGATCGATCAACATTAGGGATGCCCCCAGTTGTTGATAGGTCAACATAATCGTTTAATCGCCAGCCATGAATGCAAGAATCAGCACACTGCGCATTGAGCGCATGACTGGCGCCATGGGCGCACGCGTATACGGGGTAGACCTTCGCCAGCCGCTGGATGAGCAGCAGCGCGAAGCCATTTTGCGGGCATTTGACGAGCACCTGCTGCTGACATTCCATGAACAAGAGGCCTTATCTCCTGAAGAGCACATGGCCTTCAGCGAGAATTTCGGCCCCCACCAGGATCTGCCTCATATTCCCCTGGTAGATGGTTACCCGAAGTTGCAGAAGGTCTTCGCGGCAGCCAGCCACGTCAAGGGGCAAGTCGCGGGTCAGAACTGGCACTCCGACAGCAGCTTCCTTCCCGCGCCGCCTATGGCCGTGGCCATGCGTGCGGTCGAACTGCCTGAATTCGGCGGAGACACCGCGTTCGTCAACATGCAGCTGGTGTACGAGTCCCTTTCGCCTGCGCTTCAGCAAATGCTCGACGGCATGAAGGCTGTGCACAGTGCCACTCGCCTGTTTGGCGCTGCATCCAAGGAGCGCGCGGTGCAGGTGAACATGCGTGAAAAAATAGAGGAGGGTGTGGGTGACCGCGAGCAACTGCACCCTGTAGTTCGCACCCATCCGCGAACCGGCCGCAAGGGCCTGTTCGTGAACCGTGTCTACACGCAGCGCTTCGAGGGCTGGACCGCCGAAGAAAGTGCACCTCTTCTGGCCTATCTTTACTCCCTGTTCGACAAGCCTGAGTTCGGCCTGCGCGCGCAGTGGCATACCAACATGATGCTGATGTGGGACAACCGGTTCACACAGCATCGAGCCATCTTTGACTACTCTGGCCAGCGCCGGTTGCTGGTCCGCACGACGATCCAGGGCGAAGTGCCTGCTTGAACCTAAAAACGGCAGCCGACCGCTTGCAATCATCAGGTGAGCCGCGTGAACACTCACTGTCATTGCTTCGCTAACGTTCACCCGTTAGGTGAGAGCGCTACGCACCCGGTCAGGCCGCCCTGGGGCACGCTGGCGGCGTTGCTCGTTCTTGCAGGCACGAGCCTGCCGCGTCCTCACGTCTTGCCAGCGCACCCGATGACGACCTGCTCGGGCGCGTCCAACTACCGTTTTTAGGTTGAAGAAAATAGAGAAAACGCATATGCAATACCCCACTTTAGACCGCCGCTCCGTCCTTGGGCTGCTCGCCGCATCGGCTGTGCCGAGCGCGTTTGCGCAGGATTCCGCCTGGCCCGCGCGGCCAGTCAAGTTCGTCAACTGGTCGAACCCCGGCGGGAACCTGGACATTGTGGGCCGCATTCTGTCGGACGCCGCATCTCGCAAGTGGAATCAGCCGGTTCTGACCGACAACAGAATCGGCGCCACCGGAATGATTGCCACCGAATACGTGGCCAAATCTCCGGCAGACGGCTACACGGTACTGATCACGTCCTCGACAGGCCAACTGACAAACTCTTTCACTCGCCTGAAGCTGCCCTATGACCCAGTGAAAGATTTTGAGCCGATTTCATTGCTGGTAGCGGGCAATGTGGGCCTGATGGCCGCCGCCAATGCGCCTTACAACAACTTGAAGGAGCTGGTCGATTACGCCAGGAAGAGCGCAAAGCCATTGAGCTACGGAACGCCTGGCAGAGGCACCAGTGCCCACCTGTATGGCGAAGCCCTGCGCAAACAGGCAGGCATCGAACTGACCCACGTGCCCTACAAAGGCGGCGAGCTGGGTGCAGTGAACGACATCATCGGCGGTGTGCTCGACCTCACCCTGATCTCGCAGGGAAATGCCAAGACCCAATCGGCCGGCGGCCGACTCAAGGTCATTGCCATGTCTGGCGACACAAGAACCAAGGCACTGCCGAATATTCCGACGTTTGCGGAACAAGGCTACAAAGGCTTTGGCCTGGCAGGCTGGATTGCGGCCTACGTGCCCGCCGGAACGCCCAAGCCCATCATTGCGAAGATCGCGGCGACGTTCCGCGAGACACTGCGCGATCCGGCGATTGCGACGAGGCTGGATGGCCTGGGCTACGAGATCATAGGCGGCACGCCGGAAGAGCTGCGTGAGTTCTACCGCCAAGAGTACAGCCGCTTCTCGGACCTTGTGAAGAATGCGGGAATCGCGGCGGAATAATGATGTAAGGATCAAGCGCAGTGATTTGATCTGCAGGTGAAATGTGTTGCGCCTGCTTCTTGTTCCCGGTCGATGGATCACAAGTGCCGCTGAATCCGTCGCAACTACGGCATCACAAAGTGGGGAAATGAATTGCGCCCGTGTCCCAAAGGTTACCGGCTCAAGCAGGCACCTTGGTTGTGCTGGAGTGATATTTTTTATACTCAAAGCGTCACAGCACCGCACCCAGATTGAGATCAAATTGAGCAGCCCACAGAACGACCCTACAAGACCCGCCTGGGCTGAAGCAGCGCTTGCCATGCCAAGCCGCGAAGGATTCATCGACGTGGATGGCTGCGCCATGCACTACATCGCCTGGGGCGACACTGACAAGCACCCAATGGTGCTCATCCATGGCAACTCGGCCAGTGCCGAGTGGTGGCGCTTCATTGCGCCGCTTCTGACCGACCACTATCACGTCATCGCTCCTGACTTGGGCGGCATGGGGGACAGTCCGCATACGGGCCGTTATGCGCGTGAGTTTTATGCGCAGCAAGTGATGGCGGTGGCCGATGCACTTGCTCCCGGCCGCAAGCCTGTGATCATCGGCCACAGCCTGGGAGGCTTCGTGGCCATGTTGGCAGCCACCGCGTACGGAGAACGCATGGCAGGTCTCATCGTGCTCGATTCTCCGCCTCACAATCCTGAAAACACAGGCACCTCACAGCCCTTTGTGAATGCCAATCCCGTACCGCGTGTATACCCCGACCGCGAAAGCGCCCTCGCTCGCTTCAGGGTACTGCCCGAGCAAGATGTGAACTGCGATTTCTACTTGCGCCACATCGCCGAGCATTCCATCAAGCAGGAAGCCGGCGGCTGGCGCTGGAAGTTCGACCCCGCTGCGCTCGCGCACCCGCGCCGCGCCAACTTCGTGGAAGATCTACTCACCGCGCGCTGCCCGGCCGCGCTCATGTGGGGTGAGTTGAGCGCGCGCTTTGACAAGGCCCAACGCGAGTACTGCCTCAAGACCTTCGGCGGAGTGATGTCGTTGGTGGAGATTCCCAACGCGCGGCATCACATCATGCTGGATGAGCCACTGGCGATGGTGACGGCTATTCGGACACAGCTGGGGAACTGGCGCGCACTGGCCCGTTGAGGCCAATTGTGACGCGGCAGGCTTCCTGCTCATGAGAAACAAAACTTTGAAAGCCCAAAACGACCTCCATCATCCCTGCCTTTGTAGGAGCGGCTTCAGCCGCGAAGGGTCACCGTTATCACTGGCGTCTTGTGCTCGGAAGGAAACCGATCGCAGCTGAAGCCGCTCCTACAAGCAAACCCTCTTTGTTTCTCCTCAGAACGCCGGGCGCCCCCAAGGGGCCTAGGAAGCTCTAACGGTACACCAGCACCGGGATTTTGGAGTAGGCCAGCACCTTCTGCGTTTCGCTGCCCAGAAGCAATGCGCCCACCCCGTGGCGCCCGTGAGATGCCATGAAGATCAGGTCGCTGCCTGTTGCTTCCGCCGCCTGAATGATAAGCTCGTAGGGTCGTGTGCCGGTCAGAACCATTCGCTCGCAGGAAGCACCTGCCTCTGCCACGATGGCTTGTGCAGCATCTAGAATGTCCTTGGCTCCACTGTCGAGTCTGCTCTGGATTTCCTGGGTAACGTGCGCACCGCTCACTGCACCAAGCCCTGCATAAACCGAAGGCGCCTCGGGCTGGGCATAGATGAGGGTAATGCGTGCCTGCGTCTCCTTGGCATAGGAGGCAGCCCGCGCCACGCTGCTTTGCGACAGGGCTGAGCCATCGGTGGGTACAAGAATGTGCTTGAACATGTAGGTAGCTTTCAGGCTTAGTTGAATTTTCTTGATTCATGACACGCCGCCGTGCCCTCACCCCAGCCCTCTCCCGGAGGGAGAGGGAGTTTCGTGTGATTGTTAGCCAGCGTTCATAAAATGCGCGGACGCTGGATCAGTGTCCACCCGCGCCAGGTTCAATGGCTCGCGTGGGCCTGGGGGCGATCCAGATGATGGCGGCGGCGATGAAAAACATCACGGCTATGCCGGTCATGACCTGGTTGGTCGACAACATGCCGCTTTGCGACACGATCAGGTAATCCACGACTTGCGTGGCCGTCTCTCCCGACGCGCCCGATTGCTGCAACATGCTCTGCACACTGCCGTCACGGTCGGCAAGACCCACCAGCTCAGCGTGGTTGCGCGTGGTCTGGTTGGCCCACACCGTGGTCACCACCGACGTGGCAAAAGCACCTGAGAGCGTGCGCAGAAAGTTCATGAGTCCGGCCGCAGAGTCCATCTCGCGTTCGTCCACACTGCCCAAGGCGATGCCCGTGGTCGGTATGAAGAAGAACGGCAGCGCGAAGCCCATGACCGCCAGCGGAATGGCAATGTCCCAGAATGCCATGTCGCTATTGGCCACCGTGCGCCAGAGCGTGACCAGTGCCATCCACAGCACACCAAAGAACACCAGTGCGCGCGGATCCCGCTTGCTTGAAGCCACGATGGGCGCCACGAGCAGGGCGGTGACGCCAGTCCATGCGGTTGCCAAGCCTGCGTCGGTGGCGGTGTAGCTCATGAAGCTTTGCAGCCACAAGGGCGTGAGCACGCTCACCCCGAAGAAGGCGGCATAGGCCACGCTCACCGTGAGGACGGCGGCATTGAAGCCCCGGTGCCTGAACACGCGCAGATCCACCACAGGGTGCTTCTCATGCAACTCCCAGATCAGGAAGGCTGCAAAGCCCACCACAGCAATGATGGTCAATGCCACGATCTGGCTGGAGGCAAACCAGTCAAGGTTCTTGCCTTCGTCCAGCACCAGTTGCAATGCCACCACCCAGACCAGGAGCAGCACCAGGCCGACCTTGTCGAAGGGGTTGCGTACGGGAGCATCCTGATAGTGCTTCAGAAGCTTCCAGGCACCCAGGCCGAAGCCGATGGCAATGGGAGCATTGATGAGAAACACCCAGTTCCAGGTGAAATCATCAACCAGCCAGCCGCCCAGGATAGGGCCCACGACGGGTGCCACGAGTGTCGTCATGGACCAGAGTCCGATGGCTGCACCTGCCTTCTCTTTGGGAAATATTCGAAGCATCAGCGTTTGCGAAAGCGGCATCAGCGGGCCGCCGCTCAAGCCCTGGAAAACACGCGCCACCACCAGCATGCCAATGGAGTTGGAGAGGCCGCAGACGATGGAGAAAATGCCGAACAGCAGCATCGACACCACGAAGACGCGCACCGCACCGAAACGTGCGGCGAACCATCCGGTAAGTGGTACTGTGATGGCCTCACCCACCGCAAAAGAGGTGATGACCCAGGTGCCCTGGCTGGCGGCAGCGCCAAGCGCACCGGCAATGTTGGGCACCGCCACGTTGGCGATGGTCATGTTCAGCACCGCAATGAAGTTGGCCGAAGCCAGCATCAATGCGGCCACCACCAGCATGGGGCCGCTGAGCGGCGCCACGCCGTCGTGGGCGGCTGGCGCGCCGGGCGCCGTCGTCGATTGACCCATGGTGGTTGCCCCGCTCAATTCGCAGCAATGCGTGGTGTGTCAGCTTGAGTGGCAGCCTGCTGAGCGCCCGTGCGTGTGTCGATCTCGGCGCTCATCGACAGGCCCACTTTGAGCGGGCTGTCCTGCAATTGCGCCGGGTCCAGTCTGATGCGCACCGGCAGGCGCTGCACCACCTTGATCCAGTTGCCCGTGGCGTTCTGCGCTGGAATGGCGGCAAACGCTGCACCCGAGCCACCCGAGAAGCCTTCGACCACACCCCGGTAGGTGACGTCTTTGCCGTAGATGTCGGCATGCAGCTTCACGCTCTGGCCTATGCGCACTTTTTCCAGTTGCACTTCTTTGAAGTTGGCGTCGACATAGATCTCGTTCACAGGTACCACGACCATGAGCGGCATGCCGGGTTGAACGCGTTGACCCAGCTGCACCATGCGCTTGGCCACCACACCATCCAGCGGGGCACGGATGATGGTGCGTTCCAGGTCTACCTTGGCTTGATCGAGGCGAGCACGTGCGGAAGCCACTTCAGGGTTGGTGTCCACGGTGCTGTTGCTGATCAGGGCCGCGTTAGCTTCCTTCGCTGCGACCGCCGAGCGCTGGTTGGCCGTGACTTGCGCGGCAGCGGCTTTGGCGGCAGCCAGTTGTGCGGTGGCGGCGTCATGACTGTTCTTGGCGCGCGTGAGTTCGTCGCCCGACACAGAGCCAGATTCCACCAGTTTCTGGCGCCGTTGCAGGTCCACTTTGGCTCGTTCGAAGTCCGCTTGCGCCGCGGCCAACTGGGCGCTTGCACGTTGGGCATCGGCCGCACGCGCGCTGATCTGGGCATCCAGGTTGAGGTCGTTGGCCATGTAGCTTTTGACGCGGCGGGTAGCGCGGTCAAGCTCGGCACTGGCTTGCGCCACGGCCAACTGGGCGTCGGTAGGGTCGATCACCAGCAACACATCGCCTTGCTTGACAGCCTGGGTGTCGCTCACTTTGACTTCCAGTACGGTGCCACCCACGGAAGGGGTGATCTGCGCAACTTCAGCGGCAGCGTAGGCGTTGTCGGTAGAGACAAAATGCGACGCATGCAGCTTCCAGTAGGCAGTGGCGCCCGCCGCCGCCAGCACCACCACGCCGCCCAGGACAGCCAGGCGGATGTTGCGGCGCTTTTTCATGAGGGCATCAGCGGCAGATTCGTTTTGATTTTCAGACATGGTGTTTCTTGTATGGGGTATGTAGCCGGGTCGAGCGTTGTTCTTCGTCGGTTGTTTTAGGGTTACGGCTTTGCACTGGCCAAGGCATTGGCGGCGCTGGATTGGTAACCGCCGCCCAGGACACGCTGCAGGTCGATGTCGAGCGTCAGCGATGCGGCGCGCAGGTTCGTCTGTGCGCTCAGTGCACCCAACAGGCTGTCTTCTGCGGTCAGCACTTCCAGGTAGGTGGCCAAGCCTCCTTCGTAGCGGTGGCCGACCACGCGGTGCGCCTCCGTGGCGGCGTCGACAGCTTCTTGCGCTTTGCCGAGGCGCTCTCCTAGGGCTTTCTGGCTCACCGCGTTGTTTGCGACGTCTTGCAACGCACGCGCCACGGTGGCGTTGTACTGGGCCACAGCTTCGGCGTAGCCGGCATGCTCGGCACGGAGCTGACCTTGAAGGCGTCCCGCGCTGAAAATCGGCAGAGAAATGGCCGGGCCTATGCTGGCAATGGAGGAACCACTCCTGGCCAGCAGATCGAGCCCCAGCGACTGCACGCCCACTAACGCCGAGAGGTTGATGTTGGGGTAGAACTCCGCCTTCTTCTGGTCAATGCGCCTGGCTTGCGCTTCTGCCCTCCACCGCGCTGCGACCACTTCAGGGCGGCGGCCCAGCAAGTTGGCCGAGAGCTCTGAGGGCAGACCGAAGGCCCGGGTCAGCCGGAGTTTCGGCGCTTCGATGGCCAAGCCACGATCAGGCCCTGCACCTAGCAGCACTGCCAAGCGGTTACGCTGCAGCCCAATCTGTTCGTCGAGGGCCAGCAGTTCACCTTCGGCCACGGCACGGCGGGCATCGGCATTGCGCAAGCCACCGCGCGTTTCCAGCCCATTGTCGAAGCGTTGCGCAAACAATCGTGCAGTGGTCTGGCGAATTTCCACCGCCCTCACGGCGGTTTCGCGGTTGGCGTACAAGCGGCTCAGCTCTGCGTAGTTTGATGCCACGCCTGCTGCCAACCATAGGCGCGCCTGGGCCAATTCGGCCTGACTGGCCTCAACGTCTGATGTGGCAACGGTGAGGGCAGCGCGGTTTTTGCCCCAGAAATCCAGATCCCACTGCATATTCACCGTGGCGCGGCCATAGTCGTTCATGCCCGATGGGGTCGCCTCGCGCGGGGTGAGGTAGTTATAGCTGAGCTTGTCCGCGGTGACTGAGGCATTGGCACTGACTTGCGGCTTGCTGGCCGCGCCAGCCAGTTGCACCACTGCGTCGGCGCGCTGCAAGCGTGCAGCGGCTACGGCTAGATCGGGCGACTCGGCCAGCGCCTCGGCAATCAGGGCGTTCAGCTGGGGGTCACCATAGGCCATCCACCACTCTTCGGCGGGCCACTGCGCTGTGGGCGCACTCAATGAACTCGTGGACTGGAACGCGTCTTGCTGCTTGGGCTGGGGCGTGGTGCCCAGTTCGGGCAACTGGGCACACCCCGCCAAAAACAGAGTTGCGCTGACAACAATCAGTGGCGAGCGCAGCTTGTACAAGGCGTTTGAGCGCGGCGAAATGCGGTGCGACATCAAGACTCCATAATTAAACTGAACCGTACAGTTTAGTTTGATTTTTTTGAATGATCAATCTAAACTGAACTGATGGGTTCACAATTCAGGAGTTGACATGCGTGCCAAAAGCGAGACAAGGCGACAGGCGATCCTGGAGGCCGCTTCTGACGTTTTTCAGGAAATGGGGTTCGAGCGAGCCACCATGGCGGCCATCTGCGAGAGGCTGGGCTACTCTAAGGCCACGCTTTACAACTACTTCTCGTCGAAGGAAGAGTTGTTCTCCGCCGTTGCCTTCGGCGCGACCGAGATCGAGTTCCAGGCCACCCTGTCCGCCCTGAACACCGATGTCGAGGACATGACCAAGGCCCTGGAAGATTTCGGCCGAGGCTTGCTCACCCTGCTCTACGCACCAGACGTACAGGCAGTACGCCGCATGATTGTGGCCGAGGCCGGACGTTCGGAACTGGGCAAACAGTGCTACAAACTCGGCCCAGTGCGCAGCGAAGCTGCCCTCGCCGCATTCTTGCAACAGGCCATGAAGTCTGGAAAGTTAAGACAGGCCGATGCCCGCATCGCCTCGTTGCATCTGCGAGCCCTGCTCGAATCCGAGCTGCTGGATCGTTTCCTGTTCCAGACGCTGGATCAAGTTTCCGCCAAAGAAATCAGGTCAATGGTCCAGCGCGCTGTCGCCATGTTCATGGCCGCTTATGGGCCCGCCTAGGCCACTCGGCGGCGCTGCCTTCAGGGGTCATAGTAAGGCCTCATAATGAACCAACCCGCCTGAGCGCATCCGGAGTTTTGCTGTCATGTTCATTCTTGTCCTCGGTCTTATTTTGTTTCTCGGCGTGCACTCCACACGCATCTTCGCCGAGGGCTGGCGCACTCAGACGATCGCGCGGGTGGGGGAGAAGCCCTGGAAGGGCGTCTACTCGGTGGTTTCGCTCCTCGGCTTCGCACTCATCATCTGGGGTTTCGGAATCGCTCGGCAGCAACCGGTCGTGCTGTGGTCGCCACCTGTGGCCATGAAGCATCTCAATTCGCTGTTCACGCTGCTGGCCTTCGTGCTCCTTGCAGCGGCCTATGTGCCGCGCAATCAGATCCGGTCCCGCCTTCATCATCCGATGGTGCTGGGAGTAAAGCTGTGGGCTTTTGGGCACCTGCTGGCTACCAGCACACTGGCCAACGCGGTGCTGTTTGGCGCTTTCCTGCTGTGGGCGATTCTGGACTTTCGGGCGGCCAGGCAGCGTGATCGTGCGCTGGGCACGGTCTACCAGCCCGGCACGCTGGCCGGGACGTTGATGGCGGTAGTTGCCGGCCTGGTCGCCTGGGCAGCGTTTGCGTTCTGGGCTCACGCGGCCTGGATTGGCATAGCACCCCTGGGGCGCTGAAGGGCAGCGCCTCCAAGAGGCCTGCTCAAAGACCTGATAATCAAAAGATGAACCCGGAATCCACTCACGACACGACACGCATTGACGACACGCGCATCGCAGCAGTGCGCCCTCTGATCACTCCTGCCTTACTGGTGGAGGATTTGCCCACACCAGAGCCAGCCCAGATACTGGTAGAAGAAAGCCGCGCAGCGATTTCGAAGGTGCTGCATGGCGCGGACGATCGGTTGGTCGTGGTGGTGGGGCCATGCTCCATTCACGATCATGACCAGGCCATGGAATATGCGCGCCGGTTGAAGGCCGAGGCTGATGCGCTGGCAAACGAATTGATCATCGTCATGCGCGTGTACTTCGAGAAGCCGCGCACCACGGTGGGCTGGAAGGGATATATCAACGACCCGCACCTGGACGGCAGCTTCGCCATCAATGAAGGGCTGCGGATGGCGCGCCGCCTGCTGCTGGACATTCTCGACGTGGGGCTCCCCGTGGGCTGCGAGTTTCTGGACTTGCTGAGCCCACAGTTCATCAGCGATCTGGTGAGCTGGGGAGCCATTGGCGCTCGCACCACCGAAAGCCAGAGCCATCGGCAATTGGCCAGTGGGCTGTCTTGCCCGGTGGGCTTCAAGAATGGCACCGATGGCGGTGTGAAAGTGGCGGCCGATGCGATCGTCGCGGCGCGCTCACCCCATGCGTTCATGGGCATGACCAAAATGGGCCAGAGCGCCATTTTCGAGACGCGAGGCAATGATGACTGCCACGTCATTTTGCGCGGCGGCAAGGCACCAAATTACTCCAGCGCGGATGTCGAAGCAGCGTGCGTGCTTTTGAAGTCAGCCGGCCTGCGCGAGCAGGTCATGATTGATGTGTCGCATGCCAACTCTTCCAAGCAGCATGCACGGCAGATTCTGGTGGCCAATGATGTGGCTCAGCAGGTGGCGGCGGGCGACGCACGCATCATGGGCTTGATGATTGAGAGCCATCTGGAAGAAGGCCGCCAGGACATCGTGCCTGACCAGCCACTGAAGCCAGGAGTTTCCATTACGGACGCCTGCATCAGCTTTGAGCAAACAGTACCGGTGTTGCGCGGGTTGGCCGAAGCCGTGCGCGCTCGCCGGGGCTGAGAAGACCCGTCAGCCCTCTTACCGGGGGCTGCGAGACGGCATGGGTCCGCGGCCATTGAGGTGCCGGAAATTGATGCGACCCTTGGACAAATCGTAAGGTGACAGCTCCAGCGAAACGCGGTCACCTGCCAAAATGCGGATGTGGTTCTTGCGCATTTTTCCCGCCGAGTAGGCAATTAGTTCATGCCCATTGTCCAGCGTGACACGAAAACGCGTGTCGGGTAGGACCTCGTTGACGACGCCCTGCATTTCAATCAGTTCTTCCTTGGCCATCAGTGGCTCCCCATGCGTTGAACAGACCCTGCCGGCCGGCACACACACAATGCACCGGCGTCGGCAAGAAAAGGGCAAAGCGGTCTTAGCGCACGGCGCACCGATTGTTCCAGCGGCTTGGCTTTTTTCACTATGCGCTGGCGCGCTTGCTCCCACTGACGCAACAACCGGGCTCCAGTAAGTTCGCCCTTTTTTTGACTAATTTAGAATTTTAAATCGAGAAAATTCTTTTTGCTGTTAGAAAAATCCAACGTTAGACAGGCACCTGTCTGGGGAACAGCTGCCATTTTCATCGCTTCTCTTTCTCCTGAATCACCTTCGTGTTCGTCTTGGGATTGACTGGTTCATTCAGGGCTATTGGACACTTCAGATGAGAAGCCTGCTCCCTCATACTTTTAAGGTCTGAGGCGATTGCGTCGAGCACGGGTGGTGGCAGCGTCTGCTGAAACTCATAGTCCAGGCGAGAAACTTCAGCGGAGAGATACCGACACGCCGCATCTCGCTGGCTGGGCCTGGCATCGGCCGCCAGAAAAGGCGCTGTGGCGGCCATCTTGTCTCTGGCGGGCTCCATGGACGCGCCCGCCGCACAAGCTTCATCGGTGTAGGTGACCTTGCCGTCAAGGATGCACTTCTGGATGCGACCGCCGACGACAGCAGGGGGCAAAGGCTCACCTGATGGGGCAGGTCTCGGGCTGGTTTTTGCCGGTTGCACGCTGACCGGACCAGGTGGTGCAAGATCCGACTCCGGGGTGGTTGAAGTGGGTCCGGCAACAGTGCCTTGCCCCTGCACCGTTTCAACACGCTGGGACTCAAGGTCGGCAACCCACCACTGATAGCCCCTATACCCTCCCAGGCCCAACAGCGCTATCGCGAACACGGCAATGATCCACCGCATCGAGGAACCTTCGGATTCCTGCAGAGGACCACGGGGGCGTTCGTTGAGGTTTTCCGCTTCCATGAAGATACAGCGCTGTAGCGTTACACGTACGATGATACGGCTTGTGTCTCTGCGCGCGCAAACCTGTCGATGCAAGCGCCGCATACCCCCATAGCATCAAGGGCATGACACGTAAGTGCCTCCCCCATTGGCGACAGCAATCATCCAGGTGGCCGATTGAAAATATTCAGGGCTTTGAATGGGACGGATCCCGGGCAAGGTGACATACCACCCAGTCATGATTCGTTGAGCACCGGCCGGCATGTCGCAGCCGGGCCATACCTGAACAACGCGCGAGGTCGCAAGCGTCTGAGCGTCCAGCCACGGACTCTTGGCCAAGTCGCCATCAATCAGCACAGCAGGCACCTCGTCAGAAGAACGCTGCAGCCGCTGTGCCAGGAGTCCGGTCACGCCATAAGGCCCGCTGAGAACTTGCACCGGTCCGCCCAGGTTTTCACGAGAAAATGCATCGGCCAAACGGGCTGCTTCGTCGAATGAGCGCTGCGACCAGGGGCAAACGCGCTCCGGGGAACAGGGTGTAGATGACCTCACTTGCCACAGCAGTAAACCGCTTTGCAGCAGGACGAAGATGCCGACAACCAGGGGCATCCTCCAGGGGGAGACTCTCAGAGAAGCCGTGAAAGCTGGCACGAGCACCATGATGGCCGGGATGGTCCACAGCCAGAATGCGGTGCTCCACTTGAATTGCAAGCGCATGCCGGTGGAAAGACCCAGCAAGACCATCAAAACCAGCGGGGAAAAGCCCAAAAGAAGCAGCAAATCGCGCGAGTAGGCACTGTCATGAGGGGACTCTCTGGTGCCATTCTCGACAACATTTGGTGGAACTGACGGCACTGAGTTGCCACCCCTGACCGGCCAGCGAACCGAATTTTTCAGCCCCAGCCAGGCCACCACGAGGAGCAGCCAAGCAGGCAGCAGACGGTTGCCCAGCCAGTCGAAGACCCACAACACGACGTGGGCGGGGCGTTCCTCCAAAGGCAGATGGGCGCCCAGCGAACTCTGGCTGGCGTACTGCAAAGGCAGCCAGTCCGACTCCACCAGCCACCAGATGTGCGGCATGAACACCACGATGGCGGCCAACGCAGCCAGCAACGCTCCCCAGACATGAACCTTCTGCCGCCAGCCACCTATGCGCAGCCACCACAGCACGACGCAGGCCCCCACCAAGGCAAACTGATATTTGGTAAGCAGCCCCAGCCCCATCAGCAACCCGATTCCCAGCCACGTTCGCATGCTTGGGGCCACGGCCACACGCCACATCAGGCAGGCCACGCCCGCCATCAGTGGAAGCATGACGGTGTTGTGGTTGTAAAGATCGTGCCTCTGCGTGGCATAGGTGATGCACATCGCGGCCAGCACCGACAACTGGGCAAATGCACGCCCACGCAGTTCGGTCAAAAGGCGGGCATATAGCCAGAGTGCCAGGGTCAGGCAGGCTGCACCCAGAATGGAAACCCATACGGCCGAGCGCCCCACCACGGCGTGCAGGGCGGCAGCCAGCCAGGTGGGTAGGGGTGGATGCTTGTAGTAGCCCCATGCGAGCCCTTGTGACCAGACCCACTGCTCTACGTTGTCAAGCGGAGGCGTATTCCTGGTAAATGCAAGAACCAGGAGCCATGACGAGGAAAAATGAGCAGCCCGGCGATCAACCCGACATCGGCGCCGTAGGACTGCCACGTGCGAGACGGCAGGCGTGCTGAAGGAGAAAACGTCTCAGTAGAGTTCATGCAAGGTGGGGGATGGCGCTGCGAAAAGATCACAATCTCAAGCGCCCAATCCTTGAGATCGAAAACAATCCACGGATTCTATTGATCCGCTCCCACCCGCGAGGACGTTACGGACAGGCTCTAAGACTGAACCCGCGCCGCACCCCGCTTCAACACCACCGGTATGGCACCCAAGCTCTTCTTGGAAAGCCACTGGGCCAGGGGAGCATCCAGGTAGTCGGCATGCCCCGGAAACCACTTGGCCAGCTCATCGGCAAAGCGCCTGCAGAGTTCCGTGTTTCCGCTGGCAAGAGCCTGCTTCACGTCACGGCCAGACGCCTGCACGGCGCCATGCTCGTCCACATGGCAGTCAGCTGCCGGGTAGCCGGTTTCGCGCATCCAGGTGGCTTCCTCGGCGAAATGCCTGTCCAGATGGTCCAGCACGGCGTCGAGCCGCCGAGCCAGATCGTGGTCTGCAGCCGCCTGCAGGGCGCTGACGACCTCCACGAACTCGCGGTGTGTGCCATCCATGGGGCCGTAACCGAGCAGGAGCATGTCGGTCCAGACCAAGGGTTTCTCTGAATTGCTGACATCCATAACCTGAAAACCTAACCTTTCATGAACAACATGATAGCAACGGCCACCAGGAAAAGGAGTATGAACCGGCGGAACAGAACTTCGTTCAGCCTCTGACGCACAGCCTGGCCCATTCGCATGCCCAGCAGCACCGGCACCATGGCCAGCAATGACAAGCCGACGTCTGCCCAGCTGATGCGGCCAAAAACCAGCATAGCCCCATAAAGTGGCAAAGACCCTGCAAGATACACCAGACTGATGCTACGGACGAACTCTTCGCGCGGCAACTTGAGTGCCATGAAGTAGGAAATCACGATCGGCCCAGTGAGCGATGAGGCTCCGCCGAGCAAACCTGCGAAGGCGCCTACCGCCAGCCCCCAGTAACGCTCTTGACCGGCGGGCACCGAAAGCCGCGCAGGCAGCGACATCAACAGCACCGCCAGAAGCACGGCTCCCGCGATCAAAATGTTCAGCTCGCGTGCCGGCAGATCGGCGGTCAGACGGACGGTCAGAACCGTGACCACGAGCTGCGTCACGATCAAACCGCGAAAACGGCGCCAGCCAGCAAACCCTAATCCGCCGCTCCTGGCCTGAACGAGGTTCGACCAGATGACCGGAACGCTCAGCAAGCCTATCGCTCGGCCAGAAGGAAGCCACAGCGAAAGAATGGGAACTGACACGAGGGGCAGGCCTACACCGAGGGCGCCCTTGATGATCCCGCCAAGCACGAGTGCCGCGGCGGACCACCACCAAATGGAGAACTCCGAGTCCAATCAGTTCGCAGCGATCTGGGCCGCTTTACCCGCTTTGGCCATGGCTTCGTTCTCGCGCTGGATGACCTTGAGATATTCAGCCGGGCCAGCACCCACGGGCTCTATCACTGCATCATTGAATGACTTGATCAGTTCAGGCATCTTGACCACTTCGGAGATTTCCTTGCTGATGCGGTCGATGGCGAACTGCGGTGTATCCTTGCTTCCCAGAACCCCCACCACCACGGCAAAGTTGAAGTTAGGCACGGTTTCAGCCACCGCGGGAATATCTGGCGCCTGCTTGGAGCGCTCCAGCGCATTACTTGCCAACAGTTTGACCTGACCGGCCTTCACAAAGCCTGCAATTGAAGGCAGTGCCGCGACGGAAAACTCCACTTGACCACCCACCAGAGCCGGGGTGGACTGACCAGAACCACGGAACGGAATGTGCCGCACATCCAGGTTCAGGGCGGCCTTGAGCGCCTCCATGGTCAGATGGTGGGTGCTTCCAATGCCGGAAGAGCCGTAGGAAAATTCCCCAGGTTTTGCCTTGACTGCGTCCACAAACTCCTTGAAGCTGTTAACCCCTGATTTGGGGTGGGCCACGATGAAGAGCGGGGAGGTGGCGATCATCGACACAGGCACCAGTTCATTACCGATGCGGTATGTGGCGCTCTTGTTGATCTGCGGGGTGATCGAAAGCATCGATCCGTCCGACACAATGAACGCATGCCCGTCCGAGGGGGTGCTTTGCAGGAGCGCCTGATAAGCCACCACACCATTGCCGCCGGGCTTGTTGTCTACCACCACGGACTGGCCCAGGCGCTCGGTAAGACGCTGCGAAACCCAACGAGCCACCGTGTCTGGCAGGCCACCAGGCGCGTAGGGCACGATGAACTTGATCGGCTTGGACGGATAAGTTTGCGCGCTCGCCCCCATAGGGATAGACGCCAGCGCGACGGCAACGCCAAATGCAGACCAGATGTATCTCACCATGGATTGTTTCCTGTTGTATGAGTTGCGCTCACCCGTCGCTACAGATGATGGAAGTGACTTGCGCAAAAATGATTAGCTTCCTAAGATATAAAGTCTGACGCAAGCATTGATGCTTGTCAAGACACGGAATCCCTCAGACATGCCTACCGCCATGAATACAGACACGATTTTTTCACGCCTAATAGTGACCCGATCTGAACCTGCCGCGCAGGGTATCCAGTTGTTCGAGTTTCGTCATCCTGAGGGGGCTGCGCTTCCGCCCGCCACCCCAGGCGCACACATCAAGGTCAAGACGCCCTCCGGCCATACACGCCAGTATTCACTTTGCAACGCCCCCGATGAGACAGACCGATACGTCATTGCCGTCAAGCGGGAGGCGCAGGGCAGGGGCGGATCCATGAGCATGGTCGATCAGCTCAAGGTAGGGGACACCGTGGAGGTCGGCGGGGTAGAAAACCTTTTCGAGCTCGACGAACGGGCAAGAAGCTTCATTCTTGTCGCAGGTGGCATTGGCATCACGCCCGTGCTCGCCATGGCGCGCACACTGCTTGCCGAAGGTGAGCGCAAGTTCAAACTCTACTATCTCACGCGCGATCCCGAAAGCACGGCGTTCCTGGACGAGATCAAGAACTCAGACCTCAAGTCCCACGTCGTCATTCATCATGACAGAGGCGACCCGTCCAACTCCTATGACCTCTGGCCAGCACTGGAAAAACCCGGCACGCTCACAGGCCAGCATGTTTATTGCTGCGGCCCCCGCGGTCTGATGGATGCGGTGCGAGACATGACGGGACACTGGCCGAGCAGCACCGTCCATTTTGAAAGCTTTGGCGGCGACACCAAGATTCACGCGGACGACCAGGCTTTTACAGTTCGCCTGGCAAAATCCGGGATGGACCTGGAAATTCCCGTGGGCCGCTCCATCCTTGAGGTCGCACGCGAGCATGGCATCCACGCGGCCAGTTCATGCGAAAGCGGCACCTGTGGCACCTGCAAGACGGCCCTGCTGGAGGGAGAGGCGGATCATCGGGACATGGTGCTGCTTGACGAGGAAAAGTCTAGTCACATCATGATCTGCGTCTCCCGCGCAAAGGCGGGCAGATTGGTGATCGACTTATGAGCGCTCCGGCCCCCATTCGCTTTGGCGTGCTCGGCATGGGGCGCGCATTCACGCTCATGCTGCCGACGTTCCTGGGCGACCAGCGCGTCCGGCTTGTAGCGGCTTTCGACCCCAGGGCTTCCGCCAGGAGCGCGTTTGAATCCGTGTTTGGCGGCAAGGCATGCGCCACTGAAGAAGAGGTGTGCGCCGACCCGAGCGTAGAGTGGATTTATGTGGCCACGCCGCATCAGCTCCACACAAGGCACGTGGAAATGGCAGCCGCACATGGCAAGCACGTGCTTGTTGAGAAGCCATTGTCCATTACGCTGGAAGAAGGCGCGCGGATGGTGGATGCCTGTAAAAAAGCAGGTGTTTGGCTGATCGTCGGTCATAGTCATAGCTTCAACACCCCCGTGCTGAATGCGCGAGAGTTGGTCGCAGGCGGCCAGTATGGCGAGGTTCGCATGATTGAAGCGCTGCAGTACACGGACTTCATGTATCGGCCGAGAAGGCCCGAAGAGCTTGATACCCGCCAGGGTGGCGGCGTGGTCTTCAGCCAAGCGGCTCATCAGGTCGACATGGTTCGCTTGTTGGGCGGAGGTCTTGTCGACTCGGTTCGGGCGCGTCTAGGGCGCTGGGATCCCAGGCGCCCGACCGAGGGCGCCTACAGCGCGCTTCTGAGCTTCAAGGGAGGGGCTTTTGCATCGATCAGCTACAACGGCTATGGTTTTTTTGATACGGATCGATGGATGAACGGCACCGGTGAAATGGGGACACCCAAAGCGCTCGATTCCCACCAGCAAACGCGCGCCCGACTCACCAATGCCCGCGATGAAGCCGCCGAGGTGGCACTCAAGGCCGAACGCAATTTCGGCGGTAGCGCCTTCAAGCTACCCACCCCCCAGCCACCGGCCGCATTTCAGCATTTTGGGCCTGTCATCGTAAGCTGTGATGACGCTGATCTGCGATTGACGCCGTCAGGAGTGGAGGTGATCGACGCCAGTGGCACGCAACTCCTTGCCACTCCACTGCCCCCGGTCCCACGTGCGGAGGTGATTGACGAGGTATGGCGAGCGGGCCGTGAAGAATGTCCGCCGTTGCATGATGGAGAATGGTCACTTGCCACCGTAGAGGTTTGCCTGGCCATGCTGGAATCGGACGCCAGCCGGCGCGACATTCCACTATGCCATCAGGTCACTCCCTCCCGCATGCCAAATGCCCACCCAAGATAGCACCAAAGCCGTTCTTCAACACTGGCGAGAGACCCTCCCCAAAGATCGCCTGGCTCACCTCGTCCGTGATGTCGCCAGGATGCAAACCAAAGCGCTTCAAGCCAGGTTGGTTGAACACGGCGTGTCGTTTGGACACTGGGCATTCCTGCGCATTCTGTGGATCCAGGATGGGCAGACCCAGCGACAACTAAGTGAAGCAGCCGGCGTGATGGAGCCCACCACCTTCAGTGCGGTCAAGGCCATGGAAGCCCTGGGCCTGATTGAGCGGCGGCACTTGGCGGGTAACCGCAAAAACATGCACGTCTTCCTGACCGACAAAGGACGCGCGCTCGAGTCTGTACTGGTTCCTCTGGCCGAAGAGGTCAACGCCATCTGCGTGCAAAGCATGAGCCCCCGCACGGTGGCCACCGTGCGCAAGGCCTTGCTTGAGATGATCGAGAACCTGGCAGCAGATGAGGCTGAAGGAACTGAACCCACCTGAGTCAACGCTGAACATGTCTGCGGGCAGTTCAGTTCACGACAATCCTTTTTTATTACTGGGGTCACTGCGCGCATTTGGGAACGCCGGGCATAAGCAACCTGCACCTTGCAAATACTTAGATATCGAATAATAATTGCGGCGTGACGTTCAGATAGGAGACTAGTCGCGATGATGACAACCCAGGAAAATGACCTGCTGTGCCGCGTGGAAGGTGAAGCTCCCATGGGCAAACTGATGCGCCAGCATTGGACACCCGTATGCCTCATTGAGGAAGTGTTGGAACGCGACGGCGATCCGGTGAAGGCCCGCATCTATGGCGAGGATCTTGTGGTGTTCCGGGACTCAGACGGCAAGGTAGGTGTGCTCGATGAAAAGTGTCCGCACCGCCGGGCATCACTCGTTTACGGGCGCAATGAAGAAGGCGGCCTACGCTGCCTCTACCATGGCTGGAAGATGGATACTTCCGGCAATGTGCTGGAGATGGTTTCCGAGCCCGCCAGCAGCGGATTTGCAGAGAAAGTCAAGCACAAAGCCTATCCGACGAAAGAGTGGGGAGGCTTCGTCTGGGCCTGGTTTGGCGCCGCTGATTCAGCTCCTGAATTCGTGCCCCCACCTTGGGCGCCCACAGCTGATACGCGTGTTTCCGTCGCGAAGGTGATCCTTCCGTGCAACTGGGCGCAGGTTCTTGAAGGTGCCATCGACTCCGCGCACAGCTCCAGTCTGCATTCTTCGGACATGGTTCCTGCTCGCGTAGAAGGTGCCAAGGCAACCGATCACAACTGGCTCAGGCCTTCGACCGACAAGGCTCCGCGCATGCAAGTTCAGCGCGGCTCCTACGGGTTCCGCTACGCGGCCATTCGTCGGCCAATCAAGGACGCCGCCACACACGAGTATGTCCGCTCGACTGTTTTCGTCGCTCCGTTTTCAGTACTTATTCCGCCGAACAACCTGTACAACGTAGCGAACGTGAATGTTCCGGTAGACGATGTCACCACAGCGTTTTACTTCATTGCCTGGGGCCACCCCAGCAAGACTCCGGAAACCGCCACCTGGCGAGTTTTCCTGCGACAGACCGTGGGCATTGATCTCGACGATCGGTATCGGCCGCTGCGCAACGAAGAAAACCGCTTCTGGCAAGACCGTCAGGCCATGAAAGCGGGCAACTTCACCGGAATCAAAGGTTTCCCGAATCAGGATGTGGCGATGTGGCTCAGCATGGGGCCGATCGCGGATCGCTCGCATGACCGCCTAGGCGCAAGCGATCTTGCCATCGTGGAGTTTCGCAAACAGATGCTGGAAGCGGTGCGCGCAGTTGAAGCCGGTAAACCGGCCATTGGCACAGGCGACGCAGCCATCCCCAACTCCGTGTGTGCATACCAAGCGGTGGTTCCAAAGACAATCGATTGGCGGGCGCATGATGTACGCTACGTTTGGCTGGACGAAGCAAGCCACCCCTCAGAAACTGAACCTTCCTACTCAGTCAACCAACAATGAGCAAACTTCGACTTTCGGTCGCCATGGGCGACTATGACCGCACACGAGCCCTGTTGGACGGACGCGTACAGATCGACGGCGTGGACCCCGTTTACATGGCGCTCTATCCGGAAGAAATGTTCTTTCGGGCCATGCGTAACGAAGAGTTCGACATCTGCGAATTGTCGTTCTCAAGCTATACAGTCAAAACAGCCAAGGACGATTGCCCATATGTGGCGGTGCCGGTGTTTCTTTCCCGTGCATTTCGGCATACGTCGATCTACGTGCGCAAGGACCGCATCAAGAAGCCGGAGGATCTAAAGGGAAAGCGTATTGGTCTTCCCGAGTATCAACTGAGCGCAAACGTATGGGCAAGAGGTTTCCTGCAAGACGATTACGGCGTCAGACCTGAAGATGTCACGTGGGTACGCGGCGGCATCGAAACTCCGGGTCGTCCCGAAAAGATCGCGCTTCAGTTGCCACCCGGTGTCAGACTCGAATCTGCGCCGGAAGGTGTCACGATCTCTGAGATGCTTGATCGCGGCGACATCGATGCGTTCATGGCGCCAAGGCCGCCTAGCGCACACGTATTGAACAACCCGAATGTGGGCTGGTTGTTCGATGACCCTACGGGGGTCGCGAAAGACTACTATCGCAGAACTAACGTCTTCCCCATCATGCACGTGGTGGGTATACGCAAAACGATTGCCGAGGCTCACCCCTGGCTGCCCGGCGCTGTGTTCAAAGCGTTCTCCCAATCGAAGGCGGCTGCACTGGAAGCTCTGTCAGACACTTCTGCCACCAAAGTCACCTTGCCATTCGTCGAGGAACAGCTTAAAGCTGCACGGGAAACCATGGGCGAAGATTACTGGTCCTATGGCGTTGCGCCCAACCGCAAGACGATCGAGACCTTCCTGAGGTATCACTTCTCGCAGGGCCTATCAGCCAGGCAGCTCTCGGTCGACCAGGTGTTCCATCCCGCTACGTATGAGAGCTATGCGATCTAACACGGCATTACTCGGAATCTAAGCCTGCTTGCGGCTCTCGTTGATCGGGAGCCGTTTTACTTTTCACTGTGCAAATCGCGGAAGAGCCGGCTCCGCCAAAGATTGCCAGCTTTATCAGGTTGCGCTCACATCAAAGCGACTTGACCTCATACCGCAACCTCAGCACCTCGGACGGTCCTCGCAGGTTGAGTTGAGCGCAGCGAAGCCCCACATGACAAAGCTCGCAAGGACGCGCAGAATAGCTGGATTTCTCTGCTTTCAATCCCGCGCAAAGTCGAATAAGGGATAGTCTGCTTCAAGCCTCACGTAAAGTCTCGACGTGTGGAGGCTCGCCTCCGTTCTGGCTGAACAAATCTCGGATCACTCCTCGTAGCCAGCGGTTACCCGCATCATCGTGGTTGCGCTCATGCCAGAACTGCTTAACTTCAAAGCTCGGCGCGGCGAAAGGTAATTGCACCATCTTGACGCCCGATACCGTTGCTGAATACCTGATCACCGCGCTCGGCAGTGTTGCAATGAGATCACTGGCCTGTACCACTGCGGGCACCACAAGAAAGTGAGGAACGCGCAAGGCCACTCTCCGCGTGAGCTTGTGCGTGGTGAGATACTGCTCGATCAGGGTGGTTGTGGAAGTTTGGTGCGAGATCGTGCTGTATCGCGACCCTCCGGGCTCCGTAAGCACATGCAACTCCTGCTCGAACTGAGTTAAGGAAAGACGTGTGCGAACCCGGGGATGATTTTCACGCACCAGGCAAACATAGCTATCGGAAAATAGTCGCTGCTGATAGAAGCCCGCACCCAAATTGGGAAGAAAGCCAATCGCCAAGTCAGCCTCCCCCGAGAGGAAAGCCTGAGCATAAGACTCACGCGGCAACTGCAGCACGCGAATGTTCACCCCCGTGGCGATACTGCTGACTTTCGCCATGAGCCGAGGCAAATAGATCATCTCGCCAATGTCGCTCATCAGAATCTGGAAAGTGCGCTGACACGACTGTGGATTGAAACCCTCATCGGCACTTATCGCGCCGGACAGTAACCGCAAACCCTCTCTCACAGACGGAGCAATGCGAATCGCGTACTCAGTCGGCAGCATGCCTTTGGGAACGCGCACGAACAGTGGGTCACCGGTGAGTTTTCGCAGCTTGGCGAGCGAGTGGCTCATGGCAGGCTGAGACAGGCCAAGGCGGAAGCCAGCTCGTGTGAGATTGCCGTCGGTCATCAAAGCATCGAACACGTTCAGCAAATTGAGGTCGAACTTTTCTTCATCCATGGCACGAATAGTCTAAATGAATGCCATCGATTGGATGAAACAAGAAGCCACCATAGCATCGTGGTCTACAAGAGGAAAGACAAGCAATGACACGCGAAGCTAAAGAAATTCGATCCGATATGGGCTGGAGTGACACCACCCGTATCCGTGTTCAGGGTATGGACCTGATGCAAGACATCATGGGCAAGCTCAATCTAGGTGACTTCGCCTTCCTGGAGATACAAAAGCGGCTCCCTACCCCGTCCGAATCCATTGTGTTCAATGCCATGCTCGCCACCTTGGTCGAGCACGGCATGACCCCCATGGCGATCGCCACCCGGCTTACTTACCTGGGCGCGCCAGAATCTCTGCAAGGGGCCGTGGCTTCAGGTTTATTGGGGATGGGTACGACCTTCGCAGGCACTGCAGAGGGTGCCGCTCGCATTCTGCAAGAGGCGCTCTGCGGCGATGCCGCCAGCACGCCAGATTCGGAACTCCCCGCCATGGCAGAAGCCATCGTGAAACGACTGCGCGATACACGCCAACCCATCCCGGGAATCGGGCACAACATACATAAGCCAGTGGACCCACGGGCTACCAGATTGTTTGAGCTCGCGAGCAAGAACGGGATCTCTGGCAAGCATGTGAAGCTCATGAATCACATCGCTGCAGCAGCCGAGCGGGCGTTGAACAAGCCAGGCCAGTTACCTGTCAATGCAACAGGGGCACTTGGTGCACTGGCCTCTGAAATGGCGATACCTTGGAAGTTGTGCCGTGGGCTAGCAGTCATAGGTCGGTCAATCGGACTCGTAGGCCACATAGCCGAGGAACTCCGCAACCCGATCGCGCGAGAAATCTGGGAACGCACC
Source organism: Ottowia caeni (assembly GCF_050821495.1). Taxonomy (GTDB): domain Bacteria; phylum Pseudomonadota; class Gammaproteobacteria; order Burkholderiales; family Burkholderiaceae_C; genus Ottowia; species Ottowia caeni. Next base: position 431,513 of record NZ_CP151080.1, on the reverse strand, counting down.
GAGCACGATGCGTCCTCTCACGTGCAGTACTGAGGAACAGAAGCACCATGAGTTCCATGCAAGACTTTGGATTATCTGAAGAGCAGCGTCTCATTCGAGACAACGTGGCCGCGTTGGCTCGAGAGCGGTTTGCCCCTGGTGCGGCAAGCGCAGACAAAAACTACAGACCACCCGTAGAGAACATTAAAGTTCTGGCAGAGCATGGCTACACCGGACTTTTCATGCCCAGCGAACACGGCGGCGCCGGTTTGGGCCTCATGGAGAACGTTCTCGTAGCCGAACAATTGGCTCGTGCATGCGCCAATACAGCCATGCTTTTTTCTTGCACGGATGGCGCTACGCCCAGAGCCATCTTAGGGCTTGCGAATCCCGCACAAAAACAAAGATACCTTCCCGCGATTGTCAAAGGAGATCTGCTCACGGCGTGGAGTATGTCGGAGTCGAATGCAGGCTCCGATGTAGGAAACGTGCAATGCCGTGCGCATCTTGAAGGCGACACGTTTGTCGTCAATGGCAGCAAATTGTGGTGCACGGCGGCCCAGGTGTCCCACCTCTTCCTTGTACTTGTAAGACTCAGCGACGAGCCCGGCATGAAGGGCGTGGGAGCTCTCTTGATTGACCGCGAGACCCCAGGCTTCACGGTGGGCAACCACCTGGATCTGCTGGGTCTTCGCGGTACGGGAATGGCTGAATTGGTCTTTGACAATTGCCGCGTGCCCGCCGAGAACCTACTCCTAGGCGCGGGGCGCATGCGGGATCTGTTCGCGGTGCTTGATGCCGACCGTCTTTCAGGCAACCCCACCGTCTGCCTGGGCGTGGCGCAATCCGCGTTTGAAGCGATCGTCGGGCATCTGAAAGAGCGCGTGCAATTTGGCAAACCACTCGCAGAGCAGCAAGGTCTGCAGTGGAAGCTCGCCGACATGGCGATTGATATTGAAGCCGCTCGTGCTCTACTGTATCGCGCAGCCATGCGAGTAGATGCTGGCCAGGGGAGTGTGGCAGACACCTCAATCACCAAAGCCTTCGTCAATCAGATGGCAGTGCGTGTGACGAACGAAGCAATGCAACTCGCAGGCGCATACGGACTGTCGGAAGAGTATCCGTACGAGAGGCACTTCAGGGACGTGCGTGGCATGTCAATCGGCTACGGCACCGTCGAGATTCACAAAAGTTCAATCGCCCGGGAAGCGATTGCAGGCCGCTATAGCGTTTAAGGAGAAAGCATGACAGCGCAATATGAGTCCATCCAGGCGAACGATGGTCGTAGCTTCCAGGCATATGTCAGCCAACCCGCGGTACCCAATGGGCATGCCGTGATCGTGCTTCAGGAAATATTCGGCGTCACGAAACACGTGCGCGGCATCGCCGACAGATTCGCTGAAGATGGCTATCTGGCTTATGCACCCGACTTATTCTGGCGCCTGGAGCCCGGCGTGGAACTGAGTCACTCCAAGGAAGACATGCAGAAGGCCTTCGGCTTCGTAGAGCGTTATCGTGACGAGGATGGCCTGGAAGATATCAGCGCCACCGCGAAACATATCCGAAGCCGTGCTGGCGTCTCAGGCAAGGTGGCAGCCGCCGGGATGTGCCTGGGCGGCAAGCTCGCATACTTGGCCGCGGGACTAAAGGAGGTGGATGCAGCTGTGAGCTACTACGGCGTAGGCATCGAAAAACGCCTGGAGGCAGCCACAAACTTATGCCGCCCCCTGATGATGCATTTTGGCGGAGAGGATCCGTACGTGAGCACACCAGTACGGGAGCAAATCCTCTCGGCACTGAAGGACAGAAATGTAGAAACACATGTGTACCCGGATGCAAATCATGGTTTCTACACGAGGGGAACTCAGGCCGACATCGACTTGGCACGCGAACGCACCAACACATTCCTGAGGCATGCGCTCGGCGCCTGAAGGCCCTCCGATGGACAGCACATCCTTCGATACGCTTGCGGTCGGTTCGCGCTGGCGCAGCTCCGGCCGCACCCTGACTGAAGCCGAACTCACGCAGTCATGCATGACAAGCGGCGACTGGCATCCGATACATGCCGACGCAATTTACTCCGCAAGCACCCCGCGCGGTCAACGCATCTTCCAGGGCACTTATGGCGTGCATGTGGCCGTGGGCATGGCCACACCATTTCCAGCTCTGGCTGAAAACGTGATTGCGGCCCTGGGCATGTCGGAGTGGCGATATGAAGCGCCTCTTTTCGTAGGAGACACGGTTCACGTCGAGGTGGAAATCGTGGACAAACGCTACACGTCGGATGGCACACGCGGCGTGATCAAAAAGCGTATCCGACTTTTGCGACACGATGGTCGGCTGGTCCAGCAAGGTGTGGTTGAGAGCTTGGTTAAGACTCAAGCATTGAAGGATGTTGGATGATCATAGGCGACTTCATTGAGCGCAATGCACGAAGTTTCGGCAGCGAGACTGCTCTCTGGTTCGAGGGCCGCACCCTAACGCACCGCGCATTTGCTGATCGTGTAAAACGACTGGTGAACGCACTCGCTGCACGCGGCCATGCGCGGCAGGATCGCATCGCGGTACTTTCGCGCAACTGCCCAGAATACCTGGAGGTATATGGTGCAGCCGGCCTTGGAGGCTACGTTGGAGTCGGCATCAATTACCGTCTCTCGACGCTGGAGCAGGCAGCCATACTGCAAGATGCGCAGCCAGCCATCCTCATGTTCGAGATGGAGTACATCGAACGCGTAAAGGAGTTGCGCCAAGAGCTTCCCAAAGATGTGTTGTTCGCGTGTTTCGATCACCAGCCGGAAGCCGGCGAATGGTACATCGGTTACGAAACACTCATCTCCGAAGCGGTCCCTGAGCCACTGGCATTGCGAGCTCAGGAAGACGATACGTTCCTTTTGATTTATACCAGCGGCACTACTGGCGTACCCAAGGGGGTCATGCTAGGCAACGAGGGGCAGCTGGAACAAGCTCGCACACAGGCCCTGAGCCATTCGGCCACATCTCAAGACCGAATGCTGATCGTGATGCCGTTCTACCACATCGGCGGACCGACCGAGCTCTTAACGTATATGGTCGCCGGTGCCACGATCGTGCTGCACCGACAGTTTGATGCCAACGCGATTCTGTCCAGCATTGCGGAGCAGCGCGTAACCTCGGCTCACCTGGCGCCCACCATGATCACCATGATGTTGGACGTGCAGGAAGTCACACCGTACGACCTCTCCAGCCTTCACACAGTCTGCTACGCCTCAGCGCCTATGTCCGTGGCTCTTTCGATCCGTGCGCGGAAAGTATTCGGGCCCATTTTCATGCAAATCTACGGTATGACCGAGGCTGGCTTGGGCACTACGTTACTAAAGCACCAGCACATGCCAGAAGGCAGTGCCAAAGAGCGTGGGCGACTAGCCTCAGCAGGCCAGCCCTACTTGGGCACAGATCTTCGCATCATGAACGACGACGGCAGCGAGTGCAAAACTGGCGAGGTGGGCGAAGTCTGTCTTCGATCCAAATCGGTCATGCAAGGTTACTGGCGCAAGCCGGACGCAACTGCTCAGGCATTAAGAGACGGATTGCTGCATACCGGGGATATGGGCTACCTGGACGATGACAACTTCCTCTTCATAGTCGATCGCAAAAAAGACATGATCATCTCAGGTGGCGAGAACATCTACTCTCGAGAGGTGGAGGAAGCGCTTCTGATGCACCCTGCAGTAGCAGAGGTGGCTGTCATTGGAGTTCCCGATCCAAAGTGGGGTGAAAGTGTGCTGGCCGCAGTGGTTCTGAGGTCTGGCCTTGAGGCCGATCAGGTGACGCTCGACGCCCATTGCAAGGAGCTCATCGCAGGCTACAAACGCCCTCGGTTTTATCAATTCCTTGATGCGATGCCACGCGTACCAAGCACCAACAAAATCGACAAGCGCGCATTACGCGCCCCGCACTGGCAGAACCAGACGCGGATGGTTTCTTGACGCAATCAAAAAGGAGACAGGTATGCTGAAAATTCGACGAGCCATGGTCGTTACCGGTTTAGCCACCACATTAGCCCTCACCGCGGGTTGGAGCTACGCTCAGGAGGTTTTCCCGAGCAAGCCGATGAAAATCATCGTCCCCTTCCCTCCTGGGGGCTTGGCTGACAACTTGGTCCGCGGCATGGCACAAGAACTTACCTCCGCTTGGGGCCAGCCAGTGGTGGTCGAGAACAAGCCGGGCGCGAACACGATCATCGCCGCGCAAGCAACAGCGAGAGCGCCGGCAGATGGGTACACCCTCCTGATGGCGAACGACCCGACGGTGTCGATGAACCAATACCTCTACTCCAAGTTGCCATACGATCCAGTGGCGGACTTGGTACCCGTTATCAACGTCGCCGAGACCCTGGAAGTCCTGGTGGTCGGACCCGCCTTCAAGGGCAATACACTTTCCGATTTGCTCGCAGAAGCCAAAGCAAAGCCTGGCACTGTGACTTATGGGACCTACGGGCCTGGTAGCAAAGCCCACATTGATGCCGAATCGTTCGCCAAGATCGCAGGCGTAAAACTCTTGCACGTGCCGTACAAGGGCGTGGCGGACGTGGTTCCAGCTCTGCTGAGCGGGCAGGTACAGATGGCCTTTACCGGTGTACCGCCGGTGGCGCAAATCGTCAAAAGCGGCAAACTACGCGCAATCGCTATCGCCGCGCCCAAACGATCTTCCATGCTGTCAGAGGTGCCTACTTTCGCAGAGGTAGGGCTACAAAATTTTCACTCCAGTGCCTGGTTCGGTCTGGTGGCGCCTACCGGCACCCCGCGTGCACGTATCGAAAAGATCGCGCAAACCGTATCTCGAATCATAGTGACGCCAGAGTTTCAGCAGAAGTACATCACCGGTGTCGGCCTGGAGCTTCTGAATCAGGGGCCTGATCAATTCGCCGAGCACCTGAAAAAAGACCGAGCGATGTATGGAGCCTACATCAATGAACTCGGAATCAAACTAGATTGAGCAGACGCAATGAATACTTTTATTACACGCCGCGACGCCATTGCGGTCACGCTTGCCTGCTGTACTGCGCCAGTACTGGCCCAAGAGACTTGGCCCACCCGTCCAGTAAAACTGGTGGTCGCTTTCGCTCCTGGAGGAACCATAGACCTCGTGTCCCGCCATCTGGCAGAACGCCTAACACAACTCCTTGGACAGCCCGTCGTGGTGGAAAATAAGCCTGGCGCCGGAGGCAACCTCGCTACTGAGCAAGTTCTGCACATGCAGCCCGACGGATATAGCCTGGTGGTGGGAGGAAGCCCGACGCATGCAGTGAACCCACACCTTTTCAAGCTGTCGTACGATCCGATTGCCGACATGACTCCGGTCGCCTTGCTCGGCACCGCGCCCAACCTCCTGGTAGTCAATCCATCGTTGCCGGTGCAGACGTTGCAAGACCTTGTGAAACTTGCCCGCAGCAAGCCGGGAGAACTGGCTTTTTCCTCAGCTGGCAACGGCACCAGCGGCCACTTAGCTGGCGAACTGTTCGCCCGACAGGCGGGTCTGAAGCTGCAGCACGTTCCCTACAAAGGTCAGTCCGATGCCATTAGTGGCGTCATTCGTGGCGACGTGGCGCTCGCCTTCGTAACTGTCGCCGGTACACTCCAGATGGCTCAGGCAGGTCGACTGAAGGCCATCGCCATCACCAGCAAGCAGCGCAGTCCACTCGCACCAGACATCCCTACCGCGGTCGAATCGGGGTACCCCGATTTCGAAGTGCTCGCTTGGTACAGCGTCGCCGGACCAAAGGGGTTGCCACCACAAGTTATGAGCCGACTCACGCAATCCATCGAACGTGTGATGCGTGAACCTCAAACAGTCGAGAAGTTAAGGAGCCTGGGCACTGAGGCGACCTTCCTCGCGGGCCCGCCGCTTGTAGAGTTCATGAAGCGTGACTCGACCCGATGGGGACGAGTAGTGCAAGAGGCCGGCATCAGCCGTAACTAGCATGCGTCTAGTACGCAGCAGCTTTCACACCTACCACCTGCCGTACTCACGGCCAGTGAAGTGGAGCGACATCGTTGAGGAAGGCGGCAGCTTCCTGCTGCTCCGTTTGGAATCTGAAGAGGGCCACGTCGGCGTCGCCGAGATGGTGACAAAGCCGACCTGGACCGGCTTCGGCATGCAAAGTCTCGCAGCCGCTGTGAGCGAAGTGCTGTTGCCCCGCTTGTCAGGCGCTGATATTTCTGACGAAACGCAGGTCGCTGCAAAGCTGCAAGCCATCCCTGGTATGCATGCACCGAAAGCTTTGTTGGACAACGCTCTGTGGGATCTGCGGGCCGCAGCGCAGGCAGATCCCTTATGGCGTAATTGGGGCGGTGTGTCACGAGTACCAGTCTCCTACACCGTAACCCGTCAAGCACCTGATTTGATGGCACGCCAGGCTGCACAGATGGTGGATCGCTATGGCTTCAACGTACTCAAAATCAAAGGTGGTCAAGGAGTAGAGCAGGACCTGTCCGCGCTGCGCGCCTTGAGAGCTGCGGTTGGCGACAACGTCGGCTTTTACGTGGACGCTAATAGCGCATACTCAACCGGAGTAGCGCAGGACTATGCACGCGCCATGTTTGATGCCGGCGCACGCGTGGTGGAAGACCCGTGCGCCCTACTGCCGAACCATGACTTCGCCATGCTTCAGTCGGCACTTCCCGGCCCACTTTTGGTGGACTTCAACTGCTGGGGTGTCGATGATATGCGTCAGTTCATGGCATCAGGTGCGCGCGCATTCAGCCTCAAACCGGGCCGGTTGGGGCTATCGGCCACGCGTGCCATGCGCAGGATCGCACAAGACGCGCAGGCAACTACCGTAACAGGAATGTTTGGAGAAAGCGCACTAGGCACTTGGCAGGCACTCGCGCTGGCCTCCACATTAGGCCACCTCAGCCTACCGGCTGAAGTCACTTGGTTCCTGGAGATGCGGGAACAAGTTTTAGCTGACATCCCACGCATCCAGGGTGGTGCCATCGATATGCCAGTCTGGTCCAGTGCGGCTGAACGGGTGGATTGGCAGCGTGTGCAGCGCCTGCGTAGCGCACCCGTCGTGGAAAAAAATCATTCATAAAGGAGACAAGAGCATGCAGAAGAATCTGACGCGCAGAAACGTATTGGCAGCTGCCGCCCTCGGACTCACACTGCCCACTGTTCGTGCGCAAGCCTGGCCGTCACGGCCTATTCGCTTCATCGTTCCCTATCCTCCGGGCGGCGGAACCGATATCGTCGCACGCATGTTGGCACAAAAGATGACGCAGTCATTAGGCCAGCCGGTAGTAGTGGAAAACAAACCCGGTGCCAGCACCATCATAGGCACTGATTTGATGGCAAAGGCACCAGCCGACGGACACACCTTCGCGCTGATTACAGACTCACACGCGATCAATCCGACGTTCTTCCCAAATCTACCCTATGACTCACTGAAGGACTTTGCCTTCATCAGTCAACTGGTTTACACGCCACTGATGATGGTGGCTCATCCGTCTCTGAAGGCAAAGAATCTGCGTGACTTCATCGCGCTAGCCAAATCCCAGCCGGGCCGCATCAACTACGCCTCTATCGGCAACGGTACGCCGCACCATCTTTCCATGGAGTGGTTCCGCTCGATGGCTGGTGTCGAACTGACTCACGTGCCCTACAAGGGCGTAGCGCCCGCCCTGGCTGATGTGGTTGCCGGCCACGCTCAGGTGATGTTTACCGGAACATCCTCCGCCGCCCCTTACGTTGCTGATGGTCGTTTGATAGCACTGGGAGTTTCCAGTGCCAAGCGTCAGCCCGCGTTCCCGGATGTGCCCTCTGTGTCAGAAGTACTCCCCCAGTTCGACTTCATGACTTGGTACGGAACCGCTGCCCCTGGCAACACACCGCCAGAAATCGTACAGCGCCTCTCACGCGAGATCGCCAACGCATTAGCCATGCCTGACGTAAAAGATCGCCTCGCAAAGCTGGGGGTAGAAGGAGCACCGTCAAGCCCCGAGGCTTTTCGCACTTTCATGGGTCAACAAATTGAGGTACTTAGAAAAATGGTTCAAGTCACAGGCGTGAAAGCAGAGTGAGAACTGCATGACGGAGAATGACAACCAGGTTCTTTCAGGGCTTCGGGTCCTTGACTTCGGCAACTTCATCACAGCCCCTTATGCTGCGATGCTGCTAGCCGAGATGGGGGCCGACGTGGTGAAGGTGGAGCGCCCCGGTGCAGGCGACCCGTTCCGCGCATTCGCTGGTGGCCTCTACAGCTCGCACTTCCAGGCTCACAACCGCAACAAGCGAAGCATTGCTCTGGAGCATGCTTCGCCCGGAGCGGCCGCCGCGCTGGAGGCGCTCTTAAAGGGAGCTGACGTCCTTCTGCTGAACGTGCGTCCTGAGGTGGAAAAGAGGCTGGGACTAGACTACGAACGAGTTCATGCAATAAACCCGCAACTGGTGTACTGCAGCATTACCGGTTATGGCGCCAGTGGTCCTTACAAAGGCCGGGCTGCCTACGATAACGTAGGACAGTCGCTCTCCGGTTGGCTTTCCATGTTCCATCAGGGAGCGGACGCCCGTGTGCCGGGCCCAGCAGTTTCCGACGCGGTCACTGGCATGTTCGCCGCCATGGGTATTCTCGGCGCACTTCACGAACGTGCGCGAACCGGCCAGGGACGCAAGGTCGAAGTGAGCATGCTCGAATCCATGATCGCCTTCGCCACCGAGCCCCTAGGAAAAGTATTGCAGACCGGTGAGTCGCTTGGTTTCTATGCACGCGCCGCTTCCTCGCAGTCGTTTGTTGTCACGTGCGCCGACGGATTGCGAATCGGCCTGCATCTGTCTTCGCCCACCAAGTTCTGGGAAGGCCTGGTGAGCGCCATCTCCGCGCCCGAACTACTGACGAAGTACCCAGACCGGACAAGCCGCGTGCAAGGATATGACGAGCTTGCGGCCGATCTCGCACGCATTTTCTCTACCAGACCGCGTTCCGACTGGCTGACGCTGCTTGAAGATAACGATGTGCCGTTTGCTCCCGAGCGACGCCTGGAGGAATTGAATGAGGATCCTCAGGTGAAGCATCTCGGAGTGTTCTACGAGCTTCAGCACCCTCAGCAAGGCACAGTGCGCGCCGCGCACAGGCCTATGCGCTTCGACGGTGATCAACGCAGCAACTTCCGTCCACCGCCAGTGCTAGGTGAGCACACGCGAGAAGTACTTAGAGAAGCTGGGCTGGAAACCGCCGAGATAGAGCGACTCGCCGCTGAAGGGCTGATAGCATGAATTTCGCCTTTGAACCCGAACTGCTGATGTTGCGCGATTCGGTACGCCGCTTCGTGCAGGAAGAGTTGATGCCGCTGGAGGCGCAGTATGCGAACGAGCCGGACATTCCCGACGATATTCGCGCTCGCCTGCAGGCTCGCGCCCAGGAGCTGGGATTCTGGGCTTTTGACCTACCCGAGGAACATGGAGGCGGCGGAATCGGATACCTTGGAATGTGTCTCGTTTTTGAAGAGCTGGGCAAGTGCAATGCGCCTTCATTCCGAGCGCAGACAGTCCTCACACCCTACCTCGGCCCAGTACTTTTCCACTGCACGCCGGCGCAGAAGCAAAAGTACCTCTACCCAGTGGTGAAGGGAGAGAAACGCACCTGCTTTGCACTCACCGAGCCCAACGGAGGCTCCGACCCTTCAGGCATGCGCACCCGTGCAGTCCGCGAGGGAGACCACTACCGAATCAATGGTTCCAAGATCTTCATCACGAGCGCCGACAAAGCAGACTTCGTGCAGTTGTTCGCCCGAACCGTAGAGGATGGTCAGGACAGGGGAGTATCTTGCTTCCTGATCGACAAGGGCACACCAGGCCTGCGCCTGGGACAGAGCTTTGAACTCATGAGCCCCGATCGGCCGTGGGAGCTTGTGTTCGAGGACGTAGTGGTGCCATCCGCACAGCTTGTTGGCGGGAATGGCAAAGGATGGGAGTTGGCGCGCGAGTTTCTGGATGTCGGCCGCCTGATCCACGGCCCGAAGTCCATCGGAAGGGCCGAGCGAGCACTCCAGCTAGCGGTGGATCATGCCAACCAGCGGACCACTTTCGGACAGCCACTAGCCAAGCGACAAGCAATCCAGTGGATGATTGCAGATTCAGCGACTGAACTGAATGCGGCTCGCCTTATGGTTTATCACGCAGCCTGGAAAGCAGACCAAGGTATGGATTTTCACGTCGAAGCGGCTCAAGTGAAACTCTACGCCGATGAGATGTACATGCGAGTCGTGGACCGTGCGATCCAAATCCATGGCGGAATCGGCCTCTCACGTGAACTTCCATTGGAGTTGATGTACCGTGACGCGCGCAGCCGCCTCATCACAGAAGGTTCTTCAGAAATGCAACGCATGATCATCGCGTCGGATACGCTGTCCGGCCGATCAAGCCTTAATAGACTGAACTTGGAAGGCTAAGAACTTATCCGTAAATAATTGATAATGCGCTCTATGCGCGATCCCCGCGTGTGGAGTGAAGATGGCAAAGGCAAAAGCATGGGAAGTCACGGATGAATTCTGGAGTCGGGTTGAACCACTGATTCCAGTGCGCCAGCGACCTGCGGATCAGACTTGCACGCGAAAGAGTGGCGGTGGTCGCAAGCCAAAGGATCCCCGCCTGGTGTTTGAAGCCATTGTGTTTGTTCTGCGCACGGGCTGCCAGTGGAAAGCACTGCCGTCAGAGCGTTTCGGCAGTGCAAGCGCCATCCATGCCCGCTTTCTGCAATGGGAGGCCGCTGGGGTGTTTGAGGCGTTGTGGAAATCTGGTCTTGCCGAGTACGACGAGCTTGAAGGGATCGCCTGGCGCTGGCAGAGCATTGACGGGGCGATGATGAAAGCGCCAATGGCGCAACAAAGCGTAGACCCCAATCCGACGGATCGGGGAAAAAATGGGAGCAAGCGCCATTTGCTGGTGGACGGGCGTGGCGTCCCGTTGTCGCTCGTCGTGACCGGAGCCAACCGGCATGACGTCTCCCAACTGGAGGCCGTACTCGATGGCATCATGGTTGAGCGCCCCAGTCCGCCTATCAGGCGACACAAACACTTGTGCGCCGATGCAGGTTATACCGGGGCTCCAGCACTGAAAGTGATTGAGGAACATGGCTACATACCCCACGTCAAAGGCCGGGGGCAAGAGGCCAATGAACTCAGACGCGCTCCCCGGAGTTCGACACTTTGCCCCTCTTTTAGACCATTTTCCCGGGGTCCGGGTGTTAAGAATCAAGGACTTGCGCGTAAATTTCTGAATTTTCTGTAGTGGCAATCTTTTATGGTGTTGGTGTTGGCAATATTTTTGATTTGTCCTGCACTGTGGAGCACCATGTTCGTCAAGCTCACCCGCTCGGGCGGCCACACTTACGCTCAGTTGATGGAGTCCTTCCGGGACGCCAGCGGCACGCCGCGCCAGCGCACCGTCACCACGCTTGGGCGTGTGGATGAGAACGGCGGCCAAGTCGATGCGGTGCTCGCCACGCTGCTGCGGGCCAAGGGCCGCAGCGCGGACGTGGCCACTCCTCAGATCAAGTTCGAATCGGCTTTGGCTCTGGGTGATGTCTGGGCGCTCGATCAACTCTGGCGTGAGTTGGGCTTCGATGCCCTGGCTGGCGTATTCCGCCGGGCTCGCTACACCACTGCGGTGGAGCAAGCCATCCGCGTGATGGTCTTCAACCGTCTGTGCGATGCCGATTCCAAGCTGGGTGCACTTCGCTGGTTGCAGACCGTCTCGATGCCCGGGGTAGAGCCCAGCAAGATCACTCATCAGCACCTGCTGCGCAGCATGGATGCCCTGATCGATCACCAGGGAGCGGTCGATGATTGCGTGGCCCACCTGCTGCGACCGCTGATCGATGACGAGCTTTCGGTGGTGTTCTACGATTTGACCACCATCCGAAGCGAAGGCCTGAGTGTTCAGCAGGGCGATGTGCGCCACTTCGGCATGTCCAAGGAGGGCGGCATTGCACGGCAGTTCCTGCTGGGCGTGGTGCAGACTGCCGACGGCATGCCGATCTACCACGAGGTGTTTGATGGCCATACGGCCGAGGCGCCGACGATGCTGCCCACCGTGCGCAAGGTGCTGGCGCGCTACCCGCACATTCGCCGCCTGGTGATGGTGGCCGACCGGGGCTTGCTGTCGGTGGATAACCTGGCCGAGCTCACCCGCATCAGCCTGCCCAGTGGGCAGCCCCTGGAGTTCATCCTGGCCGTGCCGGGTCGCCGGTATGGCGAGTTCGCCGAACTGCTTGAACCCTTACATGCCCAGGCGCAGGCGCACAGCAGCGAGACGATCACGCAAGCGAAGTGGGAAGGCCACCGCCTAGTGGTGGCGCACGACCCCGTGCGTGCGCAGGAGCAGACTGCCCTTCGCGCGACGCGCATTGCGGCGCTGCAGGCGCGGGCTGAGCAGTTGGCTGGCAAGCTCGACGGGCAGGATGCGGGGGAGGTTCACCGCGGGCGCAAGCTCAGTGACTCCGGGGCCAAGGCGCGCTTCTTTCACGAAGTGGCCGAGGCTCATCTGACCAAGATCGTCAAGGTCGATCTGAAGTCTGAGCTCTTCACTTACGAGATTGATGCCAAGGCCTTGGCCCGGGCGCAAATGATGGATGGCAAGCTGCTGTTGGTCACCAACGTGGCTGACCTCAGTCCTGCCGAGATTGTGCAGCGCTACAAGAGTCTGGCCGACATCGAGCGCGGCTTCAGAGTGCTGAAGTCCGAGATCGAGATTGCGCCGGTGTACCACCGGTTGCCCGAGCGCATCCGTGCGCACGCCAGCATCTGTTTCATGGCCTTGATTCTGTACCGCGTGATGCGCCAGCGTCTGAAGGCCGCTGGCCACAGTGCGTCACCCGAGATGGCCCTGGCGCAACTGCGGCGCATTCAGCGGCAAAGCGTGTCAATCAACGAAGGCGTGCCCATCGCCGGCATCTCCACCATCCACCGAGACCAGGCCAGCGTGCTGGCCGCTCTGAACGTCAGGAGCCCTAACCCAGACACCCAGTTAAGCCTCTTGTAGTGGCAAGATGAGAACGGTTTCTAAGGAAATCAAACACTTACAGCGCTTCGTGTCGAACTCGGGCGCCCAAACCATGAAGCCCCCCCCGGCGGAAGATTTCATGCCTTTCCGATCGTCATGCGTGACCGCCTCCCACAGCAAGCCGAACGCGTGCTCTTGACCACAGTTGCGCGGTTGCCGTTGGTCTATATGGACACAAACCCGAAAACAGCTGAGAACTGCGGAAGTCAGTTTGACGACGGCCCCAAGAGCTGATTCATAATTGTCAGCGAACTTCATTCGGCGAACCGCATACTTGCGACATGCATTTTGTCCTCAAATGAATTCAGACTCCATTTCGTGAAGCTACGCTATTGGCACGACCGCCAGCAAGGTGCCTTCACGGACGATATATCCCCCTCTCTCTCAGGGATTCGAGTGCTTCGTCAAGATCCTCCAAGTCAACTGGGGAAGCAACAGATGCAGCATCGGGTAGCCCCAAATCTCCGTTTCCTCGCATTGACTGATGAGCATTCTCGACCAGCCAATCTTTCATTGGAACGCTCTCCACACGAAGCTCCGCAATCAACGGGTTGGTCATATCGAAGTCAGCTCGCTCCCCATCCCCATCAAGCTTCAAAATATCAGCCCCCTGATTAATTAAATATTGCGCCAACTCCCGATGTCCGCCCCTGAGTGCGTACATATAAGGCGTGTAACCATGCGAATACGCCGCATCCAACGTAAGTTTCAATTCCCGCCTGAAGTGCCGATTCATAGATTTCGAAATATCACCTGAGTCGCCGTTAGGAAACAGCAGGCCCCGCACCATCGCTCTTACCGCAGGCAGGTTTCCGCTACGGCAGGCGATGGCAAATGGGGAAATAGGTTCCGCACCGCCATCTTCGCCTTCAACAGTCTCTGGCTTAAAATTGATGCGCTCATGCACAGTGGGACCCTTGACCGGAAAACGACCGTCCCAGTCAAGAAGCTCCCGCTCAGAACGCGGATAAAAACCTTCAGAGTCAGCATTTCCATGGTGCAGCAATTTCGCAACCACCGCCTCACCAGCAAACTGCGCCCCAGCGCGCAGCAATCTATCGTACAGCCGCGCACCTTCTGAAGTGTTGATTGGAGGCAAGAATTGCAATAATCTGCGCAACACCTCTACAGAATCAAGCTGCACGGCAAGGTCGACAACTGAGGATCCGAATTTGTCGACGAGAGCGATATCAAATGAATGTGGAACAGGCCCCTTTGATGACACATTTGCCGGTGACGTGGTGAGAGTGGACTCCTTCTTCTCAGAATAGGTATTCATCAGCCACTCCAGCGCAGCGCGATTGCTACATTGATGAAAAATAGTTAAGCCATCCCGCTGTTTCCTCTCAAAATCCTGCACTTCTAGAAGGTCTTTCAGGATCTCCAATCTACCTATATCACCGGATTGTAGTGAGCGCTGAACTTCATTCTCCCCATAAACATTTAGCGCAAAAACTCTTGCTCTTCTGAGCTCCCGGATCACATCATCATTTTTGAGCTCCAGCGCGAGCCTAATAGCGCTCTTTCCTCCTACTTCCCAATCGATTGATTCAAGAGATCCCAACAATCCCGCATACACTTTGACTGAATTTGCGCACCCCTTCCTCACCGCGGCATTCAAATGCGCTGCAATTGAAATATCATCTGATTGCCCGATAACACTCAAAATAAGTGCAGCGATTTCCGATTGACCTTTCTGTGCAGCGTAATGTAAGTTCTTCTCTGAAAGATGGTCTTTTAACTGAGAAGCTATCGATGGCGCAGCTGCCGGATCAGCCTCGAGAAGCAAAGCATGGATCAGCTCGTCGGAGTTATATATTGGATAGTGTTTCATAAATAATGAAACGACCTCCACCCCCTCCCCACGGGCTGCCTTGAGCATGGCACCGCCAATTTCCTCCATGTTGAAGGATCTTTTCGCAGACGATCCCGCTGTTCTTTCAAAAATGAAACGCGCAGCATCTAACTGATTTGTTGCCAGCGCAGTTTTCATTATGAGGGTTGTTGCCCTCTTCGCAAATTTCACCCCTCCACTGCGCAGATTCTCCGGATCCATCATCTCTGCCAGAACGTCGACATCTCCCCTGAAAGCCGCGGCTTCCAATGAGACGAAATAAGCATCCCTGATCCGCCCCTCATGCTTGAGTGAGCTTCGCACATTTGCCAACATGCTCTGCAAGCATTCAATATCACCACCATGGGCTGCGCCGATCAACGCAACACCATGATAATCAGTATCACGCGTATATGCGCACAGATGCTGCGCGACATCCAAATGTCCTGCTCGAGCGGCACTGTATATAGTGCATATAAAATTTACCATCTGTTCTGGTGTAATACTGTGATCAGGCGCGATCATTTTCCTCATCAGGAAAGATACAATCTCTACCTGACCGCTAATTCCAGCCATCCGCAAGGATGTCATATCGTCCCCAGAATTTTTCGCACCGGCTATATCATCCTTTTCCGCAAAAGCAGCCGCAAATATTTTCACCCTGTGAAGATTACCAGCCGCGACTGCTGCGAAAAACTCCTCTTTCACTTCGTTGGCAGTCTTTGAATACACTTCCAACCAATCTCTGGTGTTAGACGGAAAAACGAACCAACTGTGTACCAGGTCCAATAGCGAAAGCTCTTTATGGAGCGCCAAATCTTGGCCAAGCTTACTCATCCCAACCGCGATCTGACGCTCGGGACCAGTTCCGTTGGTAGCGGGAACAGTGTTTTTAGGATGTTGAAGAATCTCTCCGTCAACGGTAAGTCCTAAATGAGGGTGAAATTGAACATTGTTCATAGTGTCCTTAATTCGAAGGCCAGGCTTCGTTGCGATTTAAGTCACGGGAAACAGTACGAAATAGGGTCACATCGGTAATTAGGAACGGAGCTGTGACTTCGATGATGAATTCACGTTCCTGCTAAACGGCGGCATTGCTCCGTTGCGATAACCACAACAGGGATTTCAGGTTTGGTTTCCGCCAATCCATCTGCGGATCCACTAAATGTGACCGTTGGCTAGTGGAATGCTGCGCTGTCGCGTATATCGCAGGGGCAGCATCATCGGCTTGACGGTACGACGTGCTCAAAAAAGCTTTCGGCACGATCACACGAATTGCCGTCCATGCTCGAGGAAGCTCTACGCGAGCTACTGATCGCAGGTCCCCGCCACGTGCGCCTGCCAGATTGGGTGCCGCGCGCTGTCGCTGACGTTGCATTGACGAGCACCGCTGTCTGAGTGCATAGACGCCAAGTGGGTACCCACTTGGGTAGCGAGCTTGCGGGGGCTTGTTCGACTCCGCTCTCGCAGGCCGAATGCCGCTTGCATCTACTCGTCCTGACATTGCATCTGCCTTAAAGTTGTAGCTGGGAATCAATATAGCTCAAAAGTACTCCATATGTAGGCGGTCGTTTCCTTACCCGTGTAGCCCATGTGACGTGGGGAACAATCGATGCACTGAGTTCCCTGCACGATGACACAGCATTCCCACCCGTTAAAAACCTCGAGGTCGAGCTCGCACTTGTAAGCGACTCATCGAAACGGAGCAGCGCGCGCGTCCTTTAGGGTGCGTGAAATCCGCATGGTCCACGGCGGCTTAGATGAAAACGCATCGCAATGGCGTCTTGCAAAGTTGTCCAGTCGACCCGAAACAGCAACAAATAATGAACACAAGAAAAGCGATAGTCCTCTTTTCGGGAGGGCAGGATTCCACGACATGTCTGGCCTGGGCGCTTAGCCGCTACGAACATGTGGAGACCCTCGGGTTTGACTACGGGCAGAACCACCGGATCGAACTCGAGTGTCGACATACCGTTCTTGCCCGCATGCGCAACGAGTTCCCGCATTGGTCAGAACGCCTGGGAGAAGATCACCTCCTGAACATCGGCGTGCTGGGTGAGATCAGCGACACAGCGTTGACCAGCGATGCAGAGATTTCTATGCAAAGCGGAGGGTTGCCCAACACGTTCGTTCCGGGCAGAAACCTGCTGTTCCTCACGCTCGCTGCAGCCGTGGCTTACCGAAGGGGCTGTACGGTATTGGTAGGCGGCATGTTCGAAACCGATTATTCCGGCTACCCCGATTGCCAGGACAACACCATGAAGGCCATGCAGGTTGCCCTGAGCCTGGGCATGGCGAGAAGGGGGCTGACGCAAGAGCTACATGGTCAAGGAAATTTTCTATACGCTGCAAGGTGAGGGCGCCAATGCGGACCGGCCGGCGGTGTTCTGCCGCTTCGCCGGTTGCAATCTATGGTCTGGCCGGGAAGAGGACAGAAGCAAGGCGCAGTGCCGTTTTTGCGATACGGACTTCGTCGGAACCAATGGTACGAGCGGCGGGCGCTTCCCAACGCCTGAAGAGCTGGCTTCGACCATCGCGCGGATGTGGCCGCAGGCGCAAGGCTCCCTGCTTGTCGTCCTCACGGGCGGAGAGCCCCTGCTTCAGGTGGACACCGCACTGGTAGACGCACTTCATCCTAAATCCGGCAGATCACCCGGGTCCCACGAGCCCCATAGGCGGTAGCGGCGGTCCCGCTTTGGGCGCAATGCGATCGCAGATATAGCGCAGCATGCAGGCCCAAGGGTCGATCTGACGCAACTGCTCCGCAGCTGCCTTGACATGCTGCAAAGCCGCATCCACATTGGCCAAGAGCTTCTTGAGCACATCCACCCGGCCACGGATGGGCGTCAGATACAGCGTCGTCTGATGGGCATGCGTGACCGCGCGGCCCACCGCTGCCAGCAACAGCGGCCGGCTGGGGTTGGCCGCACGGCCATACCAGCTCCACCAGTTGTAGACCAGCGCGCACGAGCGCGCCACGGTCTGGCAGCGGGTGAGATCCTGCGTCGTAAAGCCGCCCAGGCCCCACTGGTTCTTGAGCTCGTCAAAGGCATTTTCTGCATCCGCTCTGTCGCGGTAGAGCTGACCGATGGATTCGAGCGGGTAATCGGCATTGGTGACCAGCACCGTGTACTCCCACAGCTTGTCGCCTTGCGTGATGTGGTTGTCAGCAAAGTCCAGGCGTAACTGCCCATGGTCCATGCGCCGCTCGCGCGCAATGCCGCCGCGGATGCGCTGGCGCACGATGACCACTCGCCGCGTCTGACTCCAGCCCAGCAGCCTGATCTCGTCTTCCGCCATCTGGCAGCCTTGGCTGTCTGGCAAACTCCAGTCCTGGCGGGCAAACTGGCGCAGCACCAGACGCTGCACGTTTTTGGTCTGGCGCAGCCTCAGCAGGTAGCGCTGCTCGCGCTCTTCGAGGGTCAGCAAGACGCCCTCATTGCCGTAGCCCGAGTCGCCCCGCACCAAGGCCGCGCGCCTGTCCTGCAGATCATCGAGCAATCTCCCCAGGGCTGCTTTGGCATGGCCGCTGGCGTGCTGCTTGCCCCCGCTCAGCTGCACATCCAGCACTAGGCGCAAGTTGCCCACCAAGAAGGTGTGCAACACATGGCTGGGGCGCTTGGGCTTGGTGGGGTTGTAGCCGATCTCGGCCCCTTCCTGGCGCCCGTACAGAGGCTTGACGCTGGCGTCCATGTCCAGGATCCAGGGCCTGTCCAGCGCTTCTCGCACTGAATGCATCAGGCTGGGGCGCAACCAGGCATCGCTGGCTGCAGCGTCGATGCGCAACAGCGCCCGGCGCAGCGCATCTTCGCTGACGAGCTTGTTCATACCCAGGGCCTGGGCGGCCACCGCATCACCGCGCAGGCCGCTGACGTGCGCGTAGCGGCGATGGCCCGCCAGCAGCGACAGCAGCAAGGTGCCCAGCACATCCCGTTTGTCTGGCGCGTTGCCGCTGCTGTAGCTCAAGGGGCACGATCGCACCCAACGATCGAAAAGGCCAGTAGTCGCCAGAAAGTCGGTGAAGTACACGAGTTGACCGTGCGGCGTGGCCGCCGCACCTTCGTCCCAGCGCACGTGCATTCGTCCGCCCAAGGTGTCCACCACCGAGGGCGGCGCAGGTTGCGAAATGGCCGCGTCAGCAGCCGCTGCAATGGCATTTTTTGATTCACCCATTGGGTGAGTGTGCCAAATCCGAGAACACCCGCGCCAGTGCTGGGTTTGCTCAGGATTTGAGAGGGGGAACTGCCGGATTTAGGATCAGTGCTTATCAACCTCATGTTGCCGTATCATTTGAAACCTAAGCATTTGCAAGACAACCATGTCCTCCTATAGCTCGAGTTTCAAACTACCCGCCCGTTTCTCTGGGGTGGCATTCGCGTTCTCCATGTCTGCCATTGTTGGCTTCCTCATGACAGTCACGCTGACTGCCCTCAACAAAGGGTTCGATCAGGATTTTATTTGGGCAGTGCTGCGGGGCTACTTTGTGGCTTGGCCCATTGGATTCATCGGCGTCCTTGTGGCACGGCCGATGGTGCTCAAGCTCGTCAAACTTACGGTGGCACCGCCCAAGCCCTGAGCCAAGGGCGTGGGCGGCTAGAGCCTTAGAAACGTGTCAGGTCAATAGACCGGCACTTCCAACAGCTCTATCGGATCGCCATATTGAGCAGCCAGCTCCACCACCTTGGGATCCCGCAATGCGCAGAGGAAGCCCTTGTCGATCAGCATGTTGGGGCCCGCATGCACGGTGGAATCGAGGGTGACCAGATCCATGTGAATCGGCGGCTCTTCCCAGTCAGGCATCACACGGCGGATGTAATCGCTGGGCTTGACCAGATCGATCCCAAAATGCAGAGCCCCCGGTGCATTGGAGCCTGCGGGGTACACGGTGTGCCGAGGCGCTTTGGGGTTAAACCCACATCCACCACCTTCGATCATCCGACCGCCAACGAGCATCTCGCGCAGGATGACAGCATCCTCCGACTCGCCCTCTACCGAAGACACGTACTCTCCGTCAAAGTGCACCCCAATGCGCTCTTCGAATGGCCGCTTGAAACCAATGGCCCACTGCGGATACAACACGCCCGACATCTTGGTAGAAACCGAGAGATCGTTATTGACGGAGTTGTGATCCCAGAGATTGGGACCATGGGTGGGCAAATAGTGAACGTACGAACCGGGTTCGTCCGCCGTCATCTTGCCGCGCCAGCGATTGGTGCCCAACTGCTTCTCCCTCATTTCTGGCGTAAAGTGGATACGGAAATCACTTCCACGCTCATCTGTGAAATGCAGATCGAAGGCTTCGCCCAACGGATAGCGCGCCGCAGTCGCTCTAGCCAGCTCTCCCACAATATCGATAGGGAACCTTGCCTGAGGCGTCTTGAGCAAATCCAGATTGCGGAAGTAGGTGATCTTGACCCACCTCTGACCTTCGCGACGCAATTGAATGCACAGGGGGTCGATGATCGAGCAGAACCAGGTGGACACCACAAAGGTAGCGTCCTGCAGCAATCCGCGAATATTTTGGGGAATCTCCGTAACCCGGGTGCTCGGTTCCATATAGATCCGCATGGTCGCCCCACGCGATCTGACAATGCCATTGACTGCCTGGATCACCCTAGGGTCAAGCAAAGGATCCGCGAGAAAAAGCACGCGGTCGCCCGGTTTAATCGCAAAAACCCGATTGAAATTGTCCAGTGCCTGAAACTGATCGCGTATCCCCACGATGGAAATGTCCTCTGCTGGGGGCAGGCCGACGTAGTTCGCCTCATTCATTTTTTTTGTTTCCTCTCAATCTACAGACGCGCCGGAGCGCTTCACGGCACGGCCCCACCGGTCCACCTCTGAAGTGACGAAAGCGCGAAGCTCTTGAGGTGAATTCGGCGCCGCTTGAGCGCCCCGCTCTGCCAGTTGCTGCTGAAGCTCGGGAGACGACAGGACTTTCCGGATGGCCGCATTGACTTTTTCAACGACGGCGGCCGGGGTTCCGGCAGGCGCAAAAATGCCATCCCATGCACTGACATCGAAGCCAGCCACCCCAGACTCAGCTATGGTCGGCACTGATTCAAAACCAGGGACCCTCTTGGCTGTCGACACGGCCAAGGCGCGCAGTCTTCCGCCTTTGACCTGCGGCGCGGTGTTCGGCATGACATCAATCATGAAGTCGACTTGCCCACCGATGACGTCCGTGATCGCCGGTGCACCCCCACGGTACGGGATATGAACGACGGCCAGATTGGCCGCGCTTTTAAGGGTTTCGCCCGCCATGTGGGACGTGGTCCCGTTGCCTGCCGAGGCAAATGTGTATTTCCCGGGGTTAGCCTTGAGCAGTTTCAGCAGGTCGGCCATAGACTGGGCAGGAAAGTTCGGCCTGACGACAACCATCGCGGCAATGGTGGTCAAACGGCTGACATGCTCGAAATCATTAACGGCGGAGAAACCTGGCTTTTTGTATAAGCTTTGATTGATGCCGAACGTGCCGTTGGTGCCATACAAGAAGGTATAGCCGTCTGGCGCTGCCTTGGAAGCGCTGACGCTGCCTAGGTTACCGCCCGCGCCGGCCAAATTCTCAAACACGATGGGCTGTCCAAGTTCAGCGGCTACGCGGCCCATCACCAGGCGTGCCATGTTGTCTCCGCCACCCCCGGAGGAAACGGGACGATTAGCTTGATGGGCTTTTCTGGCCAGGTTTGCGCATAAAGAGGCAAAGCTGGCGCTATCGCTAAACCAGCCACCAGAGCCATCGCAGCACGTCTACGAATCATTTACTTAGTCCCCTAATATAAAACGTCGGTATGGTACTGTGTTTTTTCAGACTTTTGCACTCCGGGCCTTTTGTGGACGGTAACTTCCTGGATCGAGTCAGTGCGCCTCGTGTGTTGACGCCACGTGTTGGGCTTCGCTTCGCTCAGCCCAATTACGCAGCTGGGTAGATCTGTGGGGGGCGATTAATGCCCCGCTACAACCTGAGGGACTTCTGTCGCAGGGGGTGTTTCGGCTGCGGCCACAGCGGACCAGACCGTCGATGATGACCATGCCGACACCGGGCACATCGCCCAGTTGAACGCTCTCCAGCAAAGTACTGCCGGCGGTGTGCTGCGCACGATCCATGAAGACAAAATCCGCGGCTTTTCCCGGTTCTATCAATCCGCAATTGAGATTGCGCATGCGCGCCGTGTTACCCGTAGCAAAGCAGAAGACTATTTCTGCCGGGATCTCGGCCATGGAGGAGATCAGCGCGACCATGCGCAAAATTCCCAGCGGCTGCACGCCGGAGCCGGCAGGGCCGTCAGTACCCAGAATGACTCGGTGCGGGCACTTCAACTCCATGGCTGCGCGCGCCGCGCCAATGGCCACTCTCTCGTTGCCGTTGTGCACAATTTCTATGCCGCGCGTGCTTTTCTCGCACAACTCACAAACGTGCTTCATCGGCAAAGATGTATGGCCCCCGTTAATGTGGCCGATGATGTCTGCATCAGCTTCCAGTACCGTGTCCTTGTCGATATAACCTGAGCCAGGTACTGAAGGTCCTCCGGTGTGGATGGTGCTCTGGATGCCGTACTTGCGGGCCCAGGCCACCATCTCCTTGGCTTCATAGCCAGCCTTGACGGTGCCCAGGCCAACCTCACCAAGAAGCCCGACGCCAGCTTCGGCCAATTCCTTGAAGTCGCTCTCGACCATGCCTTTTTCGATGACCGGTGCACCTGCCAACACCTTGACCCCGGCGGGACGGAAGGCATCAAACGCACGCTGCGCGGTAATGGCAAGCGCCTTCAGGCCGACAATGTCCTTCGGTCGGCCAGGGTAATGCACTTCACCCGCAGAGATCATGGTGGTCACGCCACCGTTAAGGCTGGATTCGATCCAGTTGAGCTGGCTTTGGCGCGGCGTCCAGTCGCCCGCCACGGGGTGCACATGGCTGTCGATCAATCCCGGAGCAACGCAGGTGCCTCTCGCGTCGATGGTGGTCCTGGCGCCTTCGGTGTCGCAGTCCTTGAATTTGCCCACGGCTGCGATCAGGCCATCAACGACCACGATGGTGTCCGCATCGAGGATGGGCCGGTCAATATCTCCCGACAGCAGCAAACCAATGTTCTTGATAACGACTTTTCCGGATTTCTCGCCGGCTGCGATCTCTGCCATGTGGGTCTCCTTAGGGCGTTTTCACAATTACTATCCGCGGTTATCCAACTTCACGATTCTCATCACGCTGTCGACCACAAACTCATCCCATCGCGCGACAGCGGCAGGCGTATCAATGGCCTCCCCCAAGAAGGCGCCCAGTGTGTAGCGGTTGGAGGTATGGAAGTAGCCTGCGGCGGCAATCAGCAGGTAGAGCTGACGAGCATCAATCCCCGGCCGCACAAGGCCGAGTTCGACGCCGCGCGTCAGCAATCGCCCGGTCAGGGTGACTGCATGATGCGAATATTCGCGCGCGCGCCGTGACTTGGCGATGTGCTTGCCCTTGTGCAGATTCTCTGTATTGAGCAAGGTGACGAACTCGGGATGGTCGCGGTAGTAACTCACGACAAAGCGGATAAGGTCAGCCAGCGCCTCCAGAGGTTGATCTTCGTCGAGCGCGAGGCTGCTTTCGGCCTCGTCCATGCGTCGGTAGATTCCCTCAAGAACCTCAATAAAGAGCCCCTCCTTGCTTCCAAAATAGTAGTAGATCATGCGATCTACAGACTTGGCGGCGCTCGAAATTTTGTCTACGCTGCCCCCGACATAGCCATACTTGGCAAACACCTTGGTGGCCGCGTTCAGGATGGCCTCACGTGTCGCTTCCGCAGCCGCAGCCCGCGTGCCGGTCCGCCGTTGAGGCTTGGGCACGCCACGCTCCGCAATAGGGTTTGAGGGCGTTTCCATGTCGATTCTTTTCTCGCTCATGCCAGCCGCCCAGCCTGGCAAGACGTCCTCTTGCCCGTCATCACTTTCATTTTTCGACGAAAGCTCGCTCTACCACGTAGTCGCCCGGTGTAGTGGTGTTGCCTTCGTGGAATCCGCGCCGCTCCAGGATGATTTTCATGTCGGACAGCAGCACTGGGCTGCCACACAGCATGACGCGGTCTTCAGCTGGGTCAAGCGGAGGAAGGCCCAAATCGTTCGTCAGCTTGTTGGTGGTGATCAGGTCCGTGATGCGGCCCTGGTGGCGAAAAGGCTCTCTCGTCACGGTGGGGTAGTACTTGAGTTGCTCGCTCACCAACTCGCCCAGGAATTCGTGGCGAGGCAGATCCTGGGTGATGTAGCCGTGATAAGCCAGCTCGCTCACCAGCCGAACACCGTGCACCAGGACAACTTGCTCAAATTTTTCATAGGTGGCCGGGTCGCGGATGATGCTCATGAAAGGGGCTAGGCCGGTGCCGGTGCCAAACAAGTACAAGCGCTTGCCCGGCAACGTGTAGTCGATCAGCAGCGTGCCCGTGGGCTTGCGCCCGACGATGATCTCATCGCCCACCCTGATGTGCTGCAGCCGGCTGGTAAGAGGGCCATCTTCCACCTTGATGCTGAGAAACTCCAGGTGCTCTTCGTAGTTGGCACTCACCACGCTGTATGCACGAAGCAAAGGCTTGTTGTCGACCATCAGGCCGATCATGGTGAAGTGCCCGTTGGAAAAGCGCAATGCAGGGTCGCGCGTAGTGGTGAAGGAAAATAGGCGGTCTGTCCAGTGATGTACCGTGAGGACGCGTTCGGTGTGCAGAGCGCTCATGATGTGGCCTGAAGATGGTTTGATGGCAAGAACCCCTGGCTCGCGATGTACTGGAAAATACCAAGACAAGCACCGGGCCAATCAGCTATATTCGCACTTCATGTAGCAATTGCAACATGAATGTGAAGCAGATGCTACACAAGTCAAGCAACCAAGACAAGCGTTTCGCTTTTTCCCCTCCTGAGGTGAATAAGTTGACCGGTCCAGTGAACCATGACTGAACACACCAAAACCGACGGCCTGCCCGCGATGGATTTGCCCCTGCTCCCTGATTTGGGAGCCAAGGCGCCTCCGCGCAACGAACGCATGGCCACGGGTAAAGTGGAGTGCAATGCCTGCCCGGTGCTATGCCAGATCGCCGAAAGCCGTTCAGGCGCGTGCGATCGCTACGCCAACGAGGCGGGAGTTCTAGTTCGAGTCGACCCGGTGGTGCTGCTGCGGCGCACGCTGGCTGAAGGGGAGCAGGTGCTGGTTCCCTTTGCCCGACACCTTGAAGGCGAAGAACCGGGTTCCAATCCGTCCGCCACCCACCAAGCACCTGTGTGGGACGGCGACTTGTTGCGGTCGGGCGAAGTTTTCGTGACAGGCGTAGGTGCCTCCACCACTTATCCGGACTACAAACCGGCCCCATTCATCGTCGGCTCGAAGATGGACGGCGTGGACATGGTCACGGTGGTGACCGAGGGCATTTTCAGTTATTGCAGCTTCAAGGTGAAGATCGACACCGACCGGTTCCTCGGCCCGGAACAGGCCAACGTTCGTTACAAGGGTGAGGCCATTGGCCACGTCACCACGGCGGAATACGGCTCCCAGATGCTCTCGATCGGCGGAGTACACCACTTGACCGGTGGCAGCAAGAAAGAAGGCCGCATGGCGCTGGAAATCATGCAGCGCCTGGGCAATAAGCAAGATGTGGAGTGCACGATCGACGGTGGCGCCAGCCTGGTCATTCAGGCCGGCAAGGCCCCCATTGTGGGCGGCGTCGAAGAGCAGCGCATGCGGGTGGGTTGCGGCTCGGCAGCCATCGGCATCTTTGCCCGGCAACTCTACGGACACGCCGACGAAGTGGTGGTGGTTGACGACCACATTACCGGGGTACTGAGCGAGCACCAAGCCGGGCGCTGCCTGGGAATCACTCCCTCAGGCATTCAAATGCGAGGGCGAAAATCCACACCTGGGCGCTATTTTCAGGTGGCCAACCCAGGCACAGGCTGGGGCGGCACCGACATCGCTGATCCGCTCTCGATCATCGAAGGCTGGGAGCCGGGCGTAGCGCGGCCGGGTCTGCGCCTTCTGATGACCTCCACCACCGGAGAGCACGCCCAGTGGTATGTGCTGAACGACGCGCTGCAACCGGTAGAGCAGGAAATGCCCGCCGAGGTGCGACGCGTGGTGGAACGCATTGGCGAGAACTGCGAACCCTCGCTTTGCAGCGTGCTGTTCCTGGCTGGCGCCGGGGGCAGCCTGCGCGCGGGGGTCACCGAGAACCCGGTGCTGCTCACGCGTGCCATCAAGCGCGCTTTGGTCAATGTGACCTGCGGCGGCGCGCCCGCTTATGTATGGCCGGGTGGTGGCATCACCGTCATGGCAGATGTACTGCGCATGCCCGACAACAGTTTTGGCACCGTACCGACACCGGCTATTGTGGCGCCCATAGAGTTTTCCATGAGGCTCGATGATTTCACGGCACTGGGAGGACATGCCGACTACGTGATGTCGCTTGAAAAAGCATTGATGCGCGGTGCGTGGCAGGATGACGGCGCCCCTCAGGCTCGCCAGTGGTTACCCAACCCACCGGAGAATGCCTGGCCGCTGGGCGAACCGCCCATGCTCGGATAAAAAGGCAAGGGGCCACGCATCACATGAACGCTGAGCGCCACCGTCTCGACGCCCACCGCTGGCACTGGCAGCATGGTCCGATCGACATCGTCGCGCAAGCGCATGGCGTGCCCGAAGTCGTGGCGGGGGCGCACGAAGATGCATGGCAGCGCTTTCAAGGCATCCTGCCTGAGCTGGTTGGCGAACTGGCTTTGTTGCGCCAACCGGTGCTCGGCAAAGCATGCGCCTTGCACGGCCCGATCGCCCGGCGCATGTGGAAAGCCTGCGCTCCATTCACGCCAGAATTCATCACACCCATGGCCGCTGTCGCCGGAAGCGTGGCCGAGGAACTGATCACGTTCTACCAACGCCCCGGCATTGAACGCGCCTGGCTCAACAACGGCGGCGACATTGCACTGCACCTGAATGCGGGCCAATCGGTTCGCGTGGGGCTGTTCAGCAATCTCGCTCGCTTCGAACTGACTGACCTGGGGCGCCTGTCGGTAGACGGCAAGTTCGAGGTTCAACACCCCGACCCAGTGCGCGGTGTGGCCACCAGCGGCTGGCGGGGGCGCAGCTTTTCGATGGGCATTGCCGACAGCGTCACCGTGTTGGCAGCCACCGCCGCGCAGGCTGATGCAGCCGCCACCATCATCGCCAATGCCGTGAATGTGGCAGACCCGGCCATCGAACGCTGCCCGGCCAACGCCTGCCGCGACGAGACCGACCTGGGTGAACGCCTGGTCACCATTCAGGTGCCGCCACTCGCACCAGAACAGGTCCGGCGCGCCCTTGATGCGGGACAGGCGTGCGCTCGTGATCTGCAGTCGCGCGGGCTGGTGTGGGCCGTGCTCATGGTTTGTCAGGATCAGTGGCGCCACGTAGAGCCGATATCCTCGCTGCCCACTACCGGCTTCACCGAAGCAGTTGGCGCGACCTTTGCTTGAACCTAGAAAGTCTTACCCTCATGATTGAAATTCGACGCATCTTTACCCAGGTGGAAGAGATCCGCCATGAGTTTGGGCCACCGCCGCCCGAGCCACTGATCCGGGGGGCGATTGCCGTGGTCATGACCAATCCGTATGCCGGCCGCTATGAGGCAGACATCCTGCCCATGATGAAAGCGCTGGAGCCTGTGGGTGTGGACATGGCGCAGCGTTTGCTGGCCGCCATGGATGTGCCGCGCGAGCGCATCGCAACCTATGGCAAGGGCTCCATCGTGGGGGGCGCGGGGGAGCTGGAGCACGGCGCGCTCTGGCACGTGCCCGGGGGTTACGCCATGCGCGAGCTGCTCGGCTGGAAGGGGGACCGGGCGGCCTACATGGCTGGCCAGGGCGAAGCCAAGACCGGCCAGCCGGGCAATGCGCTCTCGATCGTGCCTTCAACCAAGAAGGTGGGGCCGCCTGGCGCAGCTCTTGATGTGCCGCTGACCAACATCAATGCCAGCTACGTTCGCGGCCAGTTCGACGCCATGGAGGTGCGTGTACCCGGCTCACCCGCCGCGGATGAAATCGTCTTCATTCTCGCCATGAGCACTGGCTACCGCGTGCACGCACGCGTAGGCGGCCTGCTGGCAGAGAACATCAGTCAATGGGATGGCCAGCGCTGACCGCCGGCGTTGATCCCGTCAAGAGAGGAACCCAAGACATGCCAGCCAACATTCGCAAAATCATTGTTCAGGTCGACGAGACACGCCAGGAGATGGGTCAAGCCGTGAGTCCGCCCACGCGCCGCGCCGTCGCCATGGCCGTGATTGCCAACCCCTATGCCGGCCGCTACAGCGAGAACCTCGACGAGCTGATTGCTATTGGCGAGGAACTGGGCGCGCTGCTCGGGCAAAAAGCCGTAAAGGCACTGGGCATTGCACCTGGTGCCGCGCAAAGCTACGGTAAGGCTGCCATCGTTGGCGAGGCCGGCGAATTGGAGCATGCTGCTGCCATCTTGCACCCGAAGCTGGGAGCTCCGTTGCGCGCAGCCGTGGAAAAGGGCGCTGCGCTGGTGCCCTCGGCCAAGAAACGGGGAACCCTGGGAACCGCGATCGACGTGCCTTTGGGTCACAAAGACGCCGCTTTCGTGCGCAGCCATTTCGATGCGGTGGAGGCGCGCGTAGGCGACGCTCCCAGGGCGAATGAGATCGTTGTAGCCGTAGCCGTGACCGATTCTGGCCGCCCCCTGCCCCGCATCGGCGGCCTGCAAGCCGGTGAGATCAAGGGTGAAGATGGGCTGCGATGAGGCTACCTTCCAATAAAAAAAGCCGAACCGACCTTAACGCCTTACCCTATTGTTTTTCAGCCCCGCCTTCTCTTTAATTCAAGGAGCTTAGCCATGACCACTCGCCGACACACCATCATCACTCCCGTTGCTCTCGCCGTCATGCTCGCCACCGGCGCGGTTTGGGCGCAAAGCACCTACAAAATCGGGGAGCTCAACAGCTACAAGGCGCAACCTGCCTTCCTGGAGCCCTACAAGAAGGGCATGGAGTTGGCCGTGGACGAAATCAACGCCGCTGGCGGCGTCAATGGCAGAAAGCTGGAGCTTGTCACGCGCGACGATAACGCCAATCCGGGCGATGCCGTGCGCGTTGCGGAGGAGTTGGTCTCGCGCGAAAAGGTAGATGTGCTTACAGGCACCTTCCTGTCTAACACCGGCATGGCGGTGGCCGACTTCGCCAAACAGAAAAAGGTCTTCTTCCTGGCCGGCGAGCCGCTGACCGACAAGCTCACCTGGCAAGGCGGTAACGAATACACCTTCCGCCTGCGCCCCGGCACCTACATGCAAGCAGCCATGCTGGTGCCCGAAGCAGTCAAGCTGAAGAAAAAACGCTGGGCGCTGATCTACCCCAACTATGAATACGGTCAATCGGCCGTAGCCGCGTTCAAGACCCTGCTCAAGGCAGCGCAGCCCGACGTGGAGTTCGTCGCCGAACAGGCGCCTCCGTTGGGCAAGGTAGACGCCGGTAGTGTGGTGCAAGCCCTGGCCGACTCCAAGCCCGATGCGATTTTCAACGTGCTGTTCGCCGCCGATCTTTCCAAGTTCGTGCGCGAGGGCAATACGCGCGGCCTGTTCAAGGATCGCCCAGTGGTGAGCGTACTGACGGGCGAGCCGGAGTACCTGGACGCCTTGAAAGATGAAACGCCCAACGGTTGGATCGTGACCGGGTACCCCTGGCAGAACATCCCCACGCCTGAGCACAAGGCCTTCCTGCAGGCCTACCAGACCAAGTTCAAGGACTACCCGCGCCTGGGCAGCGTAGTGGGTTACGCAATGATCAAATCCGCCGCCGAAGGCCTCAAGAAAGCCGGCAGCAGCGACACCACCAAGATGATTGCAGCCTTCAAGGGCCTGCAAGTAGACACGCCCTTCGGAAGGATCACGTACCGTCCGGAAGACCATCAGTCGACGATGGGCGCGTTCGTCGGCAAAACCAAGAACGACGGCGGAAAAGGTGTGATGGTGGATTACTCCTACTTCGATGGCGCCAAGTTCCAACCCTCTGCCGAAGAAGTCAAGAAATCGCGCACTGCCCCTTAACAAGAGTCATCACCCGCTGAAAGCGAATGGCGCTTTCTTAAGTCAAGAATGACTATGTCGACAGGTTCTGTCTTTGTAAGAGCGGCTTCAGAGGGTGTCGCAAAACGGCCTCGTTCTTCTTCCCTCTCCCTCCGGGAGAGGGCCAGGGTGAGGGCAGCGGCGCATGATCTGAGACTGTCTTTGGGCGCGCTCCCTCACCCCAACCCTCTCCCGAAAGGAGAGGGGGCAATCGCCACTGCTGCACCAACCACTTTAACGACAGCCTCTGAAGCCGCTCCTACAAGAATCCCACGACAGCCCCGCATTTGCCTTAAATAAGCGCCATTCGCTCTAAGGCGCTTGCGCGCCTACCCCCTCTAACCAGGATTGGAACTGCATGAGTTTTTCAGGCCTTCTCGTCCAGCTGCTCAACGGCCTGGCCAGCGCCTCGTCGCTCTTTCTGGTGGCAGCCGGGCTTTCGCTGATTTTCGGCGTCACGCGCATTGTCAATTTTGCGCATGGTTCGTTCTTCATGCTGGGTACCTACCTGGCCTACACGCTGGTCGACCAATTGGGCGCCAGTGTGGGCTTCTGGCCAGCGCTGGTGCTGTCGGCGCTGGCTGTGGGCCTGTTCGGGGCGATGATTGAGTTCGTGCTGCTGCGGCGAATCTACAAGGCACCCGAGCTTTTCCAGTTGCTGGCCACCTTCGCACTGGTGTTGGTCATCAAGGACGGGGTGCTGTGGCTGTGGGGGCCCGACGAACTTCTTGGCCCGCGCGCTCCAGGGCTGAGAGGCTCAGTGGAAATCCTTGGCAGGCAGTTTCCCTCATACGACCTTTTCCTGATTGTTGTCGGCCCGGTGGTGCTGGGCGCGGTGTGGCTGCTGCTCACCCGCACGCGCTTTGGCACCCTGGTACGCGCCGCCACACAGGACCGCGAAATGGTGAGTGCCCTGGGTGTCAACCAGGCCTGGCTGTTCACGGCAGTGTTCGCGCTCGGCGCTGCGCTGGCCGGCTTTGGTGGGGCACTGCAATTGCCCCGCGAGCCCGCCCACCTGGAAATGGATCTGAACACCATTGGTGCCGCGTTTGTGGTGGTCGTGGTTGGCGGCATGGGCTCGCTTCCCGGTGCGTACCTGGCGGCGCTGATCATCTCGCTCATCAAAGCCGTGTGCATCTGGCTGGGCACGGTGAGCCTTCTCGGCCACCCGGTCAATTTTTCCAAGGCCACGCTGGTCGTAGATTTCCTGGTCATGGCGGCGGTGCTGATCTGGCGACCATGGGGGCTGCTGGGACGCCCGCAGGCGCCGAGCCGTCACGTGGGTGAACCGGAGGCACCTCTCAGGCGCGCCGGCCCAGGCTACAAACTGGCGGTAGGGGTGCTGCTTGTGGCACTCATTGCAGTGCCTTTCATTGCACAGTCTTCATACACTACCGTGCTGGCCATTGATCTGCTGATTGCTGCCCTGTTCGCCACAAGTCTGCACTTCATCATGGGGCCGGGAGGCATGCACTCATTCGGCCATGCTGCGTACTTCGGCATAGGAGCCTATGGAGCGGGCCTGTTGATGAGGGCGGGCGGCCTCCCTATGGAAGCGGCGCTGGTGGGGGGCCCGCTTGTGGCTGCCGTCGGAGCGCTGGTGTTCGGCTGGTTCTCGGTACGTCTGTCGGGGGTGTACCTGGCCATGCTGACACTGGCGCTGGCGCAGATCGCCTGGGCCATCACCTACCAGTGGGATGATTTCACGGGTGGAAGCAATGGGCTCACAGGTGTGTGGCCGGCTTCCTGGCTCTCAGAGAAGCAGAACTACTACTGGCTGACACTGGCACTCGCGTCTATGGGCATATGGTGGCTGCGTCGCGTGCTGTTCTCGCCTTTCGGCTATGCCCTGCGCGCAGGGCGGGATTCGGTGCTTCGCGCCGATGCGATCGGGATCAACGTCGACCGGGTGCAGTGGGTGGCGTTCATCGTCGCCGGGCTTGTGGCAGGGTTGGCCGGAGCCTTGTTCGCATTCTCCAAAGGCAGCATTTCGCCTGAATCCATGGCGGTGGGCAAATCCATTGATGGCCTGGTCATGGTGCTGCTGGGTGGTCTGCACACGCTTGCCGGGCCGGTGGTGGGTGCTGTCAGCTTCACCTGGCTGCAGGATGCGGTCGCGCGCAATACTGACTACTGGCGCGCATTGCTGGGGGGCATCATATTGCTGCTGGTGCTGATCTTCCCGGCGGGCGTTGCCGGTGGTATTCAAAAGCTCACGCGCGGCTGGCGCCAGCCGAAGAAGGAGGCCGCAGTATGAGTCTCCTGGAAGTCAAAGATCTGGGTAAATCGTTTGGCGGCGTCAAGGCGGTAGATGGCATCAGTTTCGAGCTGGCCGCAGGTGAGCTGCTGGCGCTGATCGGCCCGAATGGTGCCGGAAAATCCACCACATTCAACATGGTGAACGGCCAGCTCAAGGCCGACCGCGGCTCCATCCGGCTGGGCGGCCAGGAACTCATCGGCCTGAAGCCGCGCAGCATCTGGCGCCTGGGCGTGGGCAGAACGTTCCAGATCGCTGAAACATTCCAGTCGCTCACCGTGGTGGAAAACGTGCAAATGGCCCTGCTTTCCCATGAGGGTCTGATCTACTCCATGTGGCGCCGTGCCGCCGACCATCAAAGAGAAAGGGCGCTGGCGCTGCTCGACCAGGTCGGCATGGTGGCGCAGGCAGACCGCCCTTGCAGCGAACTCGCGTACGGCGACGTCAAGCGCGTGGAACTCGCCATCGCCATGGCGAATGATCCCAAACTTCTCTTGATGGATGAACCCACCGCAGGCATGGCGCCGCGCGAGCGCAACGAGTTGATGGCGCTGACCAAGAAGCTGGTGACCGAGCGCGGCTTGGCGGTGCTGTTTACCGAGCACAGCATGGACGTGGTGTTCGCCTATGCCGACCGCATGATCGTGCTGGCGCGCGGGCGACTGATTGCTGCGGGCAAGCCGATGGAAATTCGCGATCACCCCAAGGTGCAGGAAGTCTATTTTGGTAGCGGCAAGACCTTCGAGAAGGCCAGCCAGAAAGCGAGGGCCTGAATCCCATGAAACCAGAGAAATCCATGGGCGACACCCTGTTGGCAGTCAGCCAGCTGCGCGCCTGGTATGCGGCAGCCGAGATTTTGTTCGGTGTCGATTTGCAGGTGCGGCGCGGCGAAGTGGTGGCGCTCATGGGGCGCAACGGCGCAGGCAAGTCCACCACGCTTAAATCCATCATGGGCATGGTGCCGAAACGGCGAGGCACTGTCCGGTTCATGGAGCACGACATCTCCAGCGCCGAACCTTTTGCGTGCGCTCGCCTGGGTCTGGGTTTTGTGCCCGAAGACCGCCGCGTGTTCACCGACCTCACAGTCATGGAAAACCTTGAGGTCGGCAAGCAACCTACCCGGCGGTGGCCAGATGGCGGCCAGGCACCACACTGGACGCCCGAGCGCCTGTTCAAACTGTTTCCCAACCTGGGTGAAATGCCCCTGCGCTTTGGCGGCCAGATGAGCGGAGGCGAGCAGCAGATGCTCACGGTGGCTCGCACGCTGATGGGCAACCCTTACCTTGTGCTGCTCGACGAGCCGAGTGAAGGCGTGGCCCCCGTGATCGTGGAGCAGATGGCCCAGATGATTCTTGAACTGAAGGCGCAAGGTGTGAGCATTTTGCTGTCTGAGCAGAACATGCACTTTGCCGAGCTCGTCTCCGATCGTGCCTATGTGCTGGAGAAGGGGCAGATCCGCTTCTCCGGTTCAATGGCTGAACTGGCGGCCAACGAAGAAGTTCGGCGAGCCTATCTCAGCGTGTGAAGGATTTTGAGCTCCATCCCCATAGCCACCTCGTCATTCCCGGATCGCCGGCCGCCGCGCAGGCGATCCGGGAATGACGAGAAAAAGGGTCAGTAATATGCGGTCCCAGCGAAGCCACGACAGGATAAACCCCATGCCCAAGCTTGCATTGACAGTCAACCAGCGCGCTGTCGTGCTTGATGTGCCGCTTGAGGCTAGCCTGCTGCACCTGCTTCGCAACGACCTAGGCTTGAACGGACCCAAATACGGCTGCGGGCTTGGCTCTTGCGGGGCCTGCACGGTTCACATAGACGGTGTGGCGGCACGGGCCTGCGTTATTCCTGCGCACGGTGTCAAGGAACGAAGCATTACCACCCTCGAAGGCCTGGGTTCCAGAGAGAACTGGCATCCGGTACAAGCCGCCTTCGAGGAAGCTCAGGCCGCCCAATGCGGCTACTGCCTGAACGGCATGGTGATGCAGGCTGCGGCTCTGCTGGCGCGAGAACCTGAACCCAGTGAAGCACGCATCCGATCGGAGCTGTCAGGCAATTTTTGCCGCTGCGGTACCCACGTGGAAATCATGGCAGCTGTGGCGCGGGCGGCTGAACTGATGTCGGATGCAAAAGGAGTGACCTGAGCGCCATGAACCGCCGCGCCGATCTGCCCCGTACACGGGCCGACATACTCACGGCAGATGGCGTGCTGGCTGTGGTGCGCGAGCCGCCTCCGGCCCAACCGCCCGCCGCCGGTCAGCCAGCCGCAGTGGGCTCGAACCCACTTGAAGGCAATGAGGTTCTCCTGGCGTTGTGGGACGATGGCAGCGTGACCGCCCTCAACGGCCACGTCGATTTGGGTACAGGCCTGCAAACTGCACTGGCCCAGATCGTGGCCGAAGAGCTGGATCTCACCTTGGCCTGTGTCAGCATGGCGCTGGGCGATACCGCTCGTTCACCCAACCAGGGCGCCACCATCGCCAGCGCCTCCATCCAGATCCACGCCCAGCCGCTGCGGCAAGCGGCGGCGCAGGCGCGAGCGTGGCTGCTCGCACGAGGCGCCGAATGGCTGGGGGCATCGTTAGGAGACGTAGAAACCCGGCTCGGCTTGGTCAGGCTGAAGGCCGAGCATCAGAAGCACGTGGCCTACGGCAAACTACTCTCCGGAAAGCGCACCGTGCTGCGCCTGGACCCGGCAACACCCGTGAAGGATCCCGCGAGTTATCGCCTCGTCGGCACGCCACAGCCGCGCCTGGATATTCCACAGAAGCTCTCTGGAGAAACCGTCTTCGTGCACGACATGCGCGTGCCCGGCATGCTGCATGGCCGCGTCATCAGGCCTCCCTATGCTGGCGCCGACCACGGCGACTACATCGGCAACACGCTCGAATCCGTAGATGAAAGCAGCATTGCACACATCCCCGGTATTCGGGCAGTCGTGGTCATTCGCGATTTTGTGGGTGTTGTCGCCGAGCGTGAAGAACACGCTGAAGCCGCCGCGCGCGAACTGGTGGTGCGCTGGAAGCCATGGCCCGGCATGCCCGACATGGGTAACGTGGAACACGCTGTGCGCTCCAATCCAGCCACGCAGCGTCTGCTGCTGGATGAGGGCAACGTGGATGCCGCCCTGGCCAATGGGCAGGGCCTGCAGCGCACCTATCTCTGGCCTTACCAGATGCACGCTTCCCTTGGCCCGTCTTGCGCCCTTGCACATTGGGTGGCAGCTGATGGTGTGCCACAAGACAGCGTTTCGCTCAGGGTCTGGGCAGGCTCGCAGAACCCACACGTGCTGCGCGCAGACTTGGCAAAACTGATGGGTCTGCAGGACGTGCAGGTAGATGTCGTCCGCATGGAGGCCGCCGGCTGCTACGGCCGCAATGGTGCCGACGATGTCGCAGCAGACGCAGCGCTGCTGGCCAAGGCGGCAGGAGCCCCTGTACGCGTGCAGCTCACACGTGCGCAAGAGAACGCCTGGGAACCCAAGGGCACGGCACAACTGATGCAGGTGCGCGGCGGCCTCACGCAGCAAGGCCGCATCAACGCCTACGACTTCGAGACCAGCTACCCCAGCAACGGTGCCCCCACGCTTGCCCTGCTCCTCACCCGCACGGTGGAACCCGAGGCACACGCCTTCGAGATGGGCGACCGCACTGCACGCTGGCCTTATGAAGCCCCCAACCTGCGCGTCAAAGTCAACGACATGCCGCCCATCGTGCGCGCATCCTGGCTACGCGGCGTCTCGGCCCTGCCCAACTCTTTCGCCCATGAGAGCTTCATCGACGAGCTGGCGACGCAAGCGGGGCAAGATCCTGTTCAGTTTCGCCTGAATCACCTGCGCGATCCGCGGGCTGCAGAGCTCGTGCAGGCCACGGCACACAAGGCCAACTGGCGACCAAGAAGTGGGCCACAGGAAAACGCCGACGGTGGCCTGGGTCCAGGAGGCGACATCCTGTTCGGCCAAGGTTTCGCCTACGCCCGCTACGTGCACAGCAAGTGGCCAGGCTTCGGAGCCGCATGGTCTGCCTGGGTGGCCAATGTGGAGGTCAACCGCAAGACCGGAGAAGTGCACGTGCGCCGCGTCGTCGTCGGTCACGACGCCGGCCTGCTCATCAACCCGGCGGGAGTAGATCATCAGGTGCATGGCAATGTCATCCAGACCACCAGCCGCGCCCTGAAGGAGCAGGTCAGCTTCGCCCCGTATGGCGAGCGCGAACAGAAAGCCACGCAAACCGCACTGGAAGGTGTGCGCCCTGCCGGTTCAGTCCAGAGTCTTGAATGGGGCAGCTACCCCATTCTCAATTTCCGTGAAGTGCCCGTCATCGAGGTGCTGCACATGCCGCGGCCCGGCGAGGCTCCACTGGGCGCCGGTGAGTCCTCCAGCGTGCCCGGGACGGCGGCCATTGCCAATGCCATTTTTGATGCCACCGGCGTGCGATTCCGTGCGCCACCTTTCACACCTGAAGTCATTCGTGCAGGGTTAATGGCGGCCGGCATGCTGGCCGCGCCTGACGACGAAGAGCCAGCGGCCACGCCCTCCTCCGCTGCGAATGGCTCTGGAGGTGGAGGCAAAGAGAACGCGCCTGCAACTCGAGGCCCTGACAAAGCCCCCTCGGGGTCTTTCCAGAAATGGGACAAAAGCAAGCTCCCTTGGCCGCGCGGCAAAAGCCTCTTGGCGACGACTGGCGCCTTGGTTGTAGGAGTCTTCGGAGTCCTCGTCGGGCTACTAAGCTGGCGCCCTGCCATCGCGCCAGTGAACTTGAGCACACCGGTCTATAGCTCTGAGACGATCGAGCGCGGCCGCATACTCGCAGCAGCGGGCGACTGCTTTGTTTGCCACACCGCACCCCATGGCGCACGCGGCACTGGTGGCCGAGCCATGGAAACGCCGTTCGGTACCGTCTACACCACCAACCTCACGCCCGATGCCGAAACGGGTTTGGGCAACTGGAGCTTTTCTGCATTCCAGCGCGCCATGCGTGAAGGCATCTCCAGAGACGGGCGCCACCTCTACCCGGCGTTTCCCTACACTGCATTCGCCAAAACCAGCGACGACGATCTGCAGGCGCTTTATGCCTACCTGATGAGTCAGCCAGCAGTAAGAGCCGAAACACCACCGGCCGACATGCGCTTTCCGTTCAATCTTCGCCCCCTCATGGCCGGCTGGAATGCGCTGAATCTGGATCCCCAGCCCTTCAAGCCAGACCCCATCCAAAGCCCCGAGTGGAATCGTGGGGCTTACTTGGTACAAGGCCTCGGCCATTGCGGCGCATGCCACACCCCCGTGATGCGTTCGGCGCAGAACGAAATGGATCGGCCTTCCTTTCCGGCGCGATGATTGATGGCTGGGAGGCCCCTGCACTGACAAGCCTTTCCAAGTCAGCCGTCCCCTGGGATACCGAGGCTCTCTACAGCTACCTACGCCGAGGGCACTCACCTCGACATGGATCGGCGGGAGGGCCAATGTCGGAAGTCGTGCGCGAGCTACAGGCACTGCCTGATCAGGACATTCGCGCCATGGCCACCTACCTGGCCTCGTTTAACGCGCCCGCCCAAGATCCTGCCACCCTGGATTCTGCTGCCCAACAAGCCATTGCTCGCGCCGCGCAGAACCAAAGCGCGCTGCTTGGCCCTGCCCAGCGGATGTTCCAATCTGCCTGCGCAGCCTGCCATCATGATGGTGACGGCCCCTCAGTGCTCGGCCTGAACCGCCCTATGGCCTTGAGCAGCAAGCTCACCAGTGACAGGCCCGACAACCTGATCCGCACCATCCTCGAAGGTGTCCGCGACCCTGCCACCCGAGAAATAGGCTTCATGCAAGGATTTGGCGACGTGCTCTCAGATGCACAGATCGCCGATCTGGCCACCTACCTGCGCGCTCGGTACGCGCCGCAGGCACCGGCTTGGACGGATCTCACCTC
Source organism: Ottowia caeni (assembly GCF_050821495.1). Classification (GTDB taxonomy): domain Bacteria; phylum Pseudomonadota; class Gammaproteobacteria; order Burkholderiales; family Burkholderiaceae_C; genus Ottowia; species Ottowia caeni. The sequence goes on along the minus strand of NZ_CP151080.1, from coordinate 393,423 downwards.
CACAGTCGCCAGAGTTCGACAGACCATCCCATAAATCGGCGTGGTGCCCATGATGTCTTGGGCGCGAGGAACGGGAACCGAGCCTAGACCTGTAAGTGTCGAGCACCCTGGGCCGAAGATTCGAAGCGCTCACGCAACTCGCGCTTCAGCACCTTTCCAATCCCATTTCGCGGTAACGATTCTGTCAGGATGATCGCTGCCAGGCGCTGCATCTTGCCGAGCTTTCCGTTGGCCCATTGCAGAATCTCATCGCCTGATGCGGTGCTGCCCGATTTCAGAACCACATATCCCACGGGCGTCTCGCCCCATCGCGCCGATTGAACTCCCACCACGCTGGCATCAGCAACAGCCGGGTGCTCGCGCAAGACTTCTTCCAAGTCGCTGGGGTAAATGTTGAAACCACCAGAGATGATGATGTCCTTCTTGCGGTCCATCAGCGCGACAAAACCATCTTCGTCGAAACGGCCCACATCCCCTGTCCGCAGAAAACGTTTGCCCTCGGGACTGATCCACTCAATCTCTCGCGTTTTCTCAGGAAGGCCGTGGTAGCCCAGCATTGCTGCCCCAGAAAATCCCACAATCTCGCCAGCCTCACCGCGCGGGACTTCACGCCCCTCGGCATCGATCATGCGGATGTCATGGCCGGGCGCAGGCTTGCCCACAGTGTGAAGCTTGTCAGGGTGACTATGGGCTTCGAGTATGCACACACCTCCGCCTTCGGTCATCCCATAGGATTCGATCAGCTTTCCCGGCCACCGCGCAAGAATGTCGGCCTTCAACTCAGCAGAGAAAGGCGCGCTGGTGCATTGCTTTGTCTGAAAGCTCGACAGATCAAACTTTCCAAACTCCGGAAACGACATCAAGCGTTGGTACTGCACCGGTACCAGCATGGTATGCGTCACCTTGTATCGTTCCGCAAGTTCGAGATACTTGCGCACATCGAACTTGTCCATCAGCAGCACGGTGCCCCCGTTGCCGAGCGTAGGGAAAAGGCTCACCAGCGTCGTGTTCGAATATAAAGGTGTGGAAAGCAAGGTGATCGAGTTTGCACCATACCCTGACAGCGTAGCCGAGCCGCCCATCAGATGTATGGCTCGCATTCCAAATGGCTGGACGATTCCCTTAGGCGTCCCCGTGGTGCCCGACGAGTAAATGATGTTGAACGGCCAATCCGGCTCCGGTGCCACGGGTTCGGGTGGATTCCGCGAGGACCCCAGCCAGTCATCAAAGTACACCGCTCCCGGCAGACCGTTCTGAAAGCCGATGACAGGTACGGACGGCATCCCGGCAGATGCAATTAAGGCACTTCCACTTTCATCGACAAATACACTTCGAACGCCGGCATCCGCCATCATTTTGGAGATCGATTCAGGGGTGGTCGATGTAGGCAGAGGCGCCACACAGATACCGGCACGAACCGCGCCAAGGTAGGCGATCACGTAACGGATCGAGTTCACGGCGCTGATGCCGATCACCTCCTTCGGCTGCACGCCATCGCGCTGCAAAGCACACGCGACGCGATCCATCCAGACATCAAGTTCGGCGTACGTAAGAATTTCGTCGCCTTGGATAAATGCAGGATGATTTGGACGTTGCGATGCAGTTTCTCTGACTACTTCGGAAGCGGTTGGTAACGGTTGGGCAGTGGTCATCTTGAACTCTGGAATCGTGTATGCGCCGAACGAGAAGACGCCATTCACAATAGTTCAAATGATGATAAGGCAACGCGTGAAAGCGTGAGATGCAAGAGAGCCCCATCCAAGTTACCCCAGCCAACATATCCTATTAAAGATACAATAGTTTTTAATACATCAATAACAACCTCGCTGAGACAATCACGATGCTAGAACTCGATCTCACTCCGGAGCAACAGCAAATCAAGGAAGCTGTGCAAGCTCTGTGCGACAACTTCGGCGACGACTACTGGCGCGAAAAGGACCGCTCCCACAGCTTTCCCGTGGAGTTCGTCGAAGCCATGGCCAAAGCGGGCTGGTTAGGCATCACCATGCCGCCCGAGTACGGAGGAGCAGGACTGGGCATCACCGAAGCCGCGCTATTGATGCAGACCGTGGGCAACTCTGCCGGCGCTCTGGCGGCCTGCTCAGCCATTCATATCAATGTATTCGCGCCACATGCCATCGTGGTGCACGGCACAGCCGAGCAAAAGAAGCGCATCCTGCCACCACTGATTTCTGGAGAAGATGTCACCTGTTTCGCAGTGACTGAGCCAGACGCTGGACTGGACACCACCAGCATCTCCACCCGCGCAGTGCGCAAAGACGATCACTATGTCGTCAGCGGGCGAAAAATGTGGATCTCCACAGCGCAGCGTGCCAACAAGATGATGCTGCTTGCGCGGACCACACCTCTGGAGGAATGCCGCAAGCGCACTGACGGCATGTCACTTTTCTACACCGACCTGGATCGCCGTTACGTTGAAGCGCGCGAGATCGTCAAAATGGGGCGTGGCGCAGTCGACTCCAACGCCTTGTTTATCGACTCGCTTCCCGTACCCAAGGAAGATCTGATCGGCGAGGAAGGCCGAGGCTTTCACATCCTGCTCGATGCGCTCAACCCCGAGCGCATTCTGGTGGCCGCTGAAGCCGTTGGGATTGGAAGGCGTGCTCTTTCCAAGGCCACTGCGTACGCCCGCGAGCGAGAGGTATTCGGCCGCCCCATAGGCCAGAACCAGGGTATTGCCCACCCTCTGGCCCGCAACTGGATGGCGCTGGAATCCGCCGACCTGATGGTATGGCAAGCCGCTCGTTTGTATGACGCCGGCCGCCCCTGCGGCCCGCAGGCCAACGCCGCCAAGTACCTGGGTGCAGAAGCCGCCTTCCAGGCGTGCGAGCAGGCAGTGCGCACGCTCGGAGGCATGGGGTATGCAGCGGAGTACGACGTAGAACGCTACCTGCGCGAGATCATGATTCCGAACATCGCACCCGTCAGCCGCGAGATGATCCTTAACTACATTGGCGAGCGGGTGCTGGGCTTGCCTAAATCGTATTGATCTTCATAACACGCCGGGACTGCTCGTCATTCCCGGGGGCAACACCATCCGTCGATTGTTAGACGCACTTACGCTCTTACTTCAGCCTCCAGCCAAGCGTCCTCCGTCTGCCGTCATCGCAGTGCCGTTGACAAAAGATGCCTGACTGGAACTCAGCCACACGACCAGGTCCGCGATCTCCTCCGGGTGGCCGTAGCGTCTCATGGGATTTTTCTGCGCCACTTCGTCACTCGCTGACCGAATTCCAAGCAAGGGCGTGAGTATGTGGCCGGGGCAAACGGCATTCACTCGAATCCCCTCCTGAGCGTACTCAATAGCCGCGCTGCGAGTCAGACCGATCACACCATGCTTGCTTGCCACATAGGCCGCTGACCCTGGCAGGGCGGTCAGTCCGGCGATCGAGGCATTGTTCACTATGGATCCACCCTGGCGCATGCGCGGCAGTTGGTGCTTCATGCAAAGAAATATCCCCGTAAGATTGACCTCCAGCATGCGCGTCCAGTCGCCAACGTCGATGTCTGCCAGCCGCTTTCCACGACTATGGGTCTCCACGGTACCAATGCCTGCATTATTGAAGTAGCACTCAATGGTGCCCAAGTCAGCTTCTGCTGCATCAATCGCGCCTCTGATCTCGGCTTCGATGGATACGTCCGCGCGATGAGCCACCGCGTTTCCCCCGCCCGACTGGATCAGACGCGCCACCTGAGCTGCCGCTTCAAGATCTCGATCAACAACGCAGACTCGCGCCCCCTCGCGAGCAAAAGCCAGACAGCTCGCCTTGCCGATGCCAGAAGCGCCGCCTGTCACCAATGCCGTCTTGTTCTCCAGCAGCTTCATCACTAATACTCCCTGACGGTGGTCCTGAATTGAAAACTCGCGGATCCCCAGCTCGCCACCATCCGCTTGTTTAGAGATAAGGCTATGCGTTGCCTGCAATGCTCACTCGGGAAGGATGTTGGCTGCCTTGACCACTTTGGCCAGTTGCGCGCGGTCTGCTTCCATGAAAGCGCGCGTCTCCTCGGGACTCATGGGCGCCACAATCGCGCCCCGGTCCAGGAAGGCTTGACGAATTTCAGCGCCAGACAGGGCGGCTTGGGTCCACTTCGCCAGCTGCGCCAGCACCGCCCCCTGGGTCCCCTTGGGCGCCATCACAACCTGGTAGTCAAGTGCGCGGAAATCGGGCAATACTTCCTTCACGGTCGGCACATTGGGCCATTCGCGCAGCCTCTCATCGCCATAGACCGCCAGCGCCTTAAGCTTGCCTGCCCTAAGCATCGGTTGCGCCTGCGCCAGTGAACTGGTGATGATGTCCACCGTGCCGGCTGCCACATCCATCATGCCCGGTGCGCCCCCTTGTAAGGCACCCTTAGCAGTTGCACGCCCGCCTCCGCCGCGACTGCGGCGATGCCAAGGTCTCCATAGTAGGCATATGAATGCTTGCCTGGGGCCTTGCGAGCCATCTCGATGAACTCGCGCAAATTGGCTGCGGGAAAAGTCGGCGCGGCCACGATCACGGCCTGAATGATGCAGGCGCGCGTCACCGGGACAAGATCCCGAAGAGGTTGCACCCGGTTTTCCTTCATCAGGAATTCCTGATTGAGCATCAGGTTGCCGTAGGTGTACATCAGGGTTCGGCCATCCGGTGGCGCCGAAGAAACGAACGCGGTGCCCAGCATGCTGCCGGCACCTGGGCGATTTTCCACAATGTATTTTTCGCCGACCTGGGCGGAAAGCGCTTCGGTGAACAAGCGGCCCAGAATGTCCGTGCTACCTCCTGGCGTATAGGGCACGACCATGGTGGGCTGTCGTCCCGCCTGTGCCCGTGCCAAGCCAGTAGCGGAAAGGGCTGCGCTTGCAACAACCCCAGCGCTGAATGTTCTTCGATCCATTGCTATTACCTTTCATTGCAGTGAATGAGTTGTCGCTCGCTTCAAGAACCTGCATGTGTGACGCCACTCTGCACAAGTAAGTCGATCTCGTCTGGGCTATAACCTGCCTCGGTCAAAATCTCCGTGCTGTGTTGACCAAGCGCGGGAGGAGGCCGGTAGCCTTTCGGGGAGTGCCGAACCATTCGCTGGGCACGGCGGTTTCGCGTACGGTGCCCACACCGGGCACCTCTTCTTCCCGGAAAAACCCGATGTCTTGCAGGTGACCATCGTCCAGCAGCGTCTCAAAGGTGTGTACCGGAAACACAGGCACATCAGCATCCTTCAGTAGCTGCCGCCACTCTGCTGTGGTTTTCTCGATCAGGTGCTTCTCAACGAACCGATTAAGTTCATCTGCATGCGCCGTACGCGCTGAAATGTCCTTGAAGCGCGGATCAGTGTCATAGAGCTCGCCCATGCCTAGAATGCCAAGGAAAGCGCGCCAATGATGATCCTGGTAGATCACGCAGCACACCTGCGCGTCCTTGGTTCTAAATGGGCGGCGGGCAATGGAGAGCAGACGGGGGTAGCCAAAATCACCCTCGGCCGGCAGATACTTGCGTCCGTAGAGGTGATCGCCCAACACGTAGGGCACCATGGTCTCGAACATCGGCACGTCCACGCGCTGGCCCTGGCCAGTTTTTTCACGGGCATATAGTGCAGAGGCGATGACGCCAAAGGCGTACATGCCGACCGAGCGGTCCATCAAATTCAGCGGAACGAAATTGGCCGAACCATCGGGGTTGGCAGCCGCCATGGCGGCCGTGACTCCGGCAGCGGCCTGAATCAGATCGTCAAAGGCTGGCGAGGGTGCGTATCTCCCCTTCTGCGAAAACCCGAACATTCCGACGTAGATCAGTCTCGGATTGATCGCGCTCAGCGCTTCGTAGGTCAGCCCCAGTCTGGCCATGGCGGCGGGGCGAACGTTGTAGGTCAGCACATCCGCAGTCTCGGCCAGCTTCATCAACGCCTGCAGGCCTTCGGGCTTTTTCAGATCCAGCACCAGGCTTCGCTTGTTGCGGTTCACACCAAGAAAAATGGGCCCCATGTTGCGGTCACCCATCGGACCAATGGCGCGTGTCTTGTCGCCACCAGGAGGCTCAATTTTTATAACGTCAGCGCCCAGATCCGCCAGCATCTGAGTCGCTGATGGACCCATGAGCACAGCGGTGACGTCGACAATACGCACGCCTGCCAGCGGGCCAGAAGGGGAAGTAGGAGGGAGATTCATGACATAAAAACATAAATGCCGCTACCACGCGGCCTCAAGTACGGCCAGCAGATCGGATGGTCCGTGCACCGGACGAGGATTTCGTTGAAGGAACCAGTCACTCATGCCTTTCTCGGCCACACCTGCCAAGGCGGTCGAAGGAATGCCAAGATCGCGCAAACGTCGTGGCAAAGGCAGCACGTCGAGCAACAACTTGACGCGCTCAATCGCCTCCTCAATGCCAGGCCGAGGGTGAGAGGCAGCCCCAAGCGCAATCGCCACATGCGCAATACCCCGAGCCGTTGCCGGCGCATTGAAACGCATGGTGTGAGGCAGTACAACGGCATTGACCAGTCCGTTGGCAACGCCTTGGCTATGACCCATGGCATGTCCCAGCACAGAAGCCATGCCGGCGCCACCAAAATCTGTGCCCTGACCGCACAAGGCTGCCGCCAGAAGCAACTGACAACGGGATGCCGGAGTATCTTCCGCAAGAAGATGTTCTGACAGCAGCCGCAGTGCCTGCATCAAAAGCGCATCAGAAAATGGATGCGCTTGAGGCGACTCCAAGCCTTCCACCGCCATGGCCAAGGTATTCATGCTGGCACTCAGCACCAACGGCTGCGGCGCTGTAGCCACCATTTGCGGATCAACGAACAAGGCCTGCGCTCGCGTCTTCGGATCGAAGAGTGTCAGGCGCTGGCCTGTGGTCACATCGAGCACAGCACTGCCGGCCTTGACACATGCCGTGGTGGGTGTCGTTGGAACGACGAATTGCGGAAGTTTTGGTTGCTCCAGCCGAGGACTTGTCCATTGGCCACTGGCGCCTTTTTGCGAGCAAAGGCGAGACACATCTGTACCTTCGGCCAGCACGATGGCGGCGGCCCGTGCCGTCACGATGGCTGAGCCCCTCCCACTGCAACAACGGCATCCGCCTGCAGACGGCGCAGTTCCTGCGCCACGCTCAGAACCGCAGGTACAGGACTGTGTTCGACCGCACCTTCGATGACTCCCGCAGCGCGCCCGCCCACCGCCTCCAGAATGTGCGCCATCTGATGCTGATTTCGACTCAGCGAAGCGCCGCACACAATTGCCGCACGTGTGCAGCCTAGGCGCGCCAGTTCGCGCCCAAGCGAAGCCAGGCTACCCTCTCCGCAATACACACGCTGCGCGGGTGCCAGGTGCTGGAAGAAGGGCGCTTCAGCCGTGTTCACGAATGGCGAACTCACTTTCCGGTCCACTGCGGCGGGCGCCGTTCATTGAAAGCGGCGAGACCTTCGCACGCGTCCTCTGTCTGAATCATGGGAATCAGCGCAGTCTCGGTGAAAGACATCATCTCAGGGAACGACATCGAGGACACCGCTCGCATGGCGTACTTGCCACGGCGCACTGCTATCGGGGAAACAGCCACCAGGTCTGCCACCAGCGCATCGACGGTCGCGTCAAGCTGATCGGCGGGAACGATTCGGTTCAAAAGTCCTAGCTCGTAGGCCGCTTGCGCACTAATGGGTTGGCCGGTCATGCACATTTCGTTGAGCATGCGCGGCGGAATCAGATCACGCAGCACGCTCATGATCTGCATGGGGAAGAGACCAATCTTCACTTCCGGCATGCCAAACTTTGCCGTGTCCACTGAAATCGCCATGTCGCACATGCCGAACAGACCCAACCCGCCCGCCACGCAGACACCGTTCACGCGAGCAAGAATGGGCACCGGGCAGTCATGCACGGCGCGAAAGAGTTCTCCCATTGGGGACTGCAACCGGTCCACCTTGGGTTTGAAAGGTGTGTCGCCAGGCGTGAGGTCGGCACCCGCGCAAAAAGCCTTGTCACCCGCACCGGTCAGGACGATGGCGCTTAACGCCGGGTTTCTGGCTGCAGCCAGGAACTCGTCGCGCAGCGCATACATCACGTCATCGGTCAGGGCATTGCGCCTTTGGGGGCGGTTGAGGGTTAGCCACAAAACGGCGCCCTTCTGTTCCACCAGCAGGTCGCCCCCCGCGCGCTGGGTTATTGACGAATCCTGAGTCATGCGTTCGCTCCTGAAAAGAAGTTCTATTTAGCGAACAATATGATATCAGTAACCCATGAAGTCAGGAAGTCCGTGTTTTCCCTGTTCAACGAGCTTTCATCTTAGAACGTGTTTACGATCTCTGCGCAGGGAGGTTTGATCAATCTGCACGGGTCTGATCAGGCTTCCATCAAGCCTGTTGCCTCAGGCATCTTCTCGACGGTAGCCACGAATTCTTCAAGAATATCCTGGATCACCTGGCGCACAGAACTCTCGTTGTTGATGGTTCCAACGATCTGCCCAACGGGGCAAGTCATGTAGTCCAACGCGCGTGCGCGATCAATACGCAAGCGGGCTTCCGCATTCAACACGCTCTGCCAAGGCATTGGCAGGGTCGCGGGTGCTCCGGGCTGAACCCATGCTTCAGTGTATTTGCTGCGCAGCATTCGGCCGGGCTTTCCGGTTTTGGAACGCGTTTGAACAGCATCCTCCGATCGAGCCTTGTAGAGCAGTTGTTTCATCTCGTCAGTCAGATCACTTTCGCGCGTGCCATGCCAGACGGAACCACACCAGATCCCTTGGGCGCCCAAGGCAAAGGCTGCGGCCATTTGACGGCCACGGCCTATGCCACCTGCGGCCAGCACAGGAATAGGTGCAACAGCATCGACCACCTCTGGCCACAACACCATGGAAGAAACCACTCCGGTATGGCCGGCAGCCTCCGTGCCTTGAGCGATCAAGATATCGAGACCAGCCTCCTTGTGTTTCAGGGCGTGCTGAACCTTCCCGGTCATCGCGCCCACCTTGATGCCGTGCGCGTGCAATCGATCAAGAATAGCGGGGGAGGCGAACCCAGAGCACTCACAACCAGCTTCACGTTGGGGTGGCGGAGCACGACATCCAGCAACTCATCAGCGAACTCAGGCGTGAGATGCATTTGATCAAGCTCTTCGCGCAGAAGGCGCTCACGCTCGGATTCTGGCAACGGCGGTATGCCCGCATCGTCCAGCAGTTTCCTTTGCCAGGCCACATGGTGCTCAGGGAGCTTGTCAAATTCCAGAGGCTCACCCACGGTTTCGAACTTCCTCGGGAGCAGCATGTTGATCGAGTAGGGCTTTCCTGCCACCTGTTCGTCAATCCAACTGAGCTCAATCTCCAGCTGATCAGGCGTGTAGTAGGCCGTTCCCAGGCAACCCATGCCACCCGCCCGAGTGATCTCCGCCACCACGTTGCGGCAGTGGGAAAAGCCGAAAACCGGGATCTCGATCCCGAACATTTGACATACGTTGCTGTGATTCATGGTGAGTGAGCAGAGCCGAAGTGTGAGTAAAACTTAAAAATTTGACGGGCTCAAGTATGATGCTTAACAGTACAATAGGTCAAATTAAAAATTTGATGCAGTAGTTCGTTCTCGGACGTTGACTGAATAGTCGGCTGCTCAAACCTTACGACCGCATATCGCGGTCGAATATTTCGGAGACAAAGGAAAATTCATGAAGTGGAAGGCATGGGTGGCGGCCTCCGCCATAGCCGCAACAGCATTACCTGCGGTCGCTCAAGGCAATCAAGTCACCCGGTTCGTATCGGGCAGCACGGCGGGCGGCGGCGTAGATACGATTTCGCGCATTCTTGCCGAGTCAATGGGGCCCATGCTGAACCGCACCATCATCGTCGAGAACAAGCCAGGTGCGGGCTATACCATCGCCACAGACTTCGTGGCCAAGTCCAAGCCCGACGGCAACACTGTGCTGATCACCTTCAATGTCCACCCCGCATTTGGACTGCTCGGTTCGAAGCTTAGCTTTGACCCGGTGAAGGATTTCCGCGCCGTGGGCATGATCGCCACCACTCCCTATGTGATCGTGGCCAATCCGAACCTGCCTGGCAGCAATTTGAAAGAGGCCTTGGCCTTGGCCAAAACACAGGGCAGGCCGCTCAACTACGGATCGATCGGCATGGGCACCCCGCAGCACCTGATGATCGAACGCCTGAAGACACAGACCGGCGTGGACATACGCATGATCCACTACAAGAGCGTCACCGTCATGACCGATGTGATCAGCGGCATCGTCGACTTCAGCGTATTGACGCCTTCTTCAAGCGCGGCACAGGTCAAAAGTGGCCGCCTGAAGGCTCTGGCCGTGACCAGCGCTCAGCGCTTGCCGGAGTTGCCGGATACGCCAACGGTCAAGGAGCAGGGTTACGAGGGGTTCGTAAGTGATGGCTGGTACGCCATGATGCTGCCTGCCGGAACCCCACCCAATATCGTGCAGGCGTACAACAAAGCCCTCAATGACACACTGAACCTGCCTGCGGTTCGAGAGCGGCTGAGCAAGCTGAATGCAACGCCTGCCCCCGGAAAGCCTGAGGCGCTGGATCGCCTCAACCGGGATGATGCTCAGCTATGGCGCAAGGTCATCGCAGACAACAAAATCGTGGCTGAGTAAGCCTGTCGCGGGCCGTCGCCCACGTCATACGGCCGGTGCTTCAAGGAGTTCAGATATTTGGCTTTGGAATGCAACCATGACTTCATCCGGTTTTCACGGAAAGACCGTATTGATCACTGGCTCCACAGGCGGGATCGGGCAGGCTGTTGCTCAGAGGTTCGCGAGAGAAGGCGCGCGCTTGGCACTGGTCGACCTCCACGCCGGGAGACTGCAGGAGCAAGTCAAGGCGCTTGGACAAAATGTGGCTCAGGCGCTTGCTGCAGATGTGACCAACGAAGGCGAAACCGACGCCGCATTGAATTCGGCGCTGAGTCGCTGGAACCGGATTGACATCGCGATTCTGAACGCCGGTATCGAGGGCAGGATTGCCCCGCTCACAGAGCAACCCGCCTCCGACTTCGATCGTGTCATGGCCGTCAACGTGCGCGGCGTTTTCTTGTGGCTATCACGTCTGATGAAAGTGATGGAACCGACCGGCGGTGCGATCACAATCATCTCATCCACGGCAGGTCTGCGCGGCAGCCCGGGATTGGGGCCTTACTGCGCCAGCAAGCACGCAGTCATCGGGCTGGCCAAAACGGCCGCGCTGGAGGGTGCCAAGTTCGGCATCCGTGTCAACACCATCAATCCAGGCCCCGTGGACACCCGAATGATGGAAGCCATCGAAGCTGGTCGTTCAGGTGCGCGAGAGCAGAGCATAGGCAACATTCCGCTACGGCGCTACGGCACACCTGATGAAGTGGCGGCGATGGCGGCATTTCTCAGCTCCGATGAAGCCGCCTACAGCACGGGCTCCTCATTCTTGCTGGATGGGGGCGGAATGGCCGGCAAGGCCTAAGAGCCTGTTCATAATCTCTGCGACCGATGCCAACCGGCGATCAATGCGACAGAATAGATATCTGTTCGCGCAAGAGGCGATTGAAGAAGTTCAAAGCTTCACAACAGACTTGCCAAACTTCTTTCCAGTCAATAAGCGGATAAAGGCAGGAACAACACTCTCCAACCCTTCGCTGACGTCTTCCTGGACCTGAATGCGGCCCTCACGAATCCACTGCCTCATGTCTTGCAGGAAGGCCTGCTGACGGTGAAGATGGTCGCTCATGATGAAGCCTTGGATCGACAGGCGCTTTGAAAGAATCGGAAACCAGCCGGGTCCACCCTGACGGTTATCGTTGTACTCAGCAATTAAACCGCAGACCACGATGCGGCCACCTTGGTTCATCACCGGCCAGACGGCATCACGTACTGCTCCTCCCACGTTCTCGAAGTAGATGTCTGCGCCTGAAGGGCATGCGACTCGCAGTTGCTCAGCAAAGTTCGGGGATCGGTAGTCGACGGCAGCATCAAAGCCGAGTACCTCGGTCAAATGCTGGACTTTTTCCTGGCCACCGGCGATTCCGACCACCCGGCACCCCTTCAGACGGGCAATCTGCCCCACATTCGAGCCCACGCCGCCGCTGGCAGCCGAGACCACCACCGTCTCACCTACCCTCGGCTTTCCGAGATCCAGCAGACCAATGTATGCGGTCATTCCGGAAGTGCCCAAAGCTCCTAGCCACACACTGGGGGGTGCGATCGCCTCATCAATCTTCACCAGATTTTCGGCATTGCCAATTGAATACTCTTGCCAGCCGCCACCAATGGACATGACGGACGTGCCCACGGGAAGACCAGGCTCTTTCGACGCCACAACGCGACCAACGGCCTGCCCATAGACGACATCCCCCAACGCCATGGGCTCTCGATAGGAAGCCTGCTCCGTCATGCGCAGTCTGGCCGCGGGGGCAAGACCCAGCCATGAGTGCCGCAAAAGCACTTCACCTTCCGCCAATTCCGGTATCTCCACCACTTCCGTCCGAAAGTTCTCGGCCTGAGGAGTTCCCTGCGGGCGAGAAATGAGAACAATGCGCCGATTGGTCGTGCTCATGGCAGTTCAGATCCTTGTTTCTCAAAAGAGGCGTTGCTTCAACATGATCCCGCTTGCGCCGTGCAAGTCACGGCGAAAATGCGGGAGGCCTTTCAACGAAAGTAGTCGAGGAGGTCACGCTCCAGACCGAAGCGGTCGCCCCGATAGATACTCACCGCCAAGTAGACAACTCGACCAGTTGCGTCACAGACTACTCGCTCGGCCCGAGCAGCCGGCTCAGCCATAGGGTAATCAAGCGCGGCGGCGGCCTCGAAATCAGTGGGCATCACCGTAATGCGTTCGCGCGCCTCAGAAAGTGGTTGGCCGTACTTTCGCACCAGTTGGGCCAGTTTCTGCTTTCCTTCAGCCCCTTCGGAAAGCGCTTATACAGATCTTCCGCCACGTAGACCGAAGCCAGCCCGTAGACCAGCTCACCATCCCGATCAAGCTTGCGAATAAAGACGTAGGGTCCTTCGTCGCGCCCGACCATCCAGCGGCCGCGTGGAAGCCCGGCCACCCGGTCGCGCGAAAGCAGGACGACGTTGAAGTCAGGCTGGCGCTGCTCGATCGAGGTCATGTATGAGACCACCGGACCCGTCATGCCGGCTCCGCCGATGTCTTCTGCTGAGTAGGTGACGAAAGTGCGGCGTCCCCGCTGGCTGGAGATCAGACCTTCTTCCGCGAGGATCTGCAGGGCTTGGCGCACCGTCACTCGACCCAGCCCGTATAGCTCCGTCAGCTCCTGGAGACTCGGAATTGTTTCGCCGCTCACCCATTCTCCGCTGAGGATGCGGCTGCGCAGCAAACTCGCCAGTTGTGCATAAAGCGCCGTGGCCCCCACGGTAAATTGGGGTGGCTGCTGTGAAACGGATCGAGACGACATGTATTGAATCCCGAGCAGTCGGGCAGCGAATGGAATGTTCAGGGAATTCTAGTTGAGTTGGATGCTTTACCAGCTCACGTAATCTTGTTATCCTATAAATAGGAAAACTATACAGCTTTTCTCAATTTTCTGCTTCTACTTTTTCGACCATGGGTTCCGGACACATGAATGATTCTCGAAAATCTTTGCGCATTGGCGGCGCCTGCGCCTTCTGGGGGGACAGCGATGCCGGCGTCACACAGCTTATTCATGGCGGCAATGTGGACGTGCTGGTGTTTGACTACCTGGCGGAGTTGACCATGTCTTTGTTGCAGAAGGCGCGCAGCAGAGATCCAAAGGCAGGCTACGCCGCCGATTTCATTACTGCAGTGAGTCCGCATCTGCCCAAGATTGCGGAGCAAGGCATCAAGCTGCTGGCCAACGCAGGAGGCATGAATCCCAATGCTTGTGCCGATGCGCTTCGCCGTGCAGCCGAAGCGCAGGGCGTCAAGCTACGGATTGCTGTGGTTGAAGGTGACGATCTTATGGGCATGCGCGAGGAAATTGCGGCCCACAAAGTCACCGAGATGTTCAATGGCACCCCACTACCCGCGTCCTTGACCAGCATGAATGCCTACCTCGGCGCGCTGCCCATCGCCGCTGCGCTGGACAAGGGAGCCGATGTGGTGATCACCGGGCGTTGCGTTGACAGCGCTCTCGCTTTAGGAGCGCTCGTCCATCACTTTGGCTGGAATGCCCATGATTACGACCAGTTGGCAGCGGGCAGCCTGGTAGGGCATATCCTGGAATGCACCACTCAGACCACAGGCGGACTTTATACCGATTGGTGGCGTGTGCCAGGCTGGGAGAACATGGGCTTCCCCATCGCAGATTGCAACCCCGACGGCAGCTTCCACCTAGAGAAACCGCCCGGAACCGGCGGTCTCATTCTGCCCACTGTCGTGACCGAGCAAATGCTCTATGAGGTCGGGGATCCCGCCAACTATCTATTGCCCGATGTCACCTGCGACTTCAGCGCCGTGCGCATGGAATCTGCTGGAGAAAATCGCGTCTATGTCCATGGTGCGCGCGGCCGTCCTCCGACTGATCGATGCAAGGTCAGCGCCACGTGGGCAGACGGCTTCCGGCTGTCTTCCACCCTCACGATTGTTGGGGACGACGCCGTTGCCAAGGCCGAGCGAATGGGCGAGGCCCTGTTGACCCGAAGCCGCAGATTGATGAGCGAGGCCGGATTCGGCGACTTCAGCGAGACCCTCATAGAAGTTCTGGGCAGCGAAAAACCTTCGTATGGTCAGCAAGCCCGTAGCTTGGCAGCGCGCGAAGTGGTGATGCGCTTTGCAGTACGTCATGCCGAGGCTGCAGCTTTGAATATTGTGGCCAAAGAGGTCGCACCTTTCGGCGTCTCGGCTGCACAAGGCACCACAGGTTTTAGCGGACGTCCCAAGGCCGCGGCCGTATTTCGCCTGTTTTCCTTCCTTTGGCCAAAAGACCAAGTCTCGGTCACGGTATCGATGGATGGACAGAGTTGGCCGGTTTCCATTCCTTCAGGAGTGCCAGTGAACCAAGCGCTGGGAGACGGTGCGCATTATCCAGAGAAAACGCCCACAACTATCTCAGGTGACTACCTGACAGTGCCACTTTCGGCACTGGCATTGGCACGCAGCGGTGACAAGGGTGATATCTCCAACATTGCCATCATTGCCCGCCAGCCACACTTCGCGCCCCTCATCGGGGAACAAGTGACGCCTGAGGTGGTGCGCCAGTACTTTCAGCATCTGGTGCGGGGGTCAGTTCGCCGCTTTGACGTACCTGGGGTTCATTCCTACAACTTCATGCTGGAGCAGGCGCTCGCCGGTGGTGGCGCAGGGTCCCTGCGCAATGACCCCTTAGGCAAGACGC
Organism: Ottowia caeni; assembly: GCF_050821495.1. Lineage (GTDB taxonomy): Bacteria > Pseudomonadota > Gammaproteobacteria > Burkholderiales > Burkholderiaceae_C > Ottowia > Ottowia caeni. Next base: position 378,132 of record NZ_CP151080.1, on the reverse strand, counting down.
TCGGTCAGGTCTTGCTCGCGCTGCCTTTGCGCGTGCCTAAAGCCTGGCAAAGCGAACTAGACCCGGGCCCGCCAGGAGGTCATTGAACCTGTTCGCGATTTGGCGAGACCCACGTGACGGGCCGTTAAAGAGGACGAGTCCAAACCCTGCCTCGGGCTCGTTCAGATGCAATTCATTGTTCAATACGAATTCCGGCCTCTCGCACCACCCTGCCCCACTTTTCATACTCACTGCGCACCATTTTCGCAAGTTCTTCAGGAGTGCTGCCGGCCGGTTCTGCGCCCAGCGTCTGTAGACGCTTGCGCAACTCTGGGTCGTTGAGGGCATCAACCATTTCAGCATTGATTTTGGCGATTACAGCCGGCGGCGTACCTACGGGCGCGAAGAGGCCATACCAGGCACTGGCCTCATAACCAGGTACACCAGCTTCGGCAATGGTCGGCACGTCGGGAAACGCGCTCGATCGCTTGCCGTTGGCGACTGCGATCGGGCGCAGCTTTCCTGCTCGAATGTGTGGCGCCACTGTAGCGAGATCGAAGGTCATGTCTACTTGTCCGGCCACCACATCAGTCACCCCCTGCGCCACCCCCTTGTAGGGAACATGCAAGATGTTCACCTTTGCCATGTTCTTGAGTAATTCACCCGCCAAATGCTGAGAAGCTCCCGCGCCGCCGGAGGCATAGCTCAGCTTGCCGGGGTTTGCGCGCGCGTAATCGAGCAAGGTCTTCATATCAGTCACGGGAACCGACGGATTGGCCACCAGCATCAACGTACCACTTGCCACGAGGCCAACGGGCGCAAAATCCTTCAAGGTGTCGTAGGGCATGCGCTGGAACAAATGCACATTGACTGCATTGGTGCCAATGGAACCCATCAGAATCGTATAGCCATCGGGTTTGCTCTTGGCAACAAATTCGGCACCAATGTTGCCGCTGGCACCCGCCTTGTTCTCTACGACAAATTGCTGTCCCAGGCGCTGGGTAGCATGCTGTGCAATGGAACGAGCCAGAATATCGGTCAGACCCCCAGCCTGGAACGGCACAATGATGCGAACAGGTCCCGCCGGGTAGTTTCCGGCATCCTGTGCGGTTGTGGCCATCGAAAAGGTGGCCAACAGAAAGACAGTGATGAGTTTCTTCATGACAGGGGTCTCCTCTCGTTATGGTCAATACTTGGTGTGGTCGGTCAGTGGGTACCGTCCAGGATCGCGCCTTCGGCACGCAAGCGCTCGCGGAGTGCCCTCACTTCAATGAGGGTGAAGTCGTCGCCGTCCAACTCCAACAACATGGCCGCAGCGCTGCCAGCTGCGTGGCCCATAGCCAAACACGGGCCCATCACACGAGCAGACCCATGGGCCTCACGGTCGGCCGAGATGATCCTTCCCGCAACGGCTACGTTGCGCAATCCCTTCGGAAGCAGACAACCCCAGGGAATATCGTAGGAGCCACCTCCCTCCACCGGAATGCGGATTTGTCCAGTGCCAGATTGATGAATATCCACGTGGTGCGAACCTTTTCCAATGCCATCTTCCCGCTTTCGTGCAGACAGCACGTCATGCTGGGTCAGAAATTCCAACCCTTCAATACGGCGCGTCTCACGTACGCCAACGCGCGTAGCCACCCCGCTATAGGTCGCATGCTCGAAGCCAGGTACGTACTTGCGCATGAACTCGCAGCACTGCCATACCTGGTCGGACAAGCTGGCAAGTGTTGCACTCAGTTCTGAGGTTCGTGTGCCGTCGATGCCGCCGATGCGCGTCGTGTTCAAGCACACCTCGGCACGGTGGCGCGACGTGGGCTGCATCATGATCAATGCAGTCGGGTAGAGCTCACCGCGTTCGATTGCGCCGGACACCAGGGGACCGTTACCTTTTAGGAATACAGTCGGCTCACCCTGCACCCGCGCGGCGTTCGCCAGTTCCTGATCAGTGCGGCCTTGGCGAATAGCATCGCTCTCGCCGAGGGCGAAGTGCTCGGGATGAGCGTGCAGGAATTCCAGCAGCGGCTCCGTGCGCACACCAGCCATTCGAAACATCAACGAAACCGGTTGAAGTTCACCGTCGGGGCCACCCTGCAACACCTTGCCACCGCCGCCACGGACAATGTCAGCGTCGCCAGAACAGTCAATAAAAAGTGGCGCGCGGATCTCAGTGCGACCTTCCTTGTTGAGCACATGCAGTGTGCGAACGCGCCCCTCTTCCAGACTCACACCTGTTGCAAACGTGTGCAGCAAAAGTCGAACGCCCGAACGCGCCAGGATTCGCGCGACCGCGAGTTTCATGACCTCGGGATCCAGACACACATACCAGATCAACCGCCAGTCATTCAGTGGGCCGATATATCCCCCCAAACGCTCGCACTCTGCCAGTATTTCTCGCCCCACACCACCCAGGATCCACTCACCGCGCGCGTTCAGCGCACCGTCGATCGCCATGCCGCTAATCAACTCACCGCCCGGCATGGGCCCTGCTTCCACCAACGTGGTGCGGGCACCCCCTCGCGCCGCCGCCAGCGCCGCAGCAATACCGGCGGCACCCGCACCCAGCACCACCACGTCGCTCTCGATCATCTGATCCCTCGAAGCGAAGTCCACTCTTGTCTGCATCCTTATTTCTCCGGGTGACCTCGCGATGAGGCTTACGTACATGTCAAAGATTTCCCCGCGGCCTTGTAGCGTGGAGACTTGCAACTCACTCCTAGAGAATTATTCGAGGAGGTGTGAAGTTCTGATCACGATGTCATTCAATTTATTCCGTATAGTGAACAAAATGACCAAAAGAACCTCAGTTCCTGACGGAGCGCGGAGCCTGCATCGAGCCATAGGCTTGTTGCGCCTGCTGTCGGCGCGCACCGCTACCGGTTGGCGCTTGAGCGACTTGGCACAGGAGGCGGCGCTTGAGCATTCCACCGTGCATCGCATGTTGAGCTGCCTCCTGAAGGAACGCTTGGCTATGCGCGTATCGGGTACGCGGCGCTATACCCTCGGACCACTGGCATACGAGTTGGGCGTGGCAGCCGCACCGCACTTTGCCATCGAGCGTCTGGCCGGACCAGCACTTGCCCAACTGGCGGCTGAAACGCGCGATATCGTGTTCCTCAATGTGCTCAGTGGATCCGAGTCGGTATGCATCGCGCGCTTCGAAGGACGCAAAGCGTTGAAGGCCTATACAGTCGAAGTGGGCACGCGCAGGCCGCTCTGCCTATCGGCTGGGGGCACGGCCATGCTGATCGGCCTACCACGCGCGGATCAGGCTCGCATCGAAGCTGAGAACTTACAGGCTATTCAGCAACGAGGAGAAAAGCGCCAGTCAGTGATCCGAAGAATGCTGCAACGATCGCGCCGTCTGGGTTACGGCTGGAATCAGGAAGACCTCATACCCGGCATTGCGGCGATCGGCATTGCCATACGGTCAGCGACCGGATCACCGGTCGCTTCGATTAGCCTGGGATCATCTTTGGCAGAGTTGGGATTGCCTCGCCGTGTTCAGCTGATCGACCGATTGAGAAGGGAAGCCGAGAGAATTGAGCAGCAGCTAGTATCGCTGCGCTACTGAACCAAGGAAACCTCTGCAAGACAAGAGACCACAATCACGCCGTTCATAGCCAATAAACGGGCAAGCGAGGTCCACTCACTCTAGCAACGGGTTCTCCTTCATACCGGTTCGCCTCTGGGAGAGCACCTTGGTCCTGAACTTGATTGGCAGAGCGCCAGGCGTGTTCGCGTCGACTTGAACACCTGGCAGCATTTTCAGCGCGTCTTGTAGACCACCAAGGTCGAACGAAGTCGTGGCGGGAAAAGTGTCAACCAGCAGGTCGAGGCCGCTGCCTTCGCGGCCAGTGCCGTCAACTCGCGGTCCGCAGACTCGGGAATTCTCAGTTCGAAAGCGAGCGGCCAATTTACGCACGGCGCTTCGCTTCATGTCGAGGGCGGCAGACGGTCGCATCTGCGATTCTTTTATCGAATCGTGTTTGAATAATGGTCAAGAATCCCCGTGATGACTTGTGGGACAAGTAGGTAATTCTCGCTTCCAGAGATCAGGCGATTGATATAAGCTGGCACTTAAGACCACAAGGAGACACCGTGACCCGTCCTCTGACAAGCCAGGATTTCGACCAGGAACTGCTGATTCTTTTCGATGCGTACGTTCACGGCGACCTGGATCGGCGCGGCTTTCTTCAAAAGGCTCAGCGTTTTGCCAAGGCAGGTGTCACGGCGGCCGGGTTGCTCGCGTCCCTGAGCCCGAATTTTGCTGCGGGTCAGCAGATCCGCCCCGATGACCCGAGACTAAAAATCGAGTGGTTTAGCGTGCCCTCACCGGCTGGAAGCGGCAGCATTCGCGGCTATCTCGCACGCCCAGCCTCCGCCGGCACCACCCGGTTGCCACCGGTACTCGTCATCCATGAGAATCGGGGTCTCAACCCGCATATCGAAGACATCACGCGCCGCCTCGCACTTGACGGGTTCATGGCGTTTGCACCCGATGCGCTCACACCCGTAGGCGGCTATCCGGGCGACGAAGACAAGGCGCGAGCCGCGTTCGCCACTCTCGACCAGGCCAAAACCCGCGAAGACTTTCTGGCGTCAGCCGGCTGGCTGCACGCCCGCGCCGATGCCAACGGCAAACTGGGCGCGGTCGGTTTCTGCTACGGCGGCGGCGTTGTGCACTGGTTGTCTACGCGCTTGCCGAATCTTAGCGCGGGCGTGCCCTTCTATGGAAATAGCCCCGCGCCGGAGGAAGCCGCCAAGGTCAAAGCACCCCTTCTGGTGCACCTTGCCGCCGTGGACGAGCGAATCAATGCCGCGTGGCCTGCCTATGAAGCCGCATTGAAAGCCGCTGGTGTGAAACACACTATGCACCAGTACGCTGGAACGCAGCACGGCTTCAACAACGACACCACGCCGCGCTATGACGCCGCAGCGGCCAAGCAAGCGTGGGATCGGACCATTGCCTTCTTCAAGGAAAACCTGACTCCGACCTAGAACTCGCTCTGATGGCCAGACTCTGAAACTCAGGCCTTTTCGGGCAGCTCGATCTTCACTTCCAGCACTTCAAGATCGTCCTGCCGCTCAAGGTTTACCTTGATATCCTTCTGGTCGATTTTGACGTATTTGCTGATGACCGCCACCAGATCCCGCTGTAAGTCGGGCAGATAGTCTGGCGTTGCGGCAGAGCGGCCTGAACGCTCATGGGCCAATATGATCTGCAGCCGTTCCTTGGCCACACTGGCGGTCTTTTTCTTTTCGCCAAGAAAAAAGTAAGGAAGGACATGGACTCACTTCCCTCCGAACAGGCGTTTGAAGAATCCGGGTTTCTCAGCCTCGATGAAACGCATCGGTTTTTCAGCGCCTAGAAAACGCTCCACCACGTCGGTGTAGGCTTCGGCCACGTCAGTACCTTTCAGGTGCACCGCAGGCAAACCCTGGTTAGAGGCCTGCAGCACGGCTTCACTTTCGGGAACGACCCCGATCAGCTTGATGCGCAGGATATCCTGGATATCCTCCAGGCTCAGCATCTGGCCGTCAGCCACACGATTTGGGTTGTAGCGCGTGATGAGCAAATGTTCCTTGATAGGCTCCTTGCTTTCGATGGCTCGTTTTGTCTTGCTGCCCAACATGCCCAGAATGCGGTCGGAGTCGCGTACGCTGGAGACTTCAGGGTTGGTGACCACCAGGGCCTCATCAGCGAAATGCATGGCCATCAAGGCGCCGGATTCAATGCCAGCGGGTGAGTCGCACACGATGTAGTCGAACCCCATCCCGGCAAGGTCCTTCAGAATTTTTTCAACGCCTTCCAGCGTCAGTGCATCCTTGTCGCGCGTCTGGCTGGCTGCGAGCACGAAAAGGTTATCGCACTGCTTATCCTTGATCAGTGCCTGATTCAGGTTGGCTTCACCCTGGATCACGTTGATGAGGTCATAGACCACGCGACGCTCGCACCCCATGATCAGATCCAGGTTGCGCAGGCCGACATCGAAATCAATCACAGCTGTTTTGTGTCCGGCCAATGCCAAGCCGGAAGAAAAGGCCGCGCTGGTAGTGGTCTTACCCACACCGCCCTTGCCGGAAGTCACCACAACGATCTTGGTCATGCGTGAAAAATTCTTTCTGAAAAATCAACCGGGATTCAACCGTATTCAGCCGGAAATGGCGGTAACAATAAGTTTGTCACCCCCCCGTCGCTGGTCAAATGGATCTGCGCTGCACGCCCCCACACTTCAGGCGCCAACGGTGTGTCTGTGGTTCTATAGACACCCGCGATCGAAATCAGCTCAGGAGTCATTTCCAGCGCAAAAATGCGAGCGCTCACATCGCCCCGCGCACCCGCAATGGCGCGACCGCGCAACGGCGCATAAACATGAATGTGGCCATCCGAGATCACTTCAGCGCCCGGATTGACCATGGCCATGACGACCAGATCGCGCCCACGCGCGTACACCTGCTGCCCAGATCGTACCGGACGATCCACCACCAGGGCTGATGATGGCCATTGTGCAGCCTCTGACGCTGCTTCCTGGACGACAGGAGTTGCAGGGGTAGCGACCACCACTTCAGCCTCTGATTGCGGCCTGGGCGGCGGCGAGGTTTCAACGGCAGGTGGACGGCGTGGCACCAAAGCCTCTGCCGTAATGACCAGACCGGCAGCTTGAGCAGCGCCCATTTGAGTCGGGCTACCGCCACGAACCGCAAGCGGACACAGGCGATGCCCTTGCAGCAAGGGCAGCAGCACCTGGAAATCGACCACCGCCTCCGGTTGTATAGCGTTGAGCGGCGCCAGATCGATGACCAATGGGTCTTGGTCGAAGAAATCTGGGATGTCGCCGAAGCGCTCGGCCAGTTCACGCTCAAGCAGCCCGAGATCAGGCGACTTCAGCAACAGGGCGACAAGGGGAAGGCTGGCGCTCTTGATCTCGAAGGTGGAAGGGGTATTTCCAGCGAGGGCGACAGACATCTTTGGATATTAACACTGGATCAGCTCCCTTTCGGTCTGTTCCTCATCACAAGCGTTGCAGAGTTTATCTCTTGAGGATGCGGCAGGTTCAGATTATGAAATTTGTGGGAGGTTGAGTTCCCCCCGGGGGCTGGATGCACGCCCTGTATTCATTCTTTTCTTACTTATATCAATAGATCGTTGTAGTAGAGGCCTGTGGGTTTGTGGAAAACATAAAAAATGTCTTCAAAAACAATGACTTAAACCAAAAAACGATCTGTGCGAAAGATGACTGGAGTTTCGCACTCGGACAAGGACAAGTTAACCCAATTCGCTCGTGTTGTGGATAACCGCGCAGTTATGCAATTATTTTCCACAGAGTTAGGGATGCCCTGCATAACCCTCGCGAGTCGGTGGTAGTGCGGATCGGGATGAGGCGCAAGGCGTCTTTTTGCAGCCAATAGCCCAGCTATTGGCAAGAAAAGCAACGCTGCGGATCGCCCGAGGCCGTGCTGCCACAGACCGCAGGGAGTTATGCAGGGCATCCTTAGTCCTGAACCCCACGTTTTTCCTTGTTCTTGCGCGCTTATGAGCTTCCCGGGCTCCTTGGGGGCGCCCGGCGCTCCGGGGGGAAACAAAGAGGGTTTGCTTGTAGGAGCGGCTTCAGCCGCGATGGGTTTCCTTCCGAGCACAAGACGCCATTGATGACGGTGACTCTTCGCGGCTGAAGCCGCTCCTGCAAATGCAGGGGCGATGGAGGCCGTTTTTGGCTTTCAAAGTTTTGTTTCTCATGAGGCGCTCATCAAGGAGGAGAGATGGAGCACATCGGTATGTGGCTCGTTGGCGGCAGGTGCGCTATCCGTACACACATTGATCACGATTTCAAAGTGCAGGTGAAGTGCCACGAAAGGACTCAAGTTTGTGTGGATGGTAGGCAAGGCAAGCCCGGAGGGGCAGCGTTTCAGCGCCAAATTACCATTTTTTAGTTCCACTCCTATTCTTTATATTCTTATCTATTTAATTAGTAGTTGTAGTAGGTGTCTGTGGGTTTGTGGAGAAGATTAATTTCTTATGCCACTTCAACAAGTTAGGCGATACAAGCAGTTGTGTACAAAGCAAGCTGAGGTTTGCTGCCCAGCAGGGACAAGTCAAGGCAACGGCCCGTCTCTGTGGATAACAGTCGGGTTGCAAGATTTTTATCCACAGCGTTATCAACAGGCGAGGCCATCCTTGAAAAGCCAGCAACCATAAAAAAAAGCGAAAAACGCAGGAACGCGCTTTTCGCTTTTTTTGCTATGAGTACGTGCGGTGTGAAGTGGTCAACCGCGTGCTGAGGGCGCTACTTCGTCATGAACCATTCAATGACCAGTTTGGCGACAAAGCCCACCATACCGAACGCCAGGCCCAGAAAGATCACAAAGGTGCCGAACTTGCCGGCTTTCGATTCCCAAGCCAATTGCGCAATGATGAACAACATATAGAGCATGAATGCACCCACGCCGACCGTGAGGCCGAACCAGGCGATCTGCTCTTCATTGAAGCCAAACACGTCAGTTGCCCTCCGGTGGCAGGCGCTCTGGCAGGTTGCCCGCGTCAACCAGTTCCCGATAGGCATGCCAACTGGCGTGGCCGAGCCAGGGAATCAAGACAATGAGTCCCAACATGAAGGTTGCCATACCCAGCACGGTCAGGCTCATAAGTATGGCCGCCCAGAGGGCCATCGGGATCGGGTTGGTTAGAACGGCTTTCCAGCTTGTGAGAACGGCCTGCAGCACGTCAACGCGCCGATCGAGAAGCAGCGGCATGGCTACCACGCTAGAGGCGAAAAGCGGGGCGGCCAGGAGCGCACCCATGGTGAGCCACAACTCAAAGACGGTCCCACCCTGTGCCAACACCACATGGCGCACAAAATCCATGGGTGTGTGAACTGGCTCGACGGCCAGCAGCGTGATCAGCGCGGCAGAAGTGAGGACCCAGCCGGTGCCCGCTATGGAGAGCAGGATGCCGAACCTCACCATGCTCCAGTAACCCCCATGCACGGCATAACGAGAGTATTGCCAGCGGGTCCAGGTGAGCGCTATGGTGCTGGCGCTGATGGCCTCGCCTCGCTCCAGTGCGCGGCTGAGCGCATAGAGGCTCGTTGCTAGAACGGGCGCTACAACCAGAAACCCAGAAAAAGCACCCGCTAGCAACCAGAAACGATCATGGGCCAGCCACAGCAACAATCCGCCGAATAGTGCAAGCGCCAATCCGTGCGCCAAGCTCAAAAAGCCGCAACGCCACAAATCGCGCCAGCCTGACGCCATCCATTGAAAAGGGGCGGTCAGCCCAATACCCCTGATGTTTGGTAATCGGAGAGTCCCGGCGGAGGGTCTCGGAGGAAGAGGAGGGGGAATGTAATTTGGCACGGTGGCCGAAGCTTAGCAAAAAAACCTGGAAACTACCGTTGCCAGGTCCGAATGCTTGTGTTAGCCACGGTGCGCCGGAGGCCTCTTTGCTGAGGCTTCGGGCCGTGCATCACGCCACTTACTCAAGGAGTATTTCAGCTGCGATGCATCCCTGGGCCGCCATGATGTCCATGGTGACCGAAGCCACGGTGTCCGCGTGGGCCGTGCCGCAGGCTCTCAGCGTCGAAAGTTTTCTTCTGTTCAGGTGTCAACTGAGCATAGAACGATTTCACTGCGTCGCCACGCTGACGCATAGCCCCTTGGCGCTCTTGCTGCAAGGCCTGCATGCGGTCGATACGCTCAGGAGTGCTTAGTTTTTCGAAGGCTGCGCGATCCATGGTCGGGCGAGCGCCTCGGGCGGGTGGTTGCATTGCAGCGGTGTAGCTGTTCCAAGCGCTTTCTTGCGCCGGTGTGAGCTTGAGTTTTTCTTTCAGCGCACCCATGCGTTGGGTGTGACGCTCTGCCATTTTCTGCTCGGATCGTTCCGATTTCATATAGCCACGCCGTTCGCCCGTAGCAGGCTGCGCCGAAGCTTCACCTGCAGCAGGTTGGTTCGCATTGGGCGGTGTCAGGGGGGCTGAGCCACGGCGGCTACACCCAAGCTTGCGGCCAGCAAGCCGGCGAGGAACAGTCGTTTTGGATGTTGAGTCATGCAGGTTCTCCTTTCATATAGAGAAAAAGACTCGTGGGGACAAGTCGTGCTCGGCCGGCGAGTCCTTGTTGTATTGAGACTTGCTGGCTTGAGAGGTAGTTTCAATCCCGCGTGTATCCGGTGCTTTGCTTAGTGATGAGGCTTTGTAAAGTTCAGTGAAAAAGATCGCGGGCGGGGTGCAGGACACTAGTGATTTGCAAGATCATCAAGAATTGGACAATCGGGGCGCTCGTCACCATGGCAGTGTTGCAAAAGGCTTTGCAGCGTGCGGCGCATGGCCTGCATCGCTTCAATCCGGGCTTGAAGCTCGGCGACGTGGCGCTGGGCGATTTGCTTGACGTGGGCGCTGGCACGTTGGCGATCGCGCCAGAGGCTGACCAACTCGGCAATTTCGGCCATGGAAAAACCCAGAGTGCGTGCCCGCTTGATGAAGCGAAGCGTGTGCACGTCGGCCGACGTGTATTGGCGGTAGCCGCTGTCTGTACGCCCGACCTGGCCCAGCAAGCCAAGCGATTCATAGTGGCGCACCATTTTTGCCGAGACACCCGAAGCTTGCGCGGCCTTGCTGATGGACACCGGTGCATTGCCCACCTGGAGTGGGCCGCCGTGGCTATGTTCCGCACGGCGGGTCTCCGGACTCTGCAACTGGGTGCGCTCTGGCGCACTCATGGCGCGACGCTATAACCCTCGGCAGCAATGGCGGCCGCCAAAGCTTCGCGGGGCTGTGTGGATTCGACTTCCACGCGGTTGGCAGAACGGTCGATTTTGATCTCAGCTGCTGGATCAAGGTTTTTTACAGCCTGATTGACGGCGCGTTCGCAATGACCACAGGTCATGCCGGTGACGGAAAAGGTCTGTTTCATGATCGAACTCCTATAAAGATAGCCTTTATTCTCAACCTTTCCATCATGGTAAGGTCAAGCCTCGGTCTGCTCAATCAAACCACAGCGTTGACTCTTGATGCAAATCATGTTCTGCCGAACCTTGAGTGAATAGACTGATTCCATCCACAGAGGAGACAGCTATGAGACATCGGAGTCTGGAAATCATCCGTGACGAACACTCTTCGCTCGCCGCCATGCTGCAGTCCATGCGTATGCTGGTTGATCGAGGTCCCGGAGATGATCCGAAGAATTTTTTCGACGTATTGCGTGCGATGCTGTTCTACATAGACGAATTCCCGGAGCGTCTGCATCATCCAAAGGAAACAGAACTGCTTTTCCCCGCAGTGCTGAAAGGCGCGCCGGATACGGCGGTTGCTATCGCCCGCCTGGACCGCGATCATGAATACACCGAAACGGCAGTTCGCGACATCCAGCATTTGCTACTGGGCTGGGAGTTGCTGGGTGAATCTCGGCGCCAGGTGTTCACCGAGGCGTTCAAGAAGTACGTCGATCTCTATCTCGATCACATGCGCCTTGAGGAGCAGGAAGTACTGCCCGCGGCTGAAAAATCGCTTAGCGATGCCGAGTGGAAGGCTCTTGACGACGCTTTCGAGAAAAACTGCGATCCGCTCACTGGCAAGTACAAGCCCGAGGCAATGTACGACCGTCTTTTCACGCGCATCGTGATGCAGGCGCCGGCGCCCATTGGTCTGGGCGAGTAAAAGTCTATTCCAGCGAAACCGCATTCTTCTCGCGACGGCGGGAAGGATCGGGTGCGTGCTGCGTTGATCCAAAGGCGCCTTTGGTTTCCCACTGTATTTCTTCTTTTTCTACTTATATAAATAGATAGTTGTAGTAGAAGCCTGTGGGTTTGTGGAGAAGTAAGAATTTTCCAATGGTGATAATGGCTTGAGGTAGAAAACCGGGTGTGTGCAAGATGCCGCTGGCTTTTCTTGTTTGCAGGGACAACTCGCACCTTGCGCCTTCTTCTGTGGATAACTAGGCAGTTGCACCGGTTTTTTCCACAGACTTGCCAAAGCCCGGGACCTGATGCTGTTTTAAGAGGGCTTTGTTGAAGTCTTGTACGTCTGTGCTGCATGTGAACTAAACTCCCCCCAAGTATCAAAAGAGTGTATGCACGCTCCAAAATTCATCCATGCCTCATTCGCCCGAAGAAAAAAAGCGTGCCATCACGCGCTTACGCCGCATTCGTGGTCAAGCGGATGCGCTGGAGCGCAGCATTGCCGAAGGCAGTGAATGCGGCCCGGTGCTGCAGCAGCTGGCGGCAATGCGTGGTGCTGTCAACGGGCTCATGGCAGATGTGCTGGAGGGTCATCTGCGCGAATCGTTCGGTCATGCTGACTGCGAGGTAGCCAGCTTGAATGATCCCACGCACGCACATGTGCACGAGACGATCGACGAAGTGGCTTCGCTCGTGCGCAGTTACTTGAGATGAGTTTTCCCATCGCATTCCATTCTCGAAGGCGAAACGTCCAGACCTCGAGAGGGGGAGTGATGGGAGCAGGGGTGCAACCCTACTGACGTTTACAGGTTCAACCAAAGGAGAGATGTTCATGAAATCCCGTGCAGCTGTTGCATTCGAGGCTGGCAAACCGTTGCAGATCGTCGAGATCGATGTCGCTCCGCCCAAGGCTGGCGAGGTGCTGGTCAAAATTACTCACACCGGCGTATGCCACACCGACGCTTTCACCCTGAGCGGTGATGATCCTGAGGGCATCTTTCCGGCCGTCCTGGGTCATGAAGGCGCTGGTATTGTCGTGGAGTGTGGCGAAGGGGTGACCAGCGTCAAGCCGGGTGACCACGTGATTCCGCTCTACACCGCCGAGTGCGGGGAGTGCCTGTTCTGCAAGAGCGGCAAGACGAACCTTTGCGTGTCTGTGCGCGCTACGCAGGGTAAGGGCGTCATGCCAGACGGCACCACGCGTTTCAGCTACAACGGCCAACCCATCTATCACTACATGGGCTGCAGCACGTTCAGCGAGTACACCGTGGTGGCCGAAGTTTCGCTCGCCAAGGTCAACCCCGATGCCAACCCCGAGCAGGTATGCCTGTTGGGCTGCGGGGTGACCACCGGCCTGGGTGCCGTGAAAAACACCGCCAAGGTGCAGCCTGGCGACAGCGTGGCCGTGTTCGGCCTGGGTGGCATTGGCCTGGCAGTGATTCAGGGGGCCAAATTGGCGGGGGCGGGCCGCATCATCGCCATTGACACCAACCCTGGAAAATTTGACCTGGCCAGAACCTTCGGCGCCACCGATTGTGTGAACCCGAAGGATCACGACAAGCCCATCCAGCAAGTGATTGTTGAAATGACTGGCTGGGGTGTGGATCACAGCTTTGAGTGCATCGGCAATGTGCAGGTGATGCGCGCCGCTCTGGAGTGCGCACATCGCGGCTGGGGCCAAAGCGTGATCATTGGCGTGGCGGGTGCGGGCCAGGAAATCAGCACCAGGCCTTTCCAATTGGTCACCGGCCGTCGCTGGTTGGGCACTGCGTTTGGTGGTGTGAAGGGCCGCAGTGAGTTGCCGGGTATGGTGGAAGATGCCATGGCAGGCAAGATTCAGCTTGAGCCCTTCGTTACCCACACCATGCCGCTGACTGAGATCAACGAGGCATTCGACCTGATGCACGAAGGCAAGTCGATTCGCTCCGTGATTCACTACGCTTGAGGCGGGTCGGTCATGAAACGCATTGAACACCATGCCAGCTTCGGTGGCAGCCAGGAGGTGTGGCAACACGCCAGCAAGAGTACCGGCACCGAGATGAAGGTTGCCGTTTACCTGCCGCCCGCAGCTCTGGCTGGTCAAAAGTGTCCTGTGCTCTACTGGCTCTCAGGCCTGACCTGCACGGAGCAAAATTTCATCACCAAGGCCGGTGCCCAGCAGTATGCGGCGGTTCATGGTCTGATTCTGGTGGCACCCGACACCAGTCCACGCGGCGAAGGCGTCGCCAACGACGAGGCGTATGACCTGGGGCAGGGCGCAGGTTTTTATCTCAATGCCACTCAGGCGCCTTGGTCTCGCCATTTCCGGATGGAAGACTATGTGGTGGAGGAGTTGCCCTCACTCATTGAGCAACATTTCCCCGCAAGCTCCATGCGCGGCATTTTCGGCCACAGTATGGGAGGCCATGGTGCACTCACGCTCGCGTTGCGTCACCCTGGGCGCTTTCAGAGTGTGTCAGCCTTTTCCCCCATCGTGGCACCTTCGCGGGTGCCTTGGGGCCGCAAGGCGTTTGCCGCCTATCTGGGAGAAGACACTGCGGCATGGAAAGCGCACGATGCAGTGGAATTGATTTCCTCCAGCCAAGTGCGTGTGCCGTTGTTGGTGGATCAAGGCGATGCAGATGAATTCCTGGCAGAGCAACTCAGGCCGGAGTTGTTGAGGGAGGCTTGCGAGAAGACGGGTCACGCGCTCACGTTGAACATGCGGCCAGGTTACGACCACAGTTACTATTTCATCGCCAGCTTCATGGAGCAACACGTTGCGCATCATGCCCGGGCTCTTCTTGGCTAGGCATATTTAACTGTCGCTAAGTGTCGTTAAGTGAAAGTAAGCTAGTCTAAGTTTTGTTTTAAACCCAAGGTCGCTCGGAAATTTTGAGTTTTGAGGGCCGGGCGTGGGGGCTTGTCATGCTGACGGGCCCCCACGCCAATCAGTTAGCGTTGTTGATCTTTCGATGGTGTGGTGGGCACTTGCCCGTCGCCAGATGACGGCGAAGAAGATGGGGCTTTGGATGTGCCGGCTGACGGCATGGCTGGCGTCAAGTCTGTAGGCAAACCGGTGTCGGGAGAATCCCGACGTCCTGCTTGCGAGGAGTCGCTCTTTTTAGGGGAGCTGCCAGGAGTGGCTGTGAGGCCCGAGGGGGCGGCGGCATTCTCGGGTGGTTGGCTTTGAGCGCCGCCCTTGGCGCCAGACTGTGCCATGAGAGGCACGTTCCAGGCCAATGCTGTGGTCATCAATACGATTGCTGGAAGATTACGCGTGGTTCGCTTGGTCATCAGCGTGAACCCTTTCAGGTGTTGAACACGCTGTCCAGTTTGCCAGCCGATCGCGTTACATGCCGGTTGAAAACGTTGTAGTTGTAAAGTCGTGTTCACGACCTCGCGAGGCGATCGTGAAAACGTTCTGACGATGTGCGGAATCTTCCTGCGGCGCTCACACGTGCCTGACGCGCAGAACACTGCACACACTGGCCACCAGCGCGCAAAAAGCTCCCACAGAAAGCGCGATGATGGGGCCTTGGGCATTCTCGTGGGGGTGCCATATGCTGAATATGTAGGCCACCAGAATCGCACCCATGGTTTGACCGCTCAGCCGGGCAGTTCCGATCATGCCGCCAGCTGCGCCACTTCGGTGGCGGGGTGATGTGGTCACGATGGTATGGTTGTTGGGTGACTGAAACAGGCCGAACCCAAACCCGCACAGGGCCATGCGCCATGCCACGTCGACATCCGTCGGAGTGCCGGGCAACAAGGCCAGAAGTGCCAGGCCTATAGACATCAGAATCATGCCGATGCCTCCTAGCAGGCCGGCTGGTATTCGGCCTATCAAACGGCCCGCGACCGGCGCCACCACCACAATAGCCAGCGGCCAAGCGGAGATGAGAAGACCTGTTTTCCAGTGCGTGAAGCCATAGCTTTCCAGCAACAGGAAGGGGAGGGCGACGAAGGCCAGCATCTGCGCGCAGAACGCGCTGACGGAGGATCCCATGGAGAGCGCGAAAATGGGCAAGCGCAACAAGTCCACGGGAAACAACGGTGCAATAAGCTTTCTCTGCCGCTGAATATAGAACACGCCCACGAGGACGCCGGTTATCAGCAGCATCAAGCCGTCCCGTGGCAGCGGATCCTCGCCTCCGCCTGCCATGCCCAGCCGGTCGACGCCCACGAAAATCAGCGCGAACATCAGGATGTTCAACACCACATCGAGCGGCGAAATGCGTGCTGCAGAGGAAGCTGCAGCGTGGTTGGTTGGCAGCACGTGCCATCCGAGAGTTAGCACCAGCATGCCCAGCGGCAGGTTGATCGCCAGTAGCCAGGGCCAGGATGCCACGGAGAGGATCGCTGCTGCCAGCGAAGGTCCTGCAACCGATGCTGTGGCGACCACCATCGAATTGAGCGCAACCCCCTGCCCAGGAGAGCTGCCGGATAGACCTGCCGCACCAGTGCCGTGCTGACGCTCATGAGGCCGGCCGCGCCTATTCCTTGCAAGGTCCGCGCGAGTATCAGTGTGCTCAGATTCGGAGCCAGAATGGCTCCCAGCGAGGCCAGTGAGAACAGGGCTATTCCGGCCAGGTACACGCGCCGGTAGCCAAGCAGGTCGCCCAGGTTGGCTAACGGGAGCAGCAGCGTTAGGGCCGCGATCTGATAGGCATTGACCACCCAGATCGATTGCGCGGCACTGGCATTCATGTCACGTGCTATGTCGGGCAGCGCAAGGTTTAGCAAGGTGGTGTCAAGTACCGACACCGTGATGCCCAGCAGCAGGACGAGTATTGCGCGCAGGCGCTGTGGAGCGGGCAAGCCGTCCTCAAGGTTGCCATGCGCGGCAGGTGCGCCGCTCCGCATCAGTCAAGCGTCGGGTAGTCGATATATCCGTGTTCGCCCCCGCCATACATGGTGGCTTTGTCCACGCCAACGTAGGGCCCGCCACGGCGAATGCGTTCGGACAGGTCGGGCATGCTGATGAACGCCTTTCCAAAGGCGACCAGATCCGCCAGGCCGCTTTCAATCGATTGCTCCGCCAAGGTCGGGTCGTAGCCGTTGTTCACCATCCAGGCGCTGCGGCCCCCAGCTTGACGGAAAGCGGCCTTCATGGCCCCGTAGTCGAATGGTTGCCCCTCCACTTCACGCGGGCCGCCCGTGGCGCCTTCGATCACATGCACGTAGGCCAGACCCAATGGAGCGATCTGTCGAATCAGGTAATCGAACAGGGGTTGGGGATCGGCATCAAAAATGTCGTTGGCTGGCGTGACCGGCGAGATGCGCAGCCCGACTCGGTCGTGTCCGACGGCATCTGCCACGGCGCGGGTGACTTCCAGCATCAGGCGGGCCCGGTTCTCGATGCTGCCGCCGTAGTCGTCCTGCCGTTGGTTCGCACCGCTCTTGAGGAATTGTTCGAGCAGGTAGCCGTTGGCACCGTGGATCTCCACACCGTCGAACCCGGCCGACTGTATCGCGTTGCGTGCCGCGGCCGCGTACTCGTGTACCAGAGGCGGAATTTCGTGGCGATGGAGCGCGCGCGGCTCGCTCGTGGGCGCAAAACCGTTTTGGCCTTCGTCGTCGATCAAGTAGGTCTTTGTATTGGCGCGGATGGCTGACGGGGCTACGGGCGGCTCGTTATGCGGCTGCAGCGCAATATGGGACACCCGTCCCACGTGCCATAGCTGGCAGTAAATCTTGCCGCCTGCCGCGTGTACAGCCTTCGTCACCTTCTTCCAGCCGTCGAGTTGCTCGGTGCCATATAGCCCCGGCACGTCGGCGTAGCCCTGGGCCTGGGCGGTGATGGCGGTGCCTTCGCTGATGATCAGGCCGGCGCCGGTGTCCGGGTTGGCACGCTGGGCGTAATACTCGACCATCATCGGCGTTGGAATTGCATTCGGAGCGCGGTTGCGTGTGAGCGGAGCCATGACAATTCGATTGGCGACTTCGATGGCGCCAACCCTGGCAGGGGAGAACAGCTTGGATTTCATGCCGGGTTCGTAGAAAGATTGGAAACAACTGACTAGACCCTGCTGCACAGGTGTCTGGATCACAGCATTTTGCGCCACCTGAGGCGCTGCTGCACGACAATGGGGACAACATGCCTGCCGCCTCACCTTTGCGTCACCTTCTGCTGATTGCCTTCGCACTATCGTTGGGCGCAGCGGTCTCCCTCGGCATCACGCGCTTCGCTTATGCGCTGCTGCTGCCGGTCATGCGCGACGACCTCGGTTGGAGTTACACCATTGCCGGCGGCATGAACACCGCCAACGCGGCCGGATACTTGCTGGGCGCCATGCTCACTCCGCGGCTCATGCGCCGGTTCGGAGCTGCGGCTGTCCTCCTGGCCGGCGCACTGCTGGCCAGTGGGTTCATGGCGGCATCTGGGTTTTTCACGGGCGCTTGGCCATTGTTGCTGCAGCGGCTCCTGGCGGGCGTGGCCAGCGCCTTCGTGTTCGTGGCAGGGGGTTTGATGGCCGCTCGCCTGGGTGCACGGGCGCCTGCCCATGCGGGGCTGCTGCTGGGTGTGTACTACGGCGGTACGGGTTGGGGCATTGTTGTATCTGCGTTGGGTGTACCGTTGATTCTCCAGGCGGCTGTCCAGGTGCCGCACGGCTGGTCCTGGGCGTGGTGGGGGCTGGCACTGGTTTGTGTGGCCGCCACGGCGGTGCTGGCGTGGCCAGCGCGGGTGCTTCATAGGCATGAATTCCCCGCATCAAATCCGCAGGCTTCGAACGCGGCATCTCCTGGCCAGACGCGCCTGCCGTGGGGGGCTATGGCGCCAGCGCTCGCAGCTTACACGTTGTTCGGGGTGGGCTATATCGGCTACATGACCTTTGTGATCGCCTTGCTGCGAGAGCAAGGCGTCAGCAGCGGGGCCGTGACCGTGTTCTATGCCCTGCTGGGGCTGACGGTAGTCGCTTCGGCGCGTATCTGGGCCGGTCTGCTTGATCGTGCCAAGGCTGGCGGTGCGCTGGCGTTGCTGAATGCGCTGCTAGGCGTAGCCACCATCTTGCCCGCGCTCACGGGCGCGTGGCCGGTCGTGCTGGCCTCGGGTCTCCTGTTTGGAGGTGTGTTTCTGTCTCTGGTGGCTTCGACCACGGCTTTCGTTCGTCACAATCTACCCGATGCTCAGTGGGCAGCGGGGATCAGTGCCTTTACCATTGTGTTTGCCTTCGGTCAGATTGTGGGCCCGACCATGGTCGGCTGGGTTGCCGACGGGTCGGGCGGGCTGTCACGCGGGTTGCTCTACTCCGCGGGTGCACTATGGTTGGGCGCGCTCTTGGCGTGCCGGCAAAAACCTATAGCGTCCACCCGAACACGTTCATGAGAAAAATAAACTTAAGTCATTGATTTGACAGTAAGTAAATGTTTTTTCTGTGGGTGTGAGGCCCCAGTGGGGCCTGTGAAGCTCTTAAATCAGCCCTTCAGCCTTCATGGCGGCTTGAACTGCCGGGCGCGCGCCCACGCGTTCGCGATATGCCACCAGGTTTTTCAGGCCTGACAAATCGATCCCCATGGGCTTGGCCCAGTTGGTGACTGTGAAAAGGTAGCCGTCTGCCACGGTGAAATTGTCACCCATCAGGTACTGCTTGCCTTCCAGCAGGCCATCTACGTGCTGCAAACGCTCCAGAAGCCTGGCTTTGAAGGCCTGCTTAGCTTCATCGGGCATGGCAGGGTTGAACAGCGGGCCAAAGCTCTTGTGAATCTCGGTGCCGATAAAGTTGAGCAGGCTCTGCAACTTGTAGCGTTCAACCGTGCCGTTAGGCGGCGCGAGTTTCTTGTCCGGCGCCTGATCGGCGATGTATTGCACGATCGCGGGGCCTTCGCTGAATCCGGTGCCGTCGTCAAGCACCAGATAAGGCACGTAACCCAGCGGGTTGACCTTCCTGTAGTCGCTGCCATCCGGCAGCACCTTGGTCTTGGTGGGAGCCGAAATGGCCTCGTATTTCAGGCCGGCTTCCTCCAGTGCAATATGGGGCGAAAGTGAGCAGGCTCCGGCGGAATAGTAAAGCTTCATGAGGTTCCTTTTTTGCATGTAATTGGGTTGCGATCAAGGATGACCTGCATAGCCCCCGCGCTGTCATAGACCGCAGGGAGATAGGCAACTCATCCTCAACACAGGGCTGAGCGTAACAAACGTCGCGCAATCTTGCAGTGGCGGCTTTCAAGTCATGACGGCGCCGTCGTCAACTAGCTGTAGCTCTCTCCAGGCAGCTGAGATAGTGCATGGCATGCACCCCTTGATCTTCCTGCGGCCCACACATCTCAAGTGAGGGGCGTAACCCCCGGCAAACCGCAGGACGCTCCGGCTGGCCGAACAAGCGGCAGCGCAGTGCCTCATCCAGCTGCACACACGGCACGCCTGCCGGCTTTCCGTGTGGCATGCCAGGAATGGACGAGCTGATGGAAGGCGCGATGCAGCAAGCCCCACAATGCGGCCGGCAGGAAATGCTGGTCAAGGATACAACCCGCGTAACTCCCTCGCATGCAGAATGCGGGTACAGGCCACAATAAAGGTGGCGGTGCGCAGGCTCACTTTATGTTGCTGGGCAGTTTGCCAAACCGCCGCGAAGGCGTCCTTCATGATTTTGATCAGGCGTTGGTTGATTTCGTCCTCGCTCCAGAAGAAGCTGGAAAAATCCTGCACCCACTCAAAATAGCTCACGGTCACGCCACCGGCGTTGGCAATCACGTCGGGCACCACCAGCACGCCTTTGTCCTGCAAGATGTCGTCGGCTTCCGGCGTAGTTGGCCCGTTGGCCCCTTCGATCACCATTTTGGCTTTCACCTGGCCAGCGTTGTCCTTGGTCAACTGGCCTTCCAGCGCTGCAGGAATAAGAATGTCACACTTGCAGCCCCAGAACTCGGCCGTGCTGATGGATTCACTTCCCTTGAAGCCCGCCACGCCGCCGGTCTTGGCTACGTGTTCAAGCAGCTTGGGTACGTCCAGCCCTTTGTCGTTGCTGACCGCACCAGTGTGATCCTGCACCGCCACCACCAGGGCTCCAGCCTCTGAGAACAGCTTGCCGGCCGTTCCCCCTACGTTCCCAAAGCCCTGCACGGCGACCCGTGCACCTTCCACGGAAAGACCAATCTGCGCCGCTGCTTCGGTTGCGATGGTGAACACGCCGCGTCCGGTTGCTTCGCGCCGGCCTAGTGAGCCGCCTATGTCGACCGGCTTGCCGGTGACCACGCCGGATGCCGTGGCCCCTACGTTCATTGAATAGGTATCCATCATCCAGGCCATCACCTGCTCGTTGGTGTTGACGTCCGGAGCGGGAATATCCTTGTTCGGCCCGATGATGATGCCAATCTCCGACGTATAGCGGCGAGTCAGGCGCTCCAGCTCTGATCTGGAAAGCAGCCGGGGATCAACGCGAACTCCGCCCTTGGCGCCGCCATAGGGGACGTTGACTGCGGCGTTTTTTACAGACATCCAGGCGGCCAGAGCCATGACTTCAGAAAGAGTGACGTCCTGGTGAAAACGCACACCGCCCTTGCCGGGGCCGCGGCTAACGTTATGCTGCACGCGGTAGCCTTCAAAGTGAGCTATGGTGCCGTTGTCCATCTCGATCGGAACGTCGACGATCAAGGCTCGTTTAGGGCGCTTGAGTGTTTCCACCCAGCGCGCCAGGCTACCCAGGTAAGGCGTCACACGATCGATCTGCTTGAGATAGATGCCCCAGGGCCCCAGATGCTCCGAGTCCAGGTAGGACGGCAGCGCGTGAACCGGCGTGACAGACGCTGCGACCGATTTTGCAGCAATTTTCTTGGTGGCCATGAGATCTCCTCTTGATTGCCAGAGACGAAGCTTAACCCGGCTGGGCCCAACTATTCCTTGACCTTGGCAATGGTTCTCAACGACGGAGCTCATTGATTCAACGAAGGGCGAATAAAATGTTGAAAATTATTAACGTGTGCAATTGAGCTATTCACTCCGCACAGGCATGATGGTGCGATTCCCGCGCCCAATGCCATGGTGATCAGCGATTACTCGGGGTTTGACGTCTCTCCGCTGAACTCGATCCCCGAACGCTACACGATCCAAACCATGCAGCACAGCCGCCTTCAGTACAAGGACGCGCTGCACATTCGCATAGCACATGATCTACCCTAGAACTTTTGACGTCATTGTGGTCGGTGGTGGCCATGCTGGCACCGAGGCTGCCCTTGCGGCCGCCCGCATGGGTGCGGCTACGCTGCTACTTACCCACAATATTGAAACCCTGGGGCAGATGAGCTGCAATCCCAGCATTGGAGGCATTGGCAAAGGCCACCTCGTCAAAGAGGTTGATGCTCTCGGCGGGGCCATGGCCATCGCAACTGATGAGGGCGGTATTCAGTTCCGCATTCTCAACAGCAGCAAGGGGCCGGCTGTGCGAGCAACGCGCGCCCAGGCAGACCGTATCCTCTACAAAGCAGCCATTCGCCGTCGCCTGGAAAACCAGCCTAATCTCTGGCTTTTTCAGCAAGCGGTGGATGACCTGATGGTAGAGGGTGATCGGGTCGTCGGGGCCGTCACGCAGGTGGGTATCGCTTTTCGCAGCCGAACGGTGGTGCTGACTGCAGGCACTTTTCTGGACGGCCGCATTCATGTGGGGCTGGACAACTATCAGGCTGGCCGAGCGGGCGACCCTCCGGCCGTGTCTCTGTCTGCCCGGTTGAAAGAATTGAAGTTGCCTCAAGGCCGGCTCAAGACCGGCACGCCACCTCGGCTTGATGGCCGTAGCATTGATTTCAGCCAATGCGAAGAACAGCCTGGCGATCTTGAGCCCGTTCCGGTGTTCAGTTTCATGGGAAGGGCGGACATGCATCCGCGCCAAGTACCGTGCTGGATCACGCACACCAACGCACGTACTCACGACATCATCCGAAGTGGGTTTGACCGCAGTCCCATGTTCACGGGAAAAATTGAGGGGGTTGGCCCACGCTATTGCCCCAGTGTGGAAGACAAAATCAACCGGTTTGCGGACAAAGAGAGCCACCAGATATTCCTGGAACCGGAGGGGCTTGATACGCACGAGATCTACCCAAATGGCATATCCACGAGTTTGCCGTTTGATGTGCAGTACGAGTTGGTCCGTTCCATGAAGGGTCTGGAGAATGCGCACATCCTGCGGCCAGGGTATGCCATTGAGTACGATTACTTCGATCCCCGCTCGCTCAAGAGCAGCTTTGAAACCAAGCAAATTTCCGGTCTGTTTTTTGCAGGGCAGATCAACGGTACCACGGGCTACGAAGAGGCTGCCGCGCAAGGGTTGTTTGCCGGCATTAACGCCGCCTTGCAATGCCGCGACGAAGAACCCTGGCTTCCACGCCGGGATGAGGCCTACCTGGGGGTGCTGGTAGATGATTTGATCACCAAGGGCGTTACCGAGCCGTACCGCATGTTCACGAGCAGGGCGGAGTTCCGTCTCCAACTGCGAGAAGACAACGCTGACATGCGGCTCACTGAGACAGGTCGGCGTTTGGGGTTGGTCGACGATGCGCGCTGGGACGCCTTCAGCCGCAAGCGCGACGCTGTTTCACGTGAAACATCCCGCTTGAAGAGTACTTGGGTCAACCCTAAGAACTTGCCTGCTGCAGAATCCGAGCGGGTGCTCGGTAAAGCTATCGAGCATGAACACAACCTGTTTGACTTGTTGCGCCGGCCTGAAGTGCGGTACGCAGACTTGATGTCCCTTGATGGCGGTAAGTACGCATCCGCTGATGTTTCACGTGAAACATTGAACGCCTTGACAGAGCCGGTTATCGAGCAGGTGGAAATTGCGGCTAAGTACTCCGGATACATTGAGCGACAAAAGGAAGAGGTCGAACGAGCTGCCTATTACGAGAACCTCAGGCTGCCGGCCAGCTTCGATTACTTGGGTGTTTCCGCGCTTTCGATCGAAGTGCGGCAGAAACTGCAGAAGCATCGGCCGGACACCTTGGGGCAGGCATCACGCATTTCGGGTGTGACGCCTGCAGCCATATCTTTGCTTCTGATTCACTTGAAGAAGAGCGGGTTCAAGGGCTTCAATGGGGCGGCTTCAAAGCAAGAGGAAGAGGCAGTATGAGCCGACTTGCGTTGCAGCCGCAGTTGGAAGCCGGTTTGGCGGCTTTTGGCTTGAGTCTGACGGACCACCAGCGCCAGCAGTTGCTTTCCTACCTGGAGCTACTAGGTAAGTGGAATAAGGTTTACAACCTCACGGCGGTACGTGATCCGGCGGAAATGTTGACACATCACCTCCTGGATAGTCTTGCCGTTATCAGTCCGTTGCGTAGGCACACGCAGGGAAGGGCGGCTCGAATACTGGATGTCGGATCTGGTGGCGGCTTGCCTGGTGTGGTGATTGCTATTTGCTGTCCGGAAATTAGTGTGACCTGTGTAGATGCAGTGGCCAAGAAGACGTCGTTCATTCAGCAGGCTGCATCCACCCTGGGGTTGCCAAACCTGAAAAGCCTTCACGCCAGGGTTGAGACGGTGGCGGAGCGCTTTGATGTCGTCACTTCTCGTGCCTTCGCCTCGCTGGCGGATTTCACCGAGTGGTCTAAGAATGCGTTGGCAGAGCAGGGCATATGGCTGGCCATGAAGGGGCGGCACCCGGATGATGAGTTGACGCAGTTGTCACCGACGGTGAAGGTGTTTCACGTGGAACATCTGGATGTGCCGGGGCTGGACGCCGAGAGGTGCCTCGTCTGGATGAGGCTGGAAGATTCGGCTCATCCGTAGGCTTGGCGGACGAGGTGGGTTGCCAGTGGTCCGACCCATCACTCATCGCTAGTCGATTCAAACAGGTGAATCCGCGGGTGCTCTGGAGGGGGTCTCTTTGTTTGGATTCTGGCCTCTGTTCCGCTGGAAGGGGAGAAGGTGGCCAGAGAATTTAAACATCATGGAGTCGGATCAATAGACGTGGATCAGTCAGGCTAAGCTGCGAACGCGATCGGAGACCAACGCCTGGTTCTCAGACGCCTTGCGGGTCGATCGAAAGAGGGCGACTTTCACTTCTGGAGTCGGTCGCACTTGGAGCGTCGAAAGCGATAATTGGATCCGACGAGGACAGGCTGTCCGGGTTTCGCAAGCCTATAGCCCGTCTAAGAGGAATGGCAGGTGCTTATGGCAAAATCGTTTCAATCAACCCTGCAACTGTAGGAGCGGCTTTAGAGCTTCCCAGGCCCCTTGGGGGCGCCCGGCGTTCTGAGGAGAAACAAAGAGGGGTTGCTTGTAGGAGCGGCTTCAGCCGCGATCGGTTTCCTTCCGAGCACGAGACGCCAGTGATGATGGTGACCCTTCGCGGCTGAAGCCGCTCCTACAAAGGCAGGGATGATGGAGGTCGTTTTGGGCTTTCAAAGTTTTGTTTCTCATGAGGGTGTCGCAAAACTACTCCTTCCCCCACTGGGGGCGCCCGGCGTAGGGGAAGGTTGGGATGGGGGCACGCACGGCACCAAAACAAGGCAGTGACTACGAAATGCTCCGAGAGCCCCCACCCTGACCTCCCCTCAGCCGGGCGCCCCCAGCGGGGAGGGGCCATTCAGTCAACCACTTTTACGACACCCTCTGAAGCCGCTCCTACGGGAAATATCCTTCTCAAGGTCAGGTCCTTGCCTTAAGAAAGTGTCATTCCATCTAAGGGTCAATAGGTCTGCGAAAAAATGAACCGCTGTGACTCATTTGCATTCGGCGATTTCCAAGTCCGACAGGCTCCTGGCTTCACTCCTGGTGTGGTGGCCGTGTTTCACGTGAAACATCTGGTCCCGCCGAGGTTTTCTAGGGGCCCAGAGGTTGATCTTTGAGATGCAATCACTGGCTTCCACAAGTGGCAATAGGGCTGTCTATCGGGGTTTGAAACTTCATTTTTGAAGAGAATGGACGCAAGGCCGGTACACTCGCCTTGTTGCTCTTGGTAAATCCCATGCTCGCCATCATTGATTACCCCGCTTTTGCTCTAGCCGTCCTGGTGTTCCTGGCGATCCCTGGTCCTGGCAACCTGGCGCTCATCTCCAGTACGGCGCAGGGAGGTATTCGAGGGGGTTGGCAGCCACGCTGGGTGTGATTGCGGGTGACCAGATTCTTCTGTGGTGCGCTGTCGCCGGTGTGGCGACCATGCTCAAGGCATACCCTGCGGCATTTTCTGCTGTGCAGTGGCTGGGTGCCGCTTACCTTGCTTGGCTAGGTCTTCGCATGCTCATGGCCAAACCCGGGGAGGGAGCCGTTCTCAAGCTGGCCCCCCACCATTTTGCCAAGCAGGCATTTTTCATTACCTTATTGAATCCGAAGGCCATTGTGTTTTATATGGCCTTCTTTCCCTTGTTTGTCGACCCTGCTCGGCAACCGGGTTTTCTCACATTTGGCGCCATGGCTTTGACCATTGCCGTGCTGACATTCTTGTACGGATCGACGGCGACGTTGATATCGCATTACATGGCCGAACGCATGCGCGCCAACCCGCGCATCTCCGGTGTTCTCACCAAGCTCGCAGGAGTCTTCCTGATTGGCTTTGGCGTACGGTTGGCACTCACTAAATAGGCGAACGCTTCCTTTCATGGCGCAAATTTTCTGCATCGCAAACCAAAAAGGCGGCGTCGGCAAGACGACCACCACCGTCAACCTGGCCGCAGGCCTGGCCAAGATCGGCCAGCGCGTGCTGCTGGTCGATCTGGACCCACAGGGTAATGCCACCATGGGCTCTGGCGTCGACAAGCGCACCATGGAACTCTCTGTCTACGACGTGCTTCTGGAGTCTGCCAGCGTGGCTGAAGCCGCCGTCGTTCCGTCGAAGCTGCAAGAGGCGGGGGCAAGCTACGCGGTGCTTGGAGCCAATCGGGAACTGGCAGGTGCCGAGGTGGAACTGGTCGCGGAGGAGAGGCGCGAGCGTCGGCTGAAAGATGCCTTGGCGAAAGTGGATGCCGATTACGATTTCGTACTGATCGATTGCCCTCCGTCCCTGAGCATGCTCACGCTGAATGGGCTGTGCGCCGCCAAAGGCGTGATCGTGCCCATGCAGTGCGAATACTTTGCACTGGAAGGACTGGCTGACCTCACCAACACCATTAAGCAGGTTCATGCCAACCTGAACCGCGACCTTCGCCTGATTGGGCTACTGCGGGTCATGTTTGATCCTCGCATCACGCTGCAACAACAGGTCAGCGAGCAACTCAAGAGCCATTACGGCTCCAAGGTCTTCGACGCCATCATTCCACGCAACGTGCGCCTGGCCGAAGCACCGAGCTACGGCTTGCCAGGTGTATTGTTCGATTCCTCTGCCAAGGGCAGCCAGGCATTCCTGGCTTTTGCGCAAGAATTGGTGGAGCGCGGACTGCATGATTAATTTTTGCTATTAATAGAGTAGCAAACATATGGCACCCCAAGTCTTCAATCTTCCGGGTTGGCAAGGCAGCGGCCCAGAACACTGGCAAAGCCGCTGGGAGTTGCTGCATGGCTACTCGCGTGTAGAGCAGCACGACTGGATGCGCCCCCTGCGCGGAGACTGGACGGCGCGGCTGGAAGAAGTGGTGCTCGCGAGTAGGGCGCCCGTTATGCTGGCGGCCCATAGCCTTGGTTGCATTCTTGTCTCATGGTGGGCCGCGCATTCGCGGCACACAGACCGCGTCGTGGGGGCACTGCTCGTGGCACCACCCGATGTCGAGCGCGAGGACAACCGACAAGTGCTTCATGGCTGGGCGCCCATTCAGCGTCAGCCCTTGCCATTCAAGAGTGTGGTGGTTGCCAGCAGCGATGATTCTTTTTGCAGCCTGGACCGAGCCAGCCACTTCGCTGCCGGGTGGGGAGCGAGTCTCTATCATCTGGGCGCCAAGGGGCACATCAACGCTGATTCGGGTCTGGGCGATTGGGATGAAGGGCACGCACTGTTGCTCGATCTGAAGCACGCAAAGTGCTGAGGCGCTATCGTTCAGTCTGAACTGCCATCTGCCTGGAGCTTTCCATGAAACCCGCCTTGCTCATCGTCGACATGCAACAGGCCCTGTGCCAGGGTGAGGCACAGCCTTTTGATTGCAAAGGGGTCATCGGGAGGATCAACGAACTTGCCCGGGCCGCGCGTGCTGCACAAGTTCCGGTCATCTGGGCGCAACATGAAAATGCGGCTCGACTGCGGTCCGGCACCCCAGGATGGGAGATAGCCAAGGGCCTGGAGGTAGATCCTGCGGATCTGCGCGTTTCCAAGGCCACGCCCGATGCCTTCAATGGCACAGGCCTGGAAGCCCTGTTAAAAGAACGGGCTGTCGACACCCTGATTATTTGCGGTATCCATACCGAATTCTGCATCGACACCACTTGTCGCCGAGCGCTCGCGCTGGGGTGGCCTGTGCTGCTGGCGCAAGATGCGCACACATCGGCGGGAAATGCGGTGCTAGCGCCCGAACAGGTCATTGCCCATCACAACGCGACGCTCACCGCCATCGCCAGCTACGGCC
The DNA here is from genome assembly GCF_050821495.1 of Ottowia caeni. Taxonomy (GTDB): domain Bacteria; phylum Pseudomonadota; class Gammaproteobacteria; order Burkholderiales; family Burkholderiaceae_C; genus Ottowia; species Ottowia caeni. The sequence goes on along the minus strand of NZ_CP151080.1, from coordinate 350,084 downwards.
CGCGTGTGCAGACATGGCCCACGGAAGCACTGCTGCACGCCCTAAATTCACTATAAACACAGTCACATGGTTACCAAAAAACCCAAAGGCCTAGGTCGCGGTCTCGATGCGTTGCTCGGTCCGAGCCTTTCTCAGAACGCGGCAGATGGCGCCCAGCAACCTACTCCGGCCGGCACGCCGATGATGCTGCCGCTTGACGAGATGTGTCCTGGTTACTACCAGCCACGCACGCGCATGGACGAAGGGGCTCTGTACGAGTTGGCCGAATCCATCAAGTCGCAAGGCATCATGCAGCCCATTCTGGTCCGGCGCTTGGGTGCCAATGGGGTGAATGGTTCCAAGCGCAATTCTGGCGAATCATCAAATGCTATAAATAATATAGCAAACTACGAAATCATCGCAGGCGAACGCCGATTCCGAGCGGCACGGCTGGCGGGGCTGGCCGAGGTGCCGGTGCTAGTGCGCGAAGTGCCTGACGAGGCCGCGGCTGCCATGTCGTTGATCGAAAACATCCAGCGCGAGGACTTGAACCCTCTAGAGGAAGCGCAGGGCCTGCAAAGGCTGGTCAATGAATTTTCGTTGACGCACGAGCAGGCCGCCCAGGCAGTAGGGCGTAGCCGCAGCGCAGCGAGCAATCTGCTGCGCTTGCTGCAGTTGGCCGACCCCGTGCAAACCATGCTCATGGCGGGCGACATTGACATGGGTCACGCGCGAGCACTACTGGCGCTCGAAGGTGCGGCGCAAATCACTGCGGCCAATCAAGTCAGCGCCAAGAAAATGTCGGTGCGTGAAACGGAAGGCTTGGTCAAGCGACTGAGCGCCGAATTCAACCTCACCGCGCCGCGCAAGCCCGCAGGCGAAGCGGAGAAATCAGGAGATGTGCGACGCGTTGAGGAAGAATTGTCCGATCTGCTGATGGCGCAGGTCGAAGTGCGGGTGAAAAAGAAAGCCAAGCGCGCCGGCAAGCTCGAGCATTCCGGCGAACTGGCAGTGCAGTTTGCGTCCCTGGAAGAACTGAACGGCCTGATCGACCGTCTTCGGGGATCCTGAAGGAGCTACATGAGGGCCGAACCCCTGGAGCACCTGCAGCGCTCCGAAGGTCGGCAAACTGAGCGTATCCCGAAGTCTTCAGACGGCGAACACTTTCCCCGGATTCATGATGTTGTCCGGGTCCAGTGCCCGCTTGATCGTTCGCATCACGCTCATCGCACCCTCTCCAGCTTCTTCTTCCAGAAACCCCATTTTGTGCAGGCCCACACCGTGCTCGCCGGTGCAAGTGCCACCTACACGGAGGGCGCGCGTGACGACTTGATGGTTGAGTTGCTCCGCACGCGCGCGTTCCGCATCATCATCCGGGTCGATGAGATACCCCACGTGGAAGTTGCCGTCACCCACGTGCCCAACCAGAAAGTACGGAATTCCGCTGTCATCCGCCTCGCGCACGGTATCCAGCAGGACATCGGCCAGGCGTGAAATGGGCACGCAGGTGTCGGTGGTGATACAGCGGCTACCCGGGCGGCTTTGCACGGCGGCAAAGTAAGCGTTGTGCCGAGCCGTCCACAGGCGCGTGCGTTCCTCGGGCGTGTCGGCCCACTCAAAGTCATCGCCATCGTGTTCGCGTGCAATCTCCTGCACGGTTTCGGCTTGCTCCTTCACTCCCGCGGGCGAACCGTGGAATTCCATCAACAGCATGGGCTCCTCGCGCAGAGTGAGTTTGCTATGCCGGTTGACGGCACGCACACTGTTCGCATCGATCAGCTCCACGCGTGCGATGGGCACACCAAGCTGAATGGTCGCGATCACCGTATTGACAGCCTCGGCAATGCTAGGAAAGCTGCATATGGCGGCTGAAACGGCCTCGGGCAGCGGGTAGATGCGCAAGGTAACTTCTGTGACCACACCCAGCGTCCCTTCGCTGCCCACGAACAGGCGCGTCAGATCGTAGCCGGCACTACTCTTTCGTGCGCGCGTGCCGGTGCGAATGACTTCGCCGCTGGCGGTGACCACTTCCAGCGCCAGCACGTTTTCACGCATGGTGCCATAACGCACAGCGTTGGTGCCGCTGGCTCGGGTGGCCGTCATGCCGCCAATGCTGGCATCGGCCCCTGGATCGATCGGAAAGAATAATCCCGTGCTCTTGATCTCTTCATTGAGCTGCTTGCGCGTGACACCCGGTTGCACCGTCACCGTGAGGTCCTCCGCGTTGATCGAGAGCACCTTGTTCATGCGGGTGAGATCAAGGCTGACGCCACCTTGCACGGCCAGAAGATGTCCTTCCAGCGACGAACCCACGCCGTAAGGAATCACGGGCACCTTGTGGGCCGCGCACATCCTGACAGCGTCCTGCACGTCCTGTGTACTCTCGGCGAACACGACGGCAGATGGCGGTGGCACCGTGGTGAAAGCCGATTCGTCGCGCCCGTGCTGCTCACGCATCGCAAGCGCTGTCGACAGATTGCTCCCAAAACGCTTGTGGAGGGATTCAAGCAAAGCGGCCGGTGTTTCACGTGGCTTGATCTCGGGCTTCAAATGGGCGGGCTGGGTAGGGGCGTTCATGGAGCATTCCTTCTTGCTGAGCTGGCTTTCAGTTTACGACCAACGTCCTCATCGGACACTCATCGGGCGTGTCCGACAGTTGTTTCCGGGGTAAAGTCCCCGTATGACTGACCGTTACGCCGTTATCGGCAATCCTATCGACCATAGCAAGTCACCGTTGATCCATGGGCTGTTCGCACAGGCGACCGGCCAAGACTTGCATTACACCGCTCTCCTTGGCGAGACAACGCCCGGCGGTTTCGCCCGGGCCGCGAATGCCTTTCGCGCTGCTGGCGGCAGAGGCTTGAACGTCACGGTGCCGTTCAAGACCGACGCCTTTGCCTATGCCACTGAGCTTTCGCCAGACGCACAGCTGGCCGGCGCCGTGAACGCCCTGAAGTTTGAGGGCGATCGGGTGCTGGGGCAGAACTTCGACGGCATCGGCCTGGTTCGCGATGTGGAGCGTAACCTGGGTCTGGCGATCGCGGGCCAGCGCGTGCTCGTGCTCGGGGCGGGTGGTGCCACGCGCGGCGCATTGTTGCCTTTGGCGCGAGCGGGTGCCTCGCTCATCGTAGTCGCCAACCGCACCGCCGAAAAAGCCAAAATACTGGCGCAAACCTTTGTTCCGCATGCCGGCGGTACTACGGTCGAAGGGTGTGGGCTAGGCGCTCTGGAAGATCGGGTTTTCGACATCGTGTTCAATGCCACTTCAGCGTCGCTCAGCGCCGAGCTGCCCGTTATTTCCCCTTCAGTCTTCGCGCCTGGCGCGCTTGCGTACGATCTGGTTTACGGTAAGGGCTTAACGCCCTTTTTGCGTCTTGCGCGTCAGGCCGGTTGTGCCCAAGTGGTGGATGGTGTGGGCATGCTGGCCGAACAGGCGGCAGAGGCATTCGAATGGTGGCGTGGCGTGAGGCCTGACACGCGCGATGTGATCGCACGCCTCACCGTGCCATTAACCTGATCAGAATTGGAAAACAGACATGGGAAAGCGCCTGACGCAAATTGCCACCCGAACTGGGGATGACGGCACCACTGGCCTGGGCAACAACACGCGTGTGTCAAAAGACAGCCTTCGTGTGCATGCCATGGGCGATGTCGACGAACTCAACAGCCATATCGGTCTTCTGCTGTGCGAAGACATGCCAGCTCTTGTGCGTGAACTATTGATCGATATTCAGCACCAGCTTTTCAACCTGGGTGGAGAGCTCTCCATCCCTGGGTTTGAGCTGCTCAAGGCCGACGCGTTGCTTGCGCTGGATCAGGCACTGGAGGCCCACAATGCCCAATTACCGCGCTTGCAGGAATTCATCCTCCCTGCAGGCACCCGCGCTGCGGCTCAGGCGCACGTCTGCCGTACCGTGGCCCGCCGGGCGGAGCGAGCCGTTGTGGCCTTAGGTCAGGCTGAAGAGCTGCGCGACGCGCCTCGTCAGTACCTGAATCGATTGTCGGACCTGCTGTTCGTCCTGGCTCGCGTGCTCAACCGTCATCGGCCAGACGGCAGCGCCGGAGACGACATCTACTGGCGCAGTGAGCGCCTCGCTCGCTACGCTGAAGAATAGGAACGCGTTCACGCTCAAGGAGCGCGTGCAGAGCATTCCCCGAGTCTCCCGTCATCTCCGCTCGTTCTCGTCATCCCCGGAGCGCCGGCCGCCGGATCGCCGGATCGCCGGCCGCCGGCCGCCGCGAAGGCAGGGGATCCAGTGCAGCCTCTCCATCACCCCTGGATTCCAGGCTTGAGCAAAAATGACGGAGAGGGCGCTGCTCACTCAAGCTTCAATGCCGCCTGCGCAGCAGGGCGTGCAAAAGAATGGCTCCAAATGTCGCGGTGCCAATACCCCCCAACGCGAAACTGCCGAACTTCAGGGTGAAGTCTCCCGTACCCAGCACCAGGGTGATGGCAGCCGTAATCAGGTTCGCCGGATTGGTAAAGTCGACCTTGTTGTCGACCCAGATTTTTGCGCCCGCTATGGTGATCAGACCGAACACCACAATCGACACCCCGCCCATCACGGGCAGCGGAATCGCCTGGATCAGCGCCCCGAACTTCGGAGAAAAGCCCAGCACCAAGGCAACCAGCGCCGCCACCACGAACACTGCGGTTGAATAGATGCGCGTGGCTGCCATCACGCCGATATTTTCCGCATACGTGGTGACACCCGTGCCGCCAGCTGACCCACTTACCATGGTGGCGATCCCGTCTCCGATGAACGCCCGGCCGATATAGGGATCCAGATTGCGGCCAGTCATAGCCGTCACGGCCTTGATGTGTCCGAGGTTCTCAGCCACCAGGATCAGCGCAACAGGTGCGATAAGCAGCATGGCATTGGCCTCAAACACCGGTGCCGTAAATTTCGGCAAGCCCAGCCAGGCCGCGTTGATGATGCCGGAAAAATCCATGGGCTTGCCCATGCCCATGCCGTTGGCCAGTACCAGGTAGATCAGCGAGGCCAGCCCCAGTCCAACGAGGATCAGCAGACGCTGCACCATGCCCTTGGTGAATACGGCGACCAGACCCACACAAATGAAAGTGACCGCTTGCATCCAGCTGT